>DASRXL010000040.1:0-31065 GCA_035654175.1 Phycisphaerales bacterium
GGATGCAGGCCCCGGCGGCGTCGCCGAAGAGCACGGACACGGCGCGCCCATAGGTGGAGAAATCGCAGTGGCGGGTGATGCAGTCGGCGCCGATCACGCCCACGCAGCGGTAGCCGCCGCCGAGCATGAGCGCGTGCGCCACGTTCATGGCGTAGACGAAGCCCGAGCACGCGGCGGAGAGGTCCATCGCGCCGATCTGCCGGGCGCCGACCGCCTCGGCCACCATGCAGGCGACCGAGGGCGTGGGCATGTCCGGCGTCATCGTGGCGCAGATGATGAGATCGAGGTCGTCCGCCCCGACACCGGCCGCCTCCATCGCGCGCCGGAGGGCCTGGGCGGCGAGGAACGACGTGGACTCCCCCTCGGCGTCGTCCCGGATGCGGCGCTCGTGGATGCCCGTCCGCTGGACGATCCACTCGTCGGACGTGTCCATCAGCTTCTCGAGGTCCTGGTTGGTGACGACCCGGCGCGGCAGGGCCGAGCCGGTCCCCGCGATCGCCACCCCCGAGAGACTCGCGGCCGCGCTCGCCCCGGAGGATGGTGGCATGCTCATGCCGGCTCCCGCTCCGGGAGTGACATGTGCTCGAGGCTCTGCACCCGGGCCGCGATCTCGTCGTTGACGTGGTGCTTGACGTAGTCGCGGCAGTTGCGGATGGCGGCGCGGATGGTGCGCGCCTCGCTGGAGCCGTGGGCGATGAGACACGAGCCGTTCACGCCGAGCAGCGGCGCGCCGCCGTACTCGTGGTAGTCGTTCTTGGCGTAGATCTGCTTGACAACCGGCTCGAACTGCAGGGCCAGCGCCGGGTCGGCGGTGAAGATCTCCTGCGCGATCGCCGCGAAGATGCTCTTGGCCAGCCCCTCGGCCATCTTCAGCAGCGTGTTCCCGACGAAGCCGTCGGTGACGATGACGTCCGCCACGCCGTCGAAGAAGTCGCGTCCCTCGACGTAGCCGATGAAGTTGAGGTCCGGGGTGGCGCGGAGGAGGTCCCGGGCCTTGCGCACGAGGTCGGAGCCCTTGGCCTCTTCGGAGCCGATATTCATGAGCGCGACGCGCGGGCGCTGGATGCCCAGCACGCCGCGGGCGTAGACCTCGGCCATGACGCCGTACTGCCAGAGATGGACGGCCGTGGGCTCGGGGTTGGCGCCCGCGTCGCAGAGCACGACCGGTCCGTGGAAGGCGGGGATCGTGACGGCGATGCCGGGCCGGTGCACGCCCGGGAGGCGCTTCATGTGCATGATGGCCGCGGTCACGCAGGCGCCGGTGTTGCCGGCGCTGAGCACGCCCTCGGCCGGCTCGGCGTGCTTTCGGGATCCGCGGACCGCCATGCGCACGATCGAGCTATCCGGCTTGCCGCGGACGGCCTTGGCCGGCTTGTCCTCCATCGTGATGCACTCGGAGGCGTGCTCGACGACGAGGCGCGGATCGGAGCAGCCGCGCTCGGTCAGATACTCGCGGATGACGGGCTCGTCGCCGATGAGGACGAGCTCGTCCTCGGGCGCCAGGCACGGCAGCGCCTCGACGCATCCCTTCAGGATGGCGTCAGGGGCGTGGTCGCCGCCCATCACGTCGACAGCCAGCCGCATGGGCTCAGTCCCTCGGGACGCCGATTCCGAGCTTCGGGACCGAGATCTTCAGGCCCGCACGCACATACCCCGACTCCTTGCACACCTTGTGCGGGAGCTTGGGCATGCCGCTCAGGGGGCAGATGGTCGAGGGGATGGGGCCCAGCGCGTCGTGCGAGCGACGACGCCGGGAGCGCCCGTAGCTTTGTCTTTGTCCGGGCTGCATGTTCCGCCCCGTCCTTTCCCAGCCGCCGCGGGCCGAACCGCCCGTGGCGAAGATCCTGACCCCCGCCGTCCCGGCGGGATCCGGCCCGGGCTCTGTGGGACGGGAAAGCGCCCGCCCGAGCCCCGGAGGTCGGCGGCAACGGTAGCCCCCGGCGCCGCGGCAGTCAACGATTCCGGCCCTTGCGCTGGACCCCCCGCACCGCCCGGGTACCATCACGACGGTCTCGCGGGCCGCGTCGCGGCTGTCGCGGGGCCCAGGCCGGGCACGATCGCCGCCCGTCGCCTCCCTAGCTCAATTGGCAGAGCAGCTGACTCTTAATCAGCGGGTTGAAGGTTCGAGTCCTTCGGGGGGCATTTCCGCGCGCACTTGTGCGGGGGCGTGCCCGGCCATGCCCGGCCGCGTCTATCTCGCGTGATTCCAGAGACTTCCGAGCCACCGATCCGGGGGCCGGCGAGTCCGTCGAGCCTGCTCCGCCTGTGTCACACCCGGCCAGCCAGAGCCCCGCCCGGTCCGTGCCGCGCTGCGCCGGGCGCTGCGCGCAGGGGTCCTGGTCCGCGGCTACCACGGCCCCGTCTGTGCCGGTTGCCCGAGCCGCCTCAGTCTCGGGAGCCGGGGAGGGAGCCGCCTGGAACGCACGCGCCAGCGCCGCCCGCTGGTCCGCCAGCCGCACGTGCGTGTAGACATTCGCCGTGAGAGTGGGTGTCGAGTGCCGGGCCAGCCGCTGGGCCACCGTGAGCGACACGTCCGCGATCCCCAGCCGGGTGATATAGCTGTGCCGGAGTGAGTGGAGGTCAGCATAGCGGCCGGCATTGTCCCGATAGCACAGGGTGTCGCTCTCCAGGCGCTCGCGTCTCGCCTTCCCCTTCGGAGCCTCCAGAAGCCACCGAGCCCTCGCCCGCCGCAGATCGGGCACGAGGAGCCGCTCGGCCGCCTTGTGCGGCATGGGCCAGAGGGAAGCGCCCTGAGGTTTATCGTCGAACCACGGCCCGAGGACAGCCGCCAGAGCGGCCGGAATCGGCTGCACGTCCTGCCGCCGCCTCTTGGAGTACGCGGCCGCCACTGTGACCACGGGGCCGTCCTCGCTCCTCAGATCGAAGCTCCGCCGGGTGAGGCTCGCGGCCTCGCCGGCTCGCAGGCCCGTCCCCAGGAGCAGCCGGTAGAGCATGGCGCGATCGCGCCCGGTCAGCGTGTACCCCTTGCCCTTCAGGCGGAACGTCACCGACTCTCCCGATTCCGCCGCCGCGATCAGAGCCTCCGACTCGGCTTCGGTGAGAGGTCGGCGCTTCCGGCGCAGGTCCGCCGACTCGCGGAGCTTCTTAGCCGAGACGAGCGGATCGGACGTGAGCCGGTCGTGAAGCATGAGCCAGCGCGAGAAGCTCTTGAAGGCCGTGAGTCTCGCATTGAAGGTCCGAGGCCCCCACTTCTCTTCCTCGCGCCGTTCTCCCAGGTGCCGCACGAGCGCATCCGCCCGGATCTGCCCGACCGCCTCCCACTTGAGGGCATCGGCCGCCGTGCGGATATAGCCGATGCTCTGCGCGACATGCTTCGGATTCGAGCCCTTGCGCCTCAGCGCCTGCTCGTACTCGTCGATGTGCTCGGACAGTGGGCGGAGCTTCTCCAAGCCGCGCCGCTCGTCTCGGTCGTCGCGCAGCCCGTCGCGGCGTTGGCGAGCCTCGTCCTCCAGCCGGGTTCCGAGGGCGAGTGTCTCCCGCTTGTCCGTGTAGCCCATGCGGGACCGCTCCCGCGATACCCACTTTCCGTCCACGAGCTTCCAGTCCGTGTAGGTGAGCATCCACGGGGTGCCCGCTTTGCCCTTGTCCGCCTTGCGCTTCCAAGCTCTCGCCATCGTTTGATTCCTCCGGCTCTTGCCAGCGTTCTGTCTGATTATGCCAACCGCTGCCCCAGCGCGCAAGTCCCTGCCACAGAATGTCAGAAAGATCGCGGTGAAGGGGCGCATGAGCACCGAAGGGGCGCAACGTTCCACAGTGCGCACATTGCGCCGCTTCACGCGGCCTGGGCCGCCTTCGGAAGACTCCACTCCCAGCCGCCGTCCATGCCGGTCTTTGTCGAGATCACGCCCAGGCGCTTCTTCGCCCGCTTGAGCGTTCCGAAGGCAATGCTGGCGGCCTTCGCCCGCGTTTCAATTGTCTGAACGGCCACAGATCCGCAGGCCAGTTCCTCGCGGAGAAACTCGATCGCTTCCTCCAGCTCACTCCGGGCGTCGCTGTCTGCCTCGGCCGCCATCGCCTCATCCGCCGTCATGCGCACGGGCTCTCGCTCCCACACCAGCCTGGGCGGGTCGCCCGTGAGCGTGAAGGCGAGTCCAGTTGGGTCGCGCACGATGTTCGCCTTCACCGGGAGCAAGAGCCGGCGCGCCGCCTCGGGATGCTCGCGGTGAACGAGCCAGACGATTCGTGCCGCGGCCGCGACCGCGAGGCTCCCAGTGAGCCGGTGCAGCGCCTTGCGGCCCTGTGACTTGTTCAGGTGGCAGACGAGCACGATTGCCACCCGCCGGCGCTCCGCGAGCCGGGCAAGCGGGGCAAGCACCCCTCGAACCTCCGCCTCGCGGTGCGTGTCCGCCCGCCCGAAGCACGCACCCAGCGGGTCGATGACCACGAGTCCGCACTCCGGCGTCTCGTTGATTGCGGCCTCCAGCGCATCAAGGTCGTCAAGCGTGAATCCGGCCTCGCGCCCGTCCGCCCGGCGCACGCCCTCCATGATGTTCACGCGGTCCAGGTCGGCCTCCGCGGCCTCTAGCCTCGGGCGCAGGGTGTCGCCCGCCCCGTCCTCGGCGTTGTAGAGCACTATCCCCCTGCGGATGATGGGCTCGGCGCTCTCTCCCGGCCAGCCCCAGCCGCCGCTCGCTCGGGCAATGATGTCGATTGTGAGGAAGCTCTTTCCGACCCCGGGATCACCCGCGAGCACGGTGAGCTTGCCGATCGGCACATGCCCCGCCCAGAGCCATTCGATCTGTTCGGGTTTCACGTCTGAGGCCCGCCGGAGTATCGGGACGGAACCCGGCAAGAAGTTCGGACGCTCCGGCTCCGGGGGCAACATGGGACTCGCCGCCGTGATCGCCTCCAGGACTGCGGCCCGGGCTGCTTCCGCGCCAAGTGAGCGGAGCCACTGCCGAAGGTCTTTCACGCCTGCGGGCGGGTAGATGACCCGGACGGACGCGGCGATGCTTGAGAGCGCCGCACCGATGCTCTCAGCCCCCTTGCGGCCGGCCCCGCTGTCATTCTCACCAACGATGACCACGTGGAGCGAGCCGAGGAGCGTGCAGAGGAGCGCTGCCCCGCCTGTGGCGCTCGGGCGGCCGATGGTGCAGAAACCCAAATCCAGCCCGGCCGCGGCGTCCGAACCGCCCTCAACGACCAGGATCGGATCATCCCGCGAGGTGCCGGCATAGGGCGGGAGGGGCCACGGCATAGCGAGTCCACGTTTGCGGCCCGCGGCCGCCTTCTTGCTCCCATCCGGGAGCCTCCGTGATGCGCCGATGACCTCGCCCCCCGCGTCACGTTCCGCGTTGTGCCATTCGTCCCGTACCCGCCTGTAACCGATGGTGGCGAGGCTCTCGACCGAGACGCCCAGCTGTGCGGAAAGCTCCGCCAGTTCATGCGTCGCGCTATGATCCGCAGTGGTATTCGATCCGTCGGCGCTCACCCCGCGGGCCTGCGGGGTGGCGTCACTATGGGGATCGCGTCTCAAGCCGCCCCTCCCCGCTGGATGAGCGCCTCTATGGATGCGACCGTTACGCGCGTCGCTCCTCCGATCCGCACCGCTTCGAGTTGCCGCGTGGCGAGCAACCGCCACGCGCTGCGCGATGAGATGGAGAGGATCTCCGCCGCACGGGGTACGGTGACGAGCTTCGGTTGCGCAACCTGTACTCGGGGAGTGCCTTTCGCGGCCATGCTGGTCTCCGAATGGGGAGCCCTGCAGGGCATCCGCTGCCCCCGTCAGGCTCGCCCAGACCTTGAGTTTCAGTCATGGTCGCCAATGTCCCGCACTTGTCAGTCAGGACTCGGTCCTGACTGGCGATTACACCTGAGCACCTCAACGCCTTTGGGTCTGAGAAAGTAGCCCGGCCCGGCACGCTCATGTTGGCCGTTACCGATCCATTCGAGGTCCACCATGTGGGACAGCGTTGCCTTGAACTGACCGTCTGCGTTTCGCCCGATCGCACGCTTGGCGAGGTACGCTCCGGTCGGTCGCTTCGCCTTTGGGAGATCGCCCAGCGTCTCAGCCCCTACGAATCCGTCGTTTTGCAGCACCTGCAGCACCGCTTGCTCAGTTGCATTGGCGGAGCGACGCATCGATCGCGGGCTCGGCTCGGTCGTGCGCAGCACGCTGAACACGCGCATCGTGAAGTCCTCCGCACTGTCCAGATACAAGGGATCTCGCGTGCGAGTTAGCGTGTGCAGGATCGTGCTGTCCAAGCCACTCCGCTCTGCCGCACCCGCCACTCGCACAGTCAACTCATCGAGTTCGTCCCAGTAGAGTTCCGTGTCACCCTCTCTCCATGGCGGGAGTCCTAGTCCAAAGGGAGACGGCGGCCCGTGGTGCTTCTCTAGCTCAGCACGGATCTTCCAAATCACCTCAATCAGGTTGATCGCGGCCTCCGCGTCAGAGGCTCGGCTCCCCAGGCCATCACTCACGCCGCACCCCCGCACCTACTAGCGACCTACCTGTCTGCACACCGCGTCCAGAGCCGCGCATCGCAGAACGCATGTGATTCAGGCGCAGCAGACTTGCGAGGATGCGCTGATCGATCGGCTCCCGTGCAGCGATCGCGGCCCTCTTGTGCGCGATCTCCTCGGGCCGATCCGCACCGCGCCCGCTTTCCTTGATCGTGATCGCGCCAGCGCCAAAGGGCTCGTAGACCTTAGCCCACTCAAGGTCCCACTCACCCTCGGCATCGACTGCGGCGTAGGCCGCGAACACAGCGCGGTCGAGCTTCTCGTGAGCGAGCCTGAGCCATGCGGGACGTTCGTTGTAGAGGTTGGTAAGGGTGCGTTGCTTGAGCCGCTTGTCCTGGGCGGCCTCGGCCATGATCGCGGATCGGCGGACGAGCGGGCGCACCTCCTCGGGCACGGCCGCGAGGTCGGCGCGATACTTGAGGTCTACCTTATGCTCGATCGGAGCGAGCCACTCGGGCGGGTTGAGCCACGCTTCCCGGAGTTCCTCCAGGTCCGCCGCCGCGTCGCCGATCGCCTTCCACAGCTTGTGGCGCTTTGCGCCCGCCCCTTCCGGCTCCGACCCCGGGGACCATGGAAGAGGGAAGGTCTCAAAGCATGAACTTGGCGTGTACCTGGGGCGGGACTCAAGTTGGGTGCCTTGCTCAATCGCCCACAGCGAATGTGGGCTCGATTGCAACACACCAAAAAAGTAGTCATCAACTCGACTAAACGCGACGAGGGCACAATCTGCAAGAAGCCGCTGCGACGAACGAACCCACACGCGGTGCTTCGCCACGCGCGGCGTTAGGAGTTGACGGGGCGCGTCGATTACAGTACGCCGATCCGCTCGCGGTTCTTGGTGAATCCACCATTTATCTCGATACGAATCCCTTCGGTTATGTCTGCGCTCCGGGTAGACAACGCGCTCGACGTACTCGAACGGTCTTTCATAGAGGGCAGCATCGTCTTTGGTCATCGTGGGCGCGAACTCGACTATCCAAAGCCCGCGACAGCGACTTGTGAGGTCAGACGCATTCCACCACGGCCGAACCACGTCTGCGTTCGACTTGCCGTGCATGCTTGGCGCACTGAGTAACTCCGCAGCCCGCACCAAATCTATGTCGAACGATCCGCCCTTTTGAGTTCCAATGGACCAGATGCCACATTGATTCTCGGCGAGAGGTAATGCCGTCGTGAGATCCGCTCCCCCGGTCAGGTCCGCATTAATCGCTTCTGACCACCGGCCGTCAAGCGTCCGATTGAGCTGAAGGCCGCTATCGAATCCGACCATGGACACGCGGACCGCCGCACCTTCAAGCACCCACGCCCTGTCACTGTGGGCCATAAAGAAATCACCCGTCTGCTTGATGCGGTTCATCACGTCGCGATTGTCTTGGCCGCGAATGCCTTGTGTGGCGAGCAGGCCAACTCTACAGCGTTGCTCGCGCTCAATGCTTCGGCGGCCCAACTCGAACCAATAGCAACACAGATCGCTCGTTCTTTCGAGGTCAAAGGAGCTGAATATGGCCGAGACGTACTCGTCTGGTAATCCCGCGTCTCGAAACTGTTTGGAGCCAAGGAAGGGTGGGTTTCCGACGATGAAATCCGCCTCCGGCCATCGAGTCGCTCCGCGGCACACTGCGCCCTCTCGCCAGAACGGGATCGGCTTTCCGTTCTCGTCCACCCAATCGAGGATCGCGTCCCGATTCTCGATAGTGTCGAGCGCGTCAAGGATCGGCCGCCGCTTGTCCTGGAGCCCGTTCTCCCGCTTCCACTTGAGATAGCCGATCCAGATCGACACGCGGGCGAGTTCCGCGGCATAGGTGTTGATCTCAATCCCATGGAGCTGGGTCGGGTTGACCTTCGGCTTGAGCGCGACCCCCACTTCCGGACGCGCACCAAAGGCGATGACTTCCTTCTCTAGGTCGAGGAGACATTGGATCGCGACGTACAAGAAGTTCCCCGAGCCGCAGGCGGGGTCGAGGATGCGGAGCGTCGAGAGTTTCTTGCCGAATGCCCGAACCACCCCGGTGATCGCGACCTGCGCCGCATCGCGCGCGGATTCGCTCCTGGCCTTCTCGCGCTTGGCGATGAGCTTCGCGGCTTCGGCTTGGACAGACGCCCACTCCCGGCGGAGGGGCTCCAGGATGACCGGCTCCACGATGAGCATGATGTCATCCCGGCTCGTGTAGTGCGCGCCGATCTGCGCCCGCTTGTCGGGGTCTAGCGCCCGCTCGAACAAGGTGCCGAGGATGGATGGCTCGATTGCGGACCAGTCGGCCCCGGCAATGATGGAGAGGGTCCCGATCTCTGTCGCCGCAAGCACTGGGATCTGCTGACCCCCCACGTTCTTGAAGAGCCCGCCGTTGAAATGCTCCACGGGGATCGGCCCGTAGTCGCCCCCGGCCTCCATTGTGCGGAAGAGGTCTTGGAGTTGACGGCCCAACCGGGCCGGGTCGGCGGTGTTATTGCGCACGATTTCGGTGAAGAGGTCGTGCCGCAAGAGGTCGGTATCCTCCGCGAAGAGACAAAAGACCACCTGCATCAGAAAGTGCGCGATCTGGTGCGGGTCGTAGGTCTTTCCGTCCGGCCGCTTGCGATCGCGGATCTGCTTCGCGAGGTCGGCGAACCGGCCCGCGAGGTCCTCGGTAATCGCGTTGACCGACTTCCTGGGCTTGAACCATTCGACCTCGGCGGGATGGAAGGCTTTTTGGAGCGCGTTGAGCGGGGAGATCCCGCGCCCCTGGGTCCACTCTGGCGGTGGGTTAGCGAGATCCTCCAGGGTGAACCGATGGACCTCGGCGGGGAAGCCTGTCCAGTTGGTGTGGATCTCGAAGTGATCCACGTCGCACACAATCAGGAGCGGCGGATTGTCCAGGGAGTCGCGGTACTGCTTGAGCTGCGCCAGCGCCGCCCCGAGGTTCGCGTGCTTCCCCTGCCGCTTGTACTCCCAGCAGAAACACCCCCGCTTCCAGACATCCGCGAAACCGTGAGTGTCGCCTGCGGCGCTGACGATCCGGGAGAGTGGTAGCTCATCGGGCGCACCGGCGTCTGCCTCCCCGTTCTCGGTGGGCTCGATCCCCCCGAAGAGGGTCGGGGTATGCCCCTTGCGCGGCTTGCGCCCCTTGCTCCCCTTCGAGGCCGCGGCGTACACCTTCGAGCCCGCCGTCGCGGTGATCGCGTCGAAGCAGTAGTCCGCATCATCGGCCCGGTTGTCGTAGGGAGCCGCGACCCCGAGCAGCTCGCAGAGCTGGCGGAAGTGTGTATGCGAAGCCGCTCGCTCTGAGAGGTTCCGGCCCCTCCACTGCTCAACGAATTGCTGGGGCGTCATTGTCCGCGTACCCATTCCGTTCCGGCCCCTGAAAGCCCAACCACCCCGCGATCACCAGCCTTCATGGCTTGGACGGGTCGAAAGGTTGCTCCCTGGCATTCCGTGACATTGTAATGAACCACCGGTGCGTCGCGCCGGGGCGTGTTCCTAGCCAGTTGCCGGCCGGTCGAGCGGGCGAGTCTGCGCCTGCGCAAAGAGTGCCCCCGCGAGTTCGCAGCTCCGGGGGCATGGGCACCATGGGGTATCAATGATGCCGGTCCCAGCATACCGGGGGCGTGAGTGTGCGGAACTCCACGGCCTCCGCAGGTGGAGCATCGCCTAGGCTCCCAGGGAATGTCCTACTCCTCCCCGGCACGTCCCGCCCGCTTCCGGCTGCGCGAGAGCACCCTTCGGTCCGGCGAGCTTTGCCTCCGGCTGCGCCGAATACTCACGATGCTTTCCAGGCAGGAACGGCTCGCTTGACCCGCACCTGTCGCGCTCGGGGCTTTGACATGGCAAGGGTGCTCGAAGCTCAACCAGAGTCCACACCGCCCGCCTATCCCCACATGCGCGGGGAGCCGCACGTGGATTGAGCCGCATTTTTTGGGACTCACGCACACTCTGCAGAGGTTTGGCCGCTCAGAACCGAAGATGCTGGAACTGGGGTCAAGAGGGGCGGGGTAGGCCCCGGGCCGGCTGCCACCCCCTCGCGCGCGCGTGAATCTCAAAACCCGTGAAGAAACGTCGGCCGTTATCCCTGCGGTCCTATTGACCCTCACACCAGAGGTTTAACCCCCCACCCCGCCGGCAATTTCGGTTTTTGTGTGGTATAGTGGCGGAATGACCCTTAATGACCAGCCGCCCCAGATTTCGCCCGCGACCAGCGGCCGCCCGCACCACACGCTCTACGGACCTCCCTGCCACGAGGACCTCACCCTAGACGGTGAGCGGGTGAGGGTGGGCGGGGTCTACTACTGTCGCGCCCGGCTGCACCCGCCCTTCGTGCGGGTCCGGGTTGTGAAGCAGCACCGCACCACCCGCTCCTGGCTCGACGGCGCTCTGGTCCTGCTCTGGGAGGCCGAGCCCGAGGACGCCAGAGACGGGCACCGGGTCATCGTGGAGCCCTGGATGCTCTCCACCGCCCCCGTGGACGAGGTGCTCCGGCGACTACAGCACCGCACCTAGCCGGTATGCTGCCGCCCTTCACGCGGGGGATACGTGATGGAGACGGTCGGCACGAGGAAGCGAGCATCGCAGCGGATCGGCGAGCGGCATGGCCGCTGGACCATCGTCGGCGTCGCCGGCTACCACCGGTTCCTCTGCGTGTGCCAGTGCGGCACGGAGCAGCCGGTCGCCCGGTGCAACCTCCTCGCCGGCAACACGAGGCAGTGCCGGCGCTGCCAGGCCGCCCAGACGCGCCGCCGGGCCGAGGAGCGGGCCGCCGCGATGGTCGGAGCGCAATGGGGCACGCTCACGATCGTCGACTGGCGTCGGGCCTCAGACCGGCTCCAGCTCCAGTGGCGCTGTGAGTGCGGGCGCAGCGGCTGGACCTCGAAGGTTCGTACCCGTGGCTCGGGCTGCCCGTCGTGCGCGCAGCGGGCGAGCGTGCGGGAGCGGGCGGCTATCCGGCACCGGGGCGTGGGGTACACCTTCACGGACCTGGCCGAACGAATCGGCGTCTCCCGGCAGCGGGTCACCGAGATCTACCGCGACCGAGGCGAACAGGAACTCCTGCGGCGAGCAGGACTGCTCAAGAGTCGTGGCAAGCGCACGGCCTAGCCGGTATGCTGGGGCCTCGGTGGCTGCCTGGGAACCTGTCCCCTTCTCGGGCGGCCGGCTTCGGCGTCCGGGCTCTCACGGGCTCGGCCGCTTTTTGGCGGATCGCGCCATGCATGAGCCTTCGACGGAGAATACTCCGGAGGTCAGGAGGGCTTTGCACCCAACCGGCTGTGGATCGCGGGGCCGGCGGGGCGAGGGGGGAGTCAGAGGGCCAGTGCGCGTCCAAATCTGGAGAACGGGCTATGTACTACTTTCGTTAGGGTATTGCCCACGGCCTACCTCCATATTTGCGGTAAATTTTCCAAAGCAGACAAGCGGTACGACCGAGAGCGTGGTAGGCTATTGTCGATCTTGACCCGCGGCCGAACTGTCACCGTATGGTGAGCGTGCCTGACTCGATCAGGCTAGGCCGCGGGTTGATCGTTTTTGACGACCAGGCCTGTAGGCCGTTGAGGAAACTTGGGCCAAAACTGGACGTCAATCTCCCTTGACCGAATGGCCGCTCGGTAGTCTTTGTGGTCGGTCTTGTCCTTTCGATATGACCGTCCAATCGCGCCCGCGACCATATCCGCCAACTGGACCAGTTCGCAGGCGTGGGACTTCTCCGTCCGCACCCGAACGATCGGGCATTCCCCCTCAGCGTCCGCAATGTGACGCTTCAAATAGCTCTGCATTGTGGTGCGAAAGTCCCGGTCTCCGCATTGGTCCATGACAACCGTTGCGTCGCGTAGATAGGGCTGAGCGTTAGTAAACAGCAAGCGAGTTGCGTATTTTTGAAAGGGTTCCTTGTGCCGAAACCCATCGCCCCAGAGCCCTGACTTGTTGAGAGTGACAGCCAGGTACTGGAAATCCTGAACGGAAACAGCCTGAAAGAACCTGAGGGACAGGTCGCGGCGGCATTTGTTGAACTTGAACTCTTGGCGGCTATTCCAACCCAGTTCTTGCTTCAGGGCACGTATGGCTTGTCTACACGACGCCTCTGCCTCCTCATCCGCGAACATCACGGCGGCAATGGTAAAGTGTGGCGTCGAGCCCACACGGCCAGCCATTCCGGGATCTCCCGATTCGTCCACGTACACTCGCATTCCCGAGTGTGGCGGCTCGCGCATGTGAGTCAAGCTCGCTAAAGCGGCCCTGAACGGGCTAATCGCTCCGAGAGCGCCTACCGGCTCGCAACCTCGTTCGCCGACCGGACCAGCGCCTTAATGGCCGCCCGCACCGCGACGGGCAGGTCTGGCCATGCCGCCACAACCGCGGCAATATCAGGGTCCGATGGCGCTGCTGAGTGGGCGCTTTCGCAAGATCTCGCTGCGCCGAGCGCTGCGCATGCTGGGTCGATCGCAGCTAAGTCCCTCAATGCCAGTTGGTTAGGAGCAAGGGCCGACTGACTCTTAATCAGCGGGTTGAAGGTTCGAGTCCTTCGGGGGGCATTTCCGCGCGCCCGCCCCGCCCGCCGCCGGCCGGGCGGACCCCCTCTGGGCGCCGGTGGGCAGGCGGTCGGATCTGGGGGTATTCCTGTGTCCAATTCCGCAGAAACAAGGGTGACCCCTTGACTCCCGGGGTCGCTCGGGGCATTGTGGAGCCATCCAGATCCCGGAGGGAGAGGGGAAATCGTGCTCAAGCGTGGTCCAGTTCGTTGGCGACTCGCGGCCGCGGCGCCGCTGGCCTGCGCGTGCGCGGCCTTGGCCCAGGAGGAGCCGTTCTTCAGCGTCCGCAATGGCGGGCCGAGCGGCCTGCGCGGGGACTTTGTCTTCCGGGTGGTCGGCGGGGCGCCCGAGGTTGTCGGCGGCGGGCCGGGGATGGGCCTGGGCCGGACGGGCGATGAGATCCAGGGGCTCGCCGCGGCGATCGACCCGGGGCGGGTGACCCAGGACTTCATCATCTGCTTCTCGGTCGATCCCTTCGCCGTGGGGGTGGCCCGGCTGCGCATCAGCGGGCAGAACCTCTTCGAGCAGGCGCTGAACAACCAGCAGCCGGGCGACACCTTCCTCTCGACCGAGGCCTTCAACCGGGTCGAGGGCCTCCTGCCGCCTCCCTTCAGCATGGGGCTGGAGAACAACGCCCTGGCCGTGAATCAGTCCGAGGAGTATCCGAACGCCTTCGGCCTGCTGCCCGAAGCGAGCCCGGAGGTGTTCGTGCCGGTGGGCACGGCGCTGGACGACATCGATGCGGCGTTCCGCGCGACGCCCTACTCCCCGCCGCGGGTGTATTTCACCCTGGCCGGCGCGAGCCTCTCCCACGACTTCCTGCCCGGGCCGGACAGCGGCGCGACCGTCTTCTTCGATCCGGACTTCCAGCAGGGCGGCGACGAGCAGGTGTACGCGCCGCCCTCATTCCTGGGCCTGGCGCCGCCGGACGAGATCGACGGCCTGTTCGTCTTCGACGACAACCTGAACGGGCAGTACGACGGGACGGACTCGATCTTCTTCTCGCTCACGCCCGATTCGCCGACGCTCCAGGCGCTGGGGCTCTCGCCCGGCGACGTGCTCGTGGCGACGCAGGGCGCGCTGCTGCGGTTCGCCAATGCCGGGCTCTTCGGCATGCTCGCGACTGATAACATGGACGCGATGGACATGGTCCCCCTCGTCAACGGCTCGGCCGAGGACACGATCAACTCCATGGTGGATTGCCCCGCGGACTTCACCGGCGACGGCGACATCGATACCCGCGACATCATGGCGTTCCTGAACGCCTGGGCCGCACGCGACCCCCGCGCCGACTTCAACGGCGACGGCCGGATCAACACCCTGGACGTGCTCGCATTCCTCAACCAGTGGAACACCGGCTGCTGAGCGGGATCGGCGCGGGCACCGATCGGGGCGGAGCGATCCGACGGCCGGCAGGAAACGCGCATGACCACCCTCGATCTCGTGCACCAAGTCAACGCCGGCGACCCGGAGGCCTTGTCCGCCCTGCTGCGGACGCACGGGCCGGTCATCCGCGACCGCTTGGCCCCGAAGATCGGCCGGCAGTGGTCGGGCCTGGTCGAGGCCGACGACGTGATGCAGGTGACGTACCTCGAGGCGTTCGTGCAGTTCCGGAGGGTGAGCTTCAAGGACGAGGGCTCGTTCGCGGCGTGGCTGGCCCGCGTGGCCGAGAACAACCTCAAGGACGCCATCCGCTCCTTCGACCGCGCCAAGCGACCCGACCCCCGCCGGCGCGTGCACGGGCCGGCCAACGAGGAGTCCTACGCCGGGCTGGTCGAGGTGCTCGGCGTCACGACGACGACTCCCAGCCGGGCGGCCGCGCGGCGCGAGGCGGTCACGGTGATGGACCAGGCGCTCGCCAAGCTGCCGGCGGACTACGCGAAGGTGGTGCGTCTCTACGACCTCGAATGCAGGCCGATCGAGGAGGTCTCGCGCGAGCTCGGGCGGTCGCCCGGGGCGTGCTACATGCTGCGCGCCCGCGCGCACGACGCGCTGCGGGAGGCGATGGGGACGGCGTCGCAGTTCTTCAGCGTGGGGTAGGCAATCGGCCCTCGGGAGAGGGGGCGCGACAAAGTGCGCGCCGCAGGGTAGATTGTGCGTGAGGCGGGCGCGTTCGCGTCGCTCCCACACGGCCGACCATGCCCGAGATCCCCCACCAGCCCGACCAGCGCCCGAGCGAACACCCGACCAGCGGGGAGGGCGGGGATCCTGCCGCTCCGCACGGTCGCGCGAGCGCCCCGCGGCCTTCGGGTGACGACGACCTGATCGCCGCCGCCCGCGCCGCCGCCGAGGCCCGGTCCGGCGAGGGCCCCCTGGATGCGGACCTGCCCCCGGCGGACTACTTCCCCGGGTACCTGATCGTGCGGGAGATCCATCGGGGCGGGCAGGGGATCGTGTACCAGGGCGTGCACAAGGGGACGAAGCGGAAGGTCGCGATCAAGGTGATGCGGGAGGGCGTTCTCGCGAGCGTGAAGGAGCGGACCCGCTTCGAGCGGGAGGTCGAGATCCTGGCGCAGCTTGACCACCCCAACATCGTGGCGGTGCACGACTCGGGCAGCGTGGAGGGCCGCTTCTACTACGTGATGGACTACATCTCGGGCATGACGCTCGACGTGTGGATCTCTCAGCGGGAGCCGCCGATCGCGGAGGTGCTCGAGCTCTTCGTGAAGATCTGCGACGCGGTGAACGCGGCGCACCTCAAGGGTGTGATCCACCGGGACCTCAAGCCCGCGAACGTGCGTGTGGGCGGCAACGGCCAGCCGCACATCGTGGACTTCGGGCTGGCGAAGGTCGCGACGGGCGATCTCTCCGACGACGATCGGCTCATGACGATGACCGGCCAGTTCATCGGCTCGCTGCCGTGGGCGAGCCCCGAGCAGGCGCAGGGCATACCCGGGATGATCGACGTGCGCACCGACGTCTACTCGCTCGGCGTGATGCTCTACCAGATGCTGACGGGGCGGTTCCCCTACCAGGTGGTGGGCGCGATGCGGGACGTGCTGGAGAACATCCTGCGCTCGGAGCCCGCGCGCCCGAGCACGGTGCGGCGGCAGATCAACAACGAGATCGAGACCATCGTGCTCAAGTGCCTCGCCAAGGAGCGCGACCGGCGCTATCAGAACGCCGGCGAGGTGGCGCGGGACATCCTCCACTACCTGCGCGGCGAGCCGATCGAGGCGAAGCGTGACTCCGGCTGGTACATCCTGCGGAAGACGGCGCGGCGCCACCGCGGCGCGGTCGGCGCGGCGTCGGTGCTGCTGCTGCTCCTCGTGGGCTTCGCGATCTCCATGAGCGTGCTGCACGGGCAGAAGGCCCGCGCGCTGGCGGCGCAGGGGGCGGAGGCGGCGGCCAAGCAGGAGATCATCGACGCGCTGGAGCGCTGGTTCACCGCGCCGGATCCCTCGGTGGGGCAGGGGAGGGACGTCACCGTGCGCGAGGTGATGGACCGGGCCGCCGCCTCGCTGGGCGCGGACCTCTCCCGCCAGCCGCGGGTCGAGGCCGCGATCCGGCGGATCATCGGGCGCACCTATTTCAATCTCGGCCTGTGGGAGCAGGCCGAGCCGCACCTGCGGCGCGCGCTGCAGGTCTACACCTCGCTCGAAGGGCCGGACCACGAGGACACGCTCTACTGCACGGCGAGCCTGGGCAACGTGCTCCGGGACTTGGGCCGGACCGAGGAGGCGCTGCCGCTCCTGCGTGAGGCCGTGGACCGTTCTCGCCGCATCCACGGCCTGGCCCACGAGCGAACGGTCACCGCGCTGAACAATCTGGCGCAGCTCCACAAGCTCACGCGCGAGCTCGACCTCGCGGAGCCGCCGGCGCGGGAGGCGGTGCAGGGGGCCGAGGCGCTCTCGCCGCCGAGCCCCGCGCTGAGCGCGATCGCGCGGGCCAATCTCGGGGAGATCCTCGCAGCGACCGGCCGGCCCGACGAGGCCGCGGGCCTGCTGCGCGGCGCCGTCGACTCGCTCGCCCAGGCGAACGGTCCGGAGCACCCGTACACCGCGCGCGCGCGCCTGCGCCTCGGGGTGCTCCTCGCGCAGACGGGGAAGCGCGCCGAGGCCGAGGCGGAATACGCGGCGGCGGAGAGGGCGCTCGCGGCCGCGCTCGGGCCCACGCACCCCGACCTGCTGGCCGCCCGGTTCTACCTCGCCGTGCTGCTCGAGGAGGGGGGGCGCGGGGCCGAGGCGCTGCCTCTCTTCGCGAGCGTCGTCTCCGCGGCGGAGCAGACCTCGCCGCCGACGAGCCCGGCGCTGGCCTGGTACCGCGCGCTGTACGGCAAGTCGCTGCTCGACTCCGGGCGCGCCGACGAGGCCCGCCCGCTGCTCGAGCGCGCCGCCGAGGCGCTCATCGCGGTGAATCACCCCAAGGCGCCCGACGCCGCACGCACGCTCATCCGCTGCTGCGAGGCCCAGGGCGACGAGGGGCGCGCAGCCGAGCTCCGCCGGCAGTTCCCGCCGACGGGGGGCTGATCGCCGCCGTCATGCGCATGCACAGGGCCCGGCCCTCTCTCCCCGGGAGGGCCGGGCTCCGGCGCGCGCCCCCCTCCCTCAGCAGCCCGCGGCCCACAGGTTCAGGAATTGGATGAAGTCCAGGGTGTTCACCACGCCATCGCCGTTGAGGTCGGCGATCTGCTCCTTGGCCGCCCAGTCGTTCAGGAACGCGATGAAGTCGATGGTGTTCACCGCGCCGTCGGCGTTCCAGTCCGCGGTGCAGGTCTGGCCGACGAAGTGCTCGTCGTCGTCGAGGTTGATCCAGTCGACGTTCTCGCCCCACGCGAAGCCGCGGAAGCGCGCGGTCGCGGCGTCGAATCGCGCGTGCTGGCCGAACTGCTGGAGCGTGGGCGCGGTGTGGAAGTTGATCCACCCGATGTTCTCGCCCCAGGCCAGCCCCTCGAGCGTGCCGTCCTGCGCGATGTTCACGCCGAAATCGGCGCCGGTGGCGTTGCCGTACCGCTGGCCCTGGCCGGGCGTGCCGTCGCCGAGGTTGATCCACCCGACGTTCTCGCCCCAGACGAACCCGGAGAGGAACGTCTCGTGGACCACCGCGCCCTGCGAGGCGTCGGGATCGCCGGCGTCGCGCCAGTTCTGCCAGCCGATGTTCTCGCCCCATGACCACTTCTCCACGGGCGAGATGTTGCTGGTCTGGCCGAGCGCCGGGAGCGTGAGGGTCCCGAGCGCGAGGCCCGCGCAGATCGCTGTCCGATGCATGTTGCACTCCTGCTCTGCGGCCGTGATGCCGCGGTGCGTGACCCGTTCCCGTCAATACGCCACGTTGCTCCAGGGCGTCATGCCCGCGAAGCCGCTCGAGCCCGGGTTGGTGACGACCGGGGCCATCTCGTTGCCCGCGGCGACCTCGAAGTTCCCGCCCGAGTTGCTCCCCGCCGTGTTCGTCGCGATGAAGTTGTCCGTCCCCTCCGCCACCACGCCCTTGTCGTTGTGGTTGAGCATGTTGCTCTCCACGCGGTTGCGGTAGGAGACGAGGCGGATCCCCGCCCCCGCCGCCGAGGCCTGGCCGTTGAATGTGCAGGTGTTGGACACGATCCGGCACTGCCAGCCGGCGTTGATGCCGTCGTGCCCGTTGTACCGCGTCGTGCATCCCTCGACCGTGGTGAGCGAGCTGACCTCGATCCCGTGCGTGCCCGAGTACGATGAGGCGGTGTTCCGCACCACGCAGCCCTGGCCCGTCTGCACGCCGATGCCGCCGTTGTCCTTGGCGGTGCAATCGGCGACGATGCAGTCCTGGAGCACCGCGAAGCCGCCCATGTCGTTGCTCATCGCGACCGAGTTGGTGATCGAGCTCGCCTGGCCGAGCAGGTACCCGAGGCCCCCGTTGTGGGCCGCCATGCAGCCGCTGAGCACGCCGCCGTCGCCCAGGAGCAGGAACCCTGTCTCCTCGTTCTCGCTCGCGCTGCAGTCGCGGAAAATCGACGCCTGATCGGCCTGGAAGCCCGTGCGCCCGCCCCGCGCAGTGCACCCCCGGACGGTGCACCCTTCGCCGACCTGCACGCCGACGTCGCACTCCAGCGCCGTCAGGTTCTCCACGTGCGAGCCGTCGGCGAACGGAAGGCCGCAGCCGTAGGCCGTGGCTCCGCGCACGGAGCCGTTGGTCACGCGGATCCCGGTCAGTGGGGTTCCCGGGCCGTTGGGGTGCAGCGCGATGATGCACGCAAGCCCGCCGGAGACGGAGAACCCGCCGAGATCGAGCGTGACGTCGTCGCTGGCGATCTCGATGCCGATCTTGCCCGCCGCCACGCCGACGTTCCCCGTCAGGTAGTACGAGCCCGGCTGGGTGATGCGGTAGACCGAGGGCGTCGCGTCGTTGTCGCCGGGCGTCGCGGCGGCGGAGAGCGCGGTCCGCGGCTCGAGTTCGTGGAGCGGCTTCATCGTCGGCCCCACGGGGCCCGCGGGGGGATCGATCGGCCCGCCCGCCACGCCGCAGGCCAGGATGCCCGATGCAAACGCTGCAATGATGCGCATGACACGTTCTCCTCTCGGTTTCGCGGCCCGGCCCGCGAGGGGCTCGGCGGAGCCCGGGACGCCCCGGGCTCCGTGGCCGGCGCGCTAATACGCGAAGTTGCTCCAGGGCGTCGCGGTCGAAAAGCCCGAGCCGCCGGGATTCACGACGACGGGGGCGAGGTCGTTGCCGGCGCCGACGTCGAAGTTCGTCGTGTTGCCCCTCGCCGTGTTCCGCACGATCACGTTGTTCGTGCCCTGCGTGTAGAAGCCGAAGTCGTTGCCGGTCGAGTGGTTGTTCTCGACGCGGCAGTCGTTGCCGTTAACCCAGATTCCGGTGTAGTTGCCCGACGCGCCGTTGAGCGTGGCGTAGGAATCGGTCAGCACCGAGTTGGTGCCGATCACGATCCCCTGCGTGCCGTTGTGACGGGCGGTGCAGCTCCGCACCACGCTCGCCTCGCCGGCCTGGATGCCCGCGCTGCCGTTCCGGTCGGCGATGCAGCCCTCCAGCTGGTTCTCGTGCGAGAGCACGAATCCCCGGCCGGAGTTCGCCGCGGCGGTGCAGCCCGTGAGGCGCGAGCCGAATCCGCCCACGTCGAACCCGTCGCTCCCCGACGAGAGCGCTGTGCACGACTCGACGATCGAGCCCGCGTCGAGGATGAAGCCCTTGGTGTCCACCGAGATCGTGCGGCAGTGCGAGAGCTGCGCCCCCGAGCCTGCGATGATGCCGCCGGCGGCCAGCCCGATCTCCGTGTCGCGCACGACGCCGTCGCCGCCCATGATGATGCCCGTCCCCGCGATGTCGTACAGGCGGCAGCCGAGCACCTCCGAGCTCTCGGGCAGGCGTATCCCGGTCGTGCTCATGCCGGACACCCGCACGTCGCGCACCGTGATGCGCACGCCGAGCGCCTCGTCGAAGAAGATCGCCGCGCCGCCATCGGCAAAGGCGCCGTTCCGGACCTCGATCATCGACCGCTTGGCGCCCGAGGTGACGCCCCGCTCCCCGCCGGAGATCGTGAACCCGCTCAAGTCGAGCGTGACGTTGTCGGCGTCGATCTCGATCCCCCGCTTCCCCGGCGCGACGGCGAGGTCTCCCGTGAGGTAGTAGCTGCCGGGTTTGGTGATCCGGAACATCGAGTCCGAATCGCCGGGTGTGTTGGTCGCGTTGAGCGCGGTCCGCGGCTCGACGTCGGTCAGCGGCTTCATCGTGGAGACCACCGGACCGGCCGGCGGATCGACGGGCCCCGCCGCGCGGGCCGCCGCGCCCGCGAGGATGACGATGCCCGAGACAAAGCACGCTGCGCGAGTGCTCATGACCTGCTCCTCCCCGGGACCGACGCGGCCCCGCCGCAGACCAATGCGACGGGCCGTGCCCCCGCGGCTGGCACGCGGGGCGGGAATTCCGGGAGATCGTCGCCGTCCCGCGGCGCCGCGCATCCCCGCCAATGCGACGCGGCCGCGCGTGCCTCCCGCACGCGCGGCCGCGTCGCTGGTCTCCGGGGGCCGGCGTCAGAAGGCGAAGTTGCAGACGGGGTCCGCCCCGACCGAACTGCCGCCGGAGTTGCCGCTGACGGCGCCCGACATGGGCAGCACCACCACGGCGCCCACGCGGTTGTTCGCCACGATCTCGAAGTTGGACCCGTTGCTCGTGCACGTGTTGCCGAAGGCCAGGTTCGTCGTGCCGTCGATCCGGATGCCCCAGTCGTTCTGGACGCAGTTGTTGCCCTCCAGGCGGGCGCGCGTGCCCGCCGCGCCGACGTACAGCCCGGCCCCGCCGGAGGCGCCCTGCCCGTTCTGTCGGCAGTTGCTGTCGGTGACGACGCCGTACGCGCCGCACTCGATCCCGTGGCCCTGATTGGTATTAGCGCTGCATCGCGAGATCTGAACGCCCCATCCGGCGTCGATCCCGTGCAGCCCGTTGCTGGTGGCGATGCAGTCGAGCACCTGGCTGCTGTCGGAGGCCTGGATGCCGCTCGCCTCGTTGCCCGAGGCGGTGCAGCCGCGGGCCGCGCTGCCGTTCCCGACCTCGATACCCGCGCCGCCGTTCGCCTGCGCGGTGCTGGCCTCGACCGTGGATCCGGCGTAGGCGAAGATGCCCGACAGGCTGTTCTGCGTCGCCGCGCACCCGCGCACCACGCACTGAGTCCCCGTGCTGATCCCGAGGCCGCTGTTCTGGTGCGCCACGCACCCCTCGACGAGAGACCGCTGCCCGGGCTGGATCCCCGCCCCGCCGTTGTAGCTGGCCGTCACCCCGCTCACGCGGCAGGAATGCGACTGCTTCAGGTTGACCCCGCTCCCGCCCCACGACTGGATCACGCCGTCGCGGACCGTGACCCCCACGACCCCCGATGGCGTCGTGACGCCGTCGAGCGAGCCCGCGACACCCTCCATGTGGAACCCGTTGAGATCGACCGTCACCCCGCCGGCGGCGATCTCGATCCCGCTCTTGCCCGCGACGCCGGTCACGTTCCCGGTCAGGTAGTACGAGCCCGGCTGCGTGATCCGGAAAAGGCTGTCGGAATCGCCGGGTGTGTTGGCCGTGCTGATGGCGATCCGCGGCTCGACCTGGTCGAGGGGCTTCATCGAGCTGGACACCGGCCCGGCCGGCGGATCGATCGGGCCGGCGTACGCCGCGCGTCCGGCGGCGAGCATGACGGCGGAGGTCGTGCATACGAGAACGAGGCTGCGGTTCATCTGGTCTGCTCCTTGGGCCGAACACATGCGGCCTCCCGGCAGTGCGACGGACGCCCGCGGCGCGGCTTTCGTTGCCGCCGAGAATTCCCCGGACGAGGGCAAAGAAACAGCCCGGCCATCCCGCGCTGGGCGGGAGGGCCGGGCAGGACGCGGCGCCGATCGGCTCGGGACCGGCTCAGCAGCCCGCGGTGTACGCGTTCAGGTACGCGAGCACGTCCATCGTGTTGATCGCGCCGTCGTCGTTGAAGTCGGCGGTGTTGTCCTGGGCGTTCCAGGCGTTGAGGAAGGCCAGGAAATCCAGGGAGTTCAGCGTGCCGTCGTCGTTGAAGTCGGCGTCGCAGGGGGCGGGGACCACGGGGCCGACGTGGAGCACGAACGAGCCTCGCTCGCTGGACGCGCCGGAGAGGCGCAGGATGTATTCCTCGCCCTGCTGCACGTTCACCGTGACCTGGGCGTTGTCCTCGAAGATGCTCCAATCGTCGTTGCACGCGATCTCGTTGCCCGAGCTGGCCGGGCACTCGGTGTGCACGGAGAGGAGGGTGTCGAACGCGGAGCCGAAGGCGTCGAACGAGACCGTGCCCGACTCGGGGGCGACGTACCGGAAGTAGACGTCCGGGGCCGTCGCGAGCCCGCCGCACCCGGCCGAGCCGTCCAGGACGGCGTAGCTGGTGCAGCCGGCGAACGCGCCTTCGGAGACCTCGACGGCCGCGTAGCAGGTGTCGGCGACGTCGGGATCGAGCTTGTAGAGATACGCGGCGCCGGCGTTGGTCAGGCCGCCGGCGTCGTACGACGCGTCGCCGACCACGACCCGGTCCGCGTCCACCACGACGGCGCCGGCGAAGGCGTCGGCGCCGGAGTCGGGATCGGTGAAGCGGGCGACCTGGTCCCACTGGGCGAAGGCGTTCTGCCGGAACACGAACGCGCTCTCGGTGCCCTTGGCGCCGACGACCAGGCGGTCGCCGCTGATCGAGACGGAGGCGCCGAAGGTGGCGCCGGCGTACACCGGGTAGGGCTGGATCGTGGTGACGTGCTGCCAGTAGCCGCCGTTGAAGTAGTAGAGGTACGCGAGCCCGGCGTCGTCCTTGCCGGCAACGGTGGCGTAGGGGGCGCCGATCACGAGCCAGTCGCCGTCCACGTCCATCGAGCTGCCGAACCGCTGCCCCGCCTGCACGCCGGGCGGGAAGAGCGTCTGCTCCTCGGCCCACTGGGGTCCATCCTTCTTCGCGACCATGACCCAGCCGCAGTCGGACTCGACGCCGGAATCGCCCTTGGGCGCGCCGGCGAAGATGAAGGTCCCGTTGGTCGCCACGCTCGTGCCCATCCAGTCGTTGGCGTCGCGGTGGGAGTCGATCTGGCCGAGGGTCTGCTTCGAGAACCAGGTGAACGAGCCGTCGCGCTCGTAGATCGAGATCTTGCCCGCGCCCGCCTCGCCGTAGGTGGCGAAGGGCGCGCCGACCACTGCGACCGTGCCGCTGGTCGCCGCCGCGGCGCCGAACGATTCGGCGGGGCTGCCGAGGAACTCCTTGTGGAAGCCCCACACGTTGCCCGTGCGCTGGAAGAAGTACACCCGCCCGGCGCCCTGCGCCGCCACGACCGCCTCCGCGCCCTCGATCCCGACCGCCGAGCCGAAGAACCCGCTCGGCAGGTTGGCCGGCGGCACCAGCTTGGCGTATTCGTACCACACCTGGTTGCTCTGGGTGAAGGCGTAGACGGCGCCGGCGTCGCCGCCGCGGGCGTTGTCGTCGTAGGGCGCGCCCAGGAGCAGCGTGTTGCTCCCGTTGCCGCTGGTCATGGCCAGCGCGTAGGCCAGCGCGTCGCCGCCGGCGAGATCGCCGGTTGCGAGCAGTTGGTGCCCGCACTGCGCCGAGGCCATGCCCGCGACTCCGGCGACGACGGCCGCGACGGCGGCCCCGATGTTCATGCTGCGATTCATGCCGATGCTCCTGCCGTTGAGAGTGTTATCTGGTGGACTCCGCGCCGCGGTCATCCCGGCGCGACCCTCGTCCGATAGCAGTGCGCTCTCCGGGCGCGACACGGCTGGCGTCCGACCCGGTCGGCGTGAAGTTCGCATGCTCCCGCCGGAGATCTCCCGCTCATGCGGAACGAACGGCGGCCCCGACGCTCGTCGCGCCGGGGCCGCCGGTGAGATACGCGGGCCCGAGGCTCAGCAGCCGCCGGTGTACGCGTTCGGGTACGCGATGACGTCGATGGCGTTGATCGCGCCATCCTCATTGAAGTCCGCCGCCGCCTCGCGCCCGTTCCACGCGTTGAGGAACGCGATGAAATCGAGCGTGTTCAGCCCCCGTTGCCTTTGAAGTCGGCCGGGCGCGACAGGGGCGCCTGCGCGCGGTACGTCGCGTGCGTGCCGTCCGTGAACTGCACGCTGAATGCGATCTGCCCGTTGTCGTTGAAGGCCGAGCCCCGCCCGTGACAGTCTCCCCCGGCCGGACCCGAGCCTCTTGGCCCCACCCTGAGCATCGTCGCGAACTGGTTCACGCCGCGCACGGCGTGGCGAGTGCGGCCGCCGACACATTCACCAGCAGCGCCGTCTGGCCGAAGCTATCGATCAGCGCCGGCCCGCAATCGACGACGGCGCGGGAGCCCCGCTCGCCGTGGCGCCCCAGGCGCTGGGCTCCTGCGGCGAGTGCTGCGCCCCGCTCCGCCCCGCCGGGCCGCCCGCCATGGCCAATCCCGCGCAGAGCACCAGCACGTTTGTCCGGTCGCGACGCATGGAGCGCTCTCCTGATACCGCGACCCCTCCATCGCGCAGTGCGCCGTCTGTGACCGGCGCGGCTGATCCGGAACGCGCCCTGTCCAAGGGGCGGGGCCGCCCAAGGGAGCGGCGGACCGACACCGAACGGCCGCGGGCCACCCGGGGAAGCCCATTGCCGCGCCGAACTATCCGTGCGACAATGAGGCCCGTGCCGGCGGATCGCCCGGCGGGAGGGTTCCCCCATGACCCAGTCAGCACACCCCGAGGCCGTTCCCACCCCGCCGGCACGATCGCCGCACGAGGTGACCCTGCTGCTGAACGCCGCCAGCGCCGGCGACCCGAAGGCGTCGGCGGAGCTCCTGCCGCTCGTCTACGAGGAGCTGCGCCGACTTGCGCGGGCCCGGCTGGGCGCCGAGGCGCCGGGGCAGACGCTCCAGCCCACCGCGCTGGTCCACGAGGCGTACATCCGCCTGGTCGGTGATTGTGACCTCCAGTGGAACAGCCGCGGGCACTTCTTCGGGGCCGCGGCCCTGGCGATGCGTCGCATCCTCGTCGAGCGGGCGCGGCACCGGAAGCGGATCAAGCACGGTGGCGGGCGGCGGCGCGTGGAGCTGAACGAGGACGCGATGGTGGCCGAGCCGCCTCCCGACGACCTGCTCGCGCTGGACGAGGCCCTCGACAAGCTCGCCGCGATCGACGACCGCAAGTGCCGCGTCGTGATGCTGCGCTATTTCGCGGGGCTCTCGATCGAGGAGACCGCCGCGGCCCTGGAGATCTCTCCGGCCACCGTCAAGACCGACTGGGCCTTCTCCCGCGCCTGGCTGCACCGCGCCCTGGCCGACCACGTCCCCACCGACGATTGACCCGCCCCGGCCCCGGCCTCAAGACCCAAACCTCATGACCCAAGACTCAAGTCTCAATAGCCAAACCTCAAGCCTCAAGACCCAAGCCCCCATGACCCCCGAACGACTCCGCCAGGTCGAGGCCATCTTTATCGCGGCGGTGGAGCTGCCCCCGTCGCAGCGGGCGACGTTCATCGCCGAGCAGTGCCGCGGCGACGAGGGGCTGCGCGCCGAGGTTGAGTCGCTGCTTGGGCACGCGAGCGGCTCGGTGGGCATGCTCGACGTGCCTCCCGTGGCCGCGCCCATCGGCGCCACGTTCAACTATGAGCCGCTCCAGGTAGAGGCCACGCTGCCGGCCGACAGGAGGCTGGGCTCGTACCGGGTGCTCAAGTTCCTCGGGGCGGGGGGCATGGGGGTGGTGTACCTCGCGGAGCAGGAGCGGCCGCGCCGGACGGTCGCGCTCAAGGTCATCCGCGGCGCGATGGCCTCGCGATCGCTCCTGCGCCGGTTCGAGCACGAGGCGGAGATCCTCGGGCGCATGCACCACGCCGGCATCGCCCAGATCTACGAGGCCGGCGTCGCCGAGACAGAGCAGGGCCCGCAGCCCTTCCTCGCGATGGAGCTGGTGGAGGGCCCGCCCATCACCGACTTCGCCGAGGCGCGCAGGCTCTCCACGCGGGAGCGGCTGGAGCTGCTGGCGCGCGTGTGCGACGCGATCCACCACGCCCACCAGCGCGGGGTGATCCACCGGGACCTGAAGCCCTCCAACATCCTGGTGGACGCCCACGGCCAGCCGAAGATCCTCGACTTCGGCGTCGCCCGCGCCATCGACGCCGAGCTCCAGGTCACGACGATGCGCACCAGCGTCGGCCAGCTCATCGGCACGCTGCCCTACATGAGCCCCGAGCAGATCGCCGCCGACCCCGCCGAGATCGACAACCGCGCCGATGTCTACGCGCTCGGCGTGCTCACCTTCGAGGTCCTCGCCGGCCGGCTGCCCTTCGACCTCAGGTCCCGATCGATCCCCGAGGCCGCGCGGATCATCCGTGACGAGTCGCCCACGCGCCTCAGCACCGTGGACCGGACGCTGCGCGGCGACGTCGAGACGATCGTCGCCACGGCGCTCGCCAAGGACAAGGCCCGCCGCTACCAGACCGCCGCCGAGCTCGCCGACGACATGCGCCGCTACCTCGCGGGCGAGCCGATCGCCGCGCGCGAGTCCAGCGCGGCGGAGGTGCTGCGCCGGTCGCTGCGCCGCTACCGCGGTGCGCTCGCGGCGGGGGTGCTTGTGCTCCTCGCCCTCGGGGCATTCACGGCCTATGCCTCCATCCAGTCGCTCCGCAGCCGGGCGCTCGCCATGAGCGAGTCGGTGGCACGCGCCGAGGAATCGCTCGCGCGCGGGCAGGCGGAGGATCAGCGGCGGCTCGCGACCCAACTCAACGGGCAGCTGCGCCGCCAGCTCGGCGCCGGGTTTGTGGAGCGCGGCCGGGCCGAGGCATTCGCGGGCAACGGGCCCGGGGCTGAGAGCCTGCTCTGGCCCGCGCTCTTCGAGGACCCGGAATCCCGCCACGCCTACTGGGCGTTGTGGGAGCTGGCGGCGCGGTATCCCTGCCTCTGGACGATCACGACGCCGCGCCCGCTCGCCTCCGTCGCGGGCTCGCCCGGCGGCTCGCGCATCGCGCTGGGCTGCCGCGACGGCACGCTGCTGATCCTGCGCGCCGAGGACGGGTCGGCCGCGTGCGAGACCCCGACGAGCTCGGACCCCGCCGTGTCGATGGTGTGGAACACGGCCTTCCTCGACGAGCACGCGGTGATCACCGCCGGGGGCGATGGGTTCGTGCGCATGTGGGACATCGGCGACGACGCGCCGCGTCTCGCGGCCGAGTGGCGGGCGCACGATATCTCGATCGCGCGGATCGCCCTGACCCGCGGGGCGATGCGCCTGGCCACCGGGGGAGAGGACGGCTCGCTGGCGCTCTGGTCGCTGCGCGATCACACGCTGGTTGATCGCATCGCCGCGCCCCTGCCCGCGCCCGTCCGCTCCTTGGCGATCAGCGACGACGGCTTGCGCGTGGCGGCGGGGACTCGCGACACCGCGCTCTGGCTGTGGAGCCCGGGCGCGGGGCCACCCGCCCGAATGAGCGACAGGTACAGCCCCGGCGACAGGCCGACGGCGGTCACGGCGCTCGATTTCGAGCCCGGGGGCGCCACCCTTCTGACGGGCATGGACACCCGCCCGGTGCTCAGCTGGGCCGTACACGGCGACGAGCCGCCCCGCACCACGATGCGCAAGCCGGCCGGGCGGTCGATTCTCTACGACCACACCGGGTCCCGCGTGCTGCTCGCCGGGCAGCTCGACGCCTCGGTCGCCGGGCCGGAGGAGATCGACCGGCGCCAGTTCGGTTACCCCGTCGGCGGCTTCCTCTCCGCCGACTGGGCCGGGCCGAACGTGGTCACCGTCGAGAGCTTCGGCGCCGTGCGCCTGTGGGACCCGCGGCGCTGGCCGGCGCGCCGGCTGGTCTGCGGCCACGACGTCTGGACGTTCGCCGTGGCATTCGATCGCGACGGACGCAGGCTCGTCACCGGCTCCGGCGACGGGACGATCGTCGTCTGGAGCTATCCCGAAGCCGAGCGCATCGCGACCGTCTCCTCGGCCATGGGCACCCGCTGCCGCGTGGCGCAGTTCAGCCCGGACGGGGCCCGCGTGGCGGCGGCGTGCTCGGACCGGCTCGTGCGGGTGTTCGACCCGGCCGACGGCACGACGCTGTACACCGTCGGCCCGCTGCCCGGGGAGGTGTTTGGCGTGGCGTTCTCGCCTGATGGCGCGAGGTTCGCGGCCGCCGCGGCGGGGAATGTCGTGACCGTGCACGCGACGTCCGACGGCACGGAGCTCGCGCGGGCGACCGGGATCGAGGAGGTCCCGCGCGGGATCGCCTACAGCCCGGACGGGGCGCGGATCTACAGCTCCGGCGCGGCGGACGGGGTGCTCATCTGGAGCGCGGGCGACCTAACGCCCCTGGGCAAGCTCGTTACGACTGGCACGCCGTGGTCGGTCGCGATCAGCCCCGACGGCGGGACGCTTGCGACCGGAACATTCGCGGCGACGGTCGAGTTCTTCGAACTCCCGTCGGGCGAGCGGCGCGTGGGCGCCGCGCGGCACCAGCTCGTGGCCGCGGGGCTGGCGTTCTGCCCCGATGGGAGCTTCGTCGCGTCTGGGGGCGACGACGGCACGGTCAAGCTGTGGGACCCTCGAACGGCGGACCTGCTCCTTAACCTGCAGTCGGATTCCGGCGCCGTGTCGGGCCTGGCCATCTCGCCGGACGGCTCGACGGTGGTCAACGGCACCTCGATGGGGCTGGTCGAGGCGTGGGACCTCGACGCGCATGCGCGGCATATGGCCGGGAACCTTGCGTCGGCGATCAGCCGCTTCGCGACGGCGGACACCCCGCCGGAGAACCTTGAGCGGCTGCGGGCGTGGGCCGCTCGGATCAAGACGGACCCCGCGGCAGGCCGTGCGGGGCCGGCGCGCCCCTAAAAGCGACACCGCCCGCCAAGTCGCGGCGGGCGGTCGAAAAGCTGGGGATACAGGATTTGAACCTGTACTAACTGATCCAGAGTCAGTCGTGCTACCGTTACACCAATCCCCAATGGCTCGGCCGAATGCTACCACGGCGCCCCGCTCAGGCAAGCCGGCGAGGGAGATTGGCGTGGGTCAGGCGCGCTGCCACGACGGCTGACCGGGCCCCGAGAGGTCGCGGATGGGGCGGGCGCGGCCGTACTTGGAGCTGGTCGTCCGGGACGGCGCCTCGGCGCGCGTGGGCTCGGGCTTCGCGTCGAGCGCATTCAGGCCGACCGATTGATCGGACTTTGTCTGGGTCTCGGCGGCTGGGCCTTCGATCTCCGGGTCGGGCTCGTCACCGTCGGTGAGCCGCCGGCGGCGCGCATCCTCGATCGAGCGATCCAGCTTACCCAGCAGCGATTTCACACGATCGAAGGCGTTGCTTGACGGATGCATTTCCCGACCTCCTGGGGCCGGAGCGCTCATCGGCCCTCCCGCGTCCACACTTGGCCCGGGATGGCCCCAGAACCATCTCCGGACGCGAAGGCGTGTCGGTTGTGCCGGTTGGCGAGATTGCAAGGTCCGACTACGCTGCCCTGGCGGTCGGCGACCGCCGGAGGCTTCATGGCCGAGGTCACGCTCGAGAACGTCCGCAAGATGTACGACGGCGTGGAGGCGGTGCGCGACCTGAGCCTGGCCGTCGGGGACGGCGAGTTCGTGGTGCTGGTGGGCCCCTCCGGGTGCGGCAAGTCCACGACGCTGCGGATGATCGCGGGCCTGGAGGAGATCACCTCGGGGACGATCCGGATCGGCGACCGGGTCGTGAACAACGTCCACCCGAAGGACCGGGACATCGCGATGGTGTTCCAGAACTACGCGCTCTACCCGCACATGACGGTGGAGCAGAACATGGCCTTCGCGCTCAAGCTGCGGAAGACGCCGAGGGCGGAGATCCAGCGGCGGGTGGGAGAGGCGGCGCGGATGCTCGGGATCGAGGGGCTGCTCAAGCGCCGGCCGCGCCAGCTCTCCGGCGGGCAGCGGCAGCGGGTGGCGGTGGGCCGGGCGATCGTGCGCGAGCCCAAGGCGTTCCTCTTCGATGAGCCGCTCTCGAACCTCGACGCGAAGCTGCGGGTGACGACGCGGGCGGAGCTCAAGGCGCTGCACCAGCGGCTGAAGACCACGACGGTGTACGTGACGCACGACCAGGAGGAGGCGATGACCCTGGGCGACCGGATCGTCGTGATGGCCGACGGGGTGATGCAGCAGCAGGGCACGCCGTTCGAGGTCTACCAGCGCCCGGCGAACCGGTTCGTGGCCTCGTTCATCGGCACGCCGCCCATGAACTTCGTGGAAGGGACGCTCGCTCGCGAGGGCGGGGCGGTGGCGTTCAAGGGGCGCGAGGGGGCGATCTCGCTGCTCTGCGCGGAGGCGCACGGCGCGGCACTCGGGGGCGCGGCGGGCTCGGCCGTGACCCTGGGCGTGCGCCCGCAGGCGCTGTCGCTCGTCGATGCCGGGCTGCCCGGCCGGACGATCGAGGCGACGCTGCGCGTCGTCGAGCTGCTCGGCGACGAGATGGACCTGACGTGCGAGGCCGGCGGGCAGCGGCTGGTGGCGCGGGTGCGGGCGAGGCCGGGGCTCGCGCCCGGACAACGCGTGCTCCTCGCGCCGGACGCGGCGCGGATGCACTACTTCCGGCCCGGCGAGTACGGCGCGAGCCTGCTGCACCCGGTGCACGCGACGGCGGCGGCGTGAGATGATGAGACGCAAGCAGGTACCAACGCAGCCCGCCCCCGCCCCGCGGCTCGACATGACCGCGCTGGCGCA
>DASRXL010000041.1:0-4448 GCA_035654175.1 Phycisphaerales bacterium
TGCTTCGCGCCGCCCTCCTGCGCCCGGCGCATGAGCACCGCGTCGCGGGCGTTGTGCACGAGGTTGAGCACCGCCTGCGTGAGCCGGTGCGGCGCGACCTTCACCAGCGGCAGCCCAGGGGGCACATCGAACCTGAGGCGCACATAGCCGTTTCCCCGCCGCCCCTCCGGCCCCGAGATCGAGGACTCGAGAAGCCCCTGCACCCGGCCGCACCAGGAGGCGAGCTCGGTGGCGCCCTCCGTGCCCTCGTGCTCCGGGTCGCGGGAGAAGAGCGCCAGGTTCCGCGCCATGTGCCGCAGGTGATCCACGAGCGCGGTGATGACGCTCAGCTCGGCCCTGACTTTCTCGTCGAGCGCGGGGTTTCGCAGCACGACGTCCAGGCGCGTGCCCAGGGGGAGGGTGACGTTGTTGATGTCGTGCGCCAGCCCGGAGGCCATGGTCCCGACCGCCGCGAGGCGCTGCGCCAGGCCGAGCGACTGCGCGGCCCGGTGCACTTCATCGGTGCGCTTCGCGAGCTCCTCCTGCAGGCGGTTGCTGAACCGCTTGGGCAGGTCGATGTCCTGCACCACGCACGTGACGCCGACGATGTCTCCCGACTCGTCGCGAAGCGGGGCGGTGCTCACGCGCATCCAGGTCTCGCGCCCGTCGTCGCCGGTGTAGAGCATCTCCATGCCGGGGATGACGCGCTCGCCGCGCATCGCGCGCCTCCCCGGCCAGCTCTCGGGGCCGATCGGGTTCCCTTGCTCGTCCCAGGCGCGCCAGCGGCTCCGGCCCTCGGGGGCCATCGACGGGATGCCGACGGGCACGAGCTCATCCATGGACTGGTTCGTGAGGGTCCACCTGCTCGTCCCGTCCATCACGCCCACCGCGACGGGGAGCTGCTCGAGGATGCTCTTGAGCCTCGCCTCGCTCTCGCGCACCGCGCGCTCGGCCTGCGCCGCAAGCCGGGCGTGCCGGCTCACACCGATGGCCGTCCACCACAGCAGGGCGACCAGCATCGCCACCATCGTGAGCACCAGGATGGCGATGCCGAACTCCGAGTCGTATAGCCCTGCCTGCTCGCCGATGATCCGGAGCTTGCCCAGCCCCACCGGGATGGCGATGATGGGAAGCAGCAGCCTGCGCGCCAGCAGCCCGCCCGCATCGTCGCGCCGGAGCACCGCGATCATCCCGTGCTCCGGTAGTGCCGTCAGCAGCCCGACGCCGAGCGCAAAGATCATCGTGCTCGTCTGAAAGGCGATGCCGGTGAAACGCGCCACGCCGAAGAGCCGATCCGCCCCGAACCAGAACCCGATGAGGGAGAGCGATGCGATGCCGACGGTCAGGACCGCAGCGACGCTGGCGGCGCGCCGCCCGCGCGCGCCGCCGGCCGCGAGCAGCAGCCCTATACCCAGGACGAGGTACGACGTCGAGGCGGGCGGGCCCATCCGCATCGGCGCCGCCGCGGCCTTCTGGCCCCACGTCGCGTGGGACAGCAGGGTGTCGATCCCGAGGTCAACGCCTGACAGGTGCTGAAAGAGCGTCAGCCCCCCGATGACGCCCGCGAGGCCCCCAGCGCCGCGGACGACCGCGCGCCCGAGCCCCCCGCCGCCCCGCGCCAGCACCAGCACCGCGACGCCGCAGAGGATCGCCGCCACGGCCGTGTTCGGGAACATCGAGATCCCGTCGCGGTTCCAGTCGGTGAGCGGCTGCGAGCCGATGGCCCAGCCGAGCAGGGTGAGGGCCCCCCCGAGCACGGCGTACGCGCCGCACGCGGCGCTCGCCATCGACAGCAGCCTGGAGGGGGTGAGTGCAACCATCGCGGGTCGAGCCAGGCGGGCGGGGTCAACTGGGCAGAATACCGGAAGCGGACCCCGCGTCAACCAGTCTGGCTCCGATTCCCGGCGAGCGGCGGGCCTGGTCTGCATGCCGTCACGCCGAGATGGCAACGCCGCCGGACGGCGATTTGCCCGTTTCCGCCGCCCCTCGGACGAGTAGCATGGAGCTTGGCCGGTCGGACCCCTCCGCGCCGGGAGATCGGGCGATGCGAATCCCCACCCGGGTGCTTGCCCTCGCCTCCGCTCCCGCCGCCGCCCAGCACCAGGTCGCCAAGCTCACGGCCGAGCCCGGCGCTCGACGGCGACACGCTGGTTGTGGGGGCGGTCTACGACCGGGACAACGGCGCGAAGGCCGGGGCCGCGTATGTCTTCTCGATCAGCGACTGCGCCGCCGATTTCAACGGCGACGGCGCGATCAACTCGCTCGATATCCTCTACGACCTCCGAATCTGGGCTTCGGGCGACGCCGCGGCCGACTTCAACGCCGACGGCCGGCTCGGGACCGGCGATGTGCAGGCGTATCTGGACGCGTGGATCGCGGGGTGCTGAAGGCGCCGGGGGGTGGGTCCGCTGCTACGGGCAGCCGGCGTTCCACGCGTTGAGGAAGGCGATGACGTCGCGCGTGTCGACGACGCCGTTCCCGTCGGCGTCGGCCAGGCAGGCGATGCCTCCGCCGCGGATCCCCAGCGCGAGCGTCTGGCTCTCCACCTCGGCATAGGCGTTGCGGAGCACGACCCGGTACTCGCCCTCGGTCTCCTCGCTCGGAACGATCGTGAGCGTCGGCGAGGTCGCCCCGCTGAAGAGCGGTCCGTCGACGAGATCAACTCCGTCCTTGCGCCATTGGTATTCCGTCGCGTTGTCGGCGACCACGCGCATCGGCGCCGGGTCGCCACCGGCCTCCGTGACGAGCGAGCCCTCCAGCAGGAGCACGCGCGGCCCGACGGCGTAGGCGAAGACGGCGCCCGGATACGCGGGGCCGCCCGAATAGGGGCCGCCGAGATAGACGACCCCGGACGCGATCGTGACCGACCACCCGGCGTGCAGCGCGTCGGGTCCCGCCGGGCGCAGCTCGTGGACGAGATCGCCCGTGTCGCGGTCGTAGAAGTAGGCGACGCCCTGCTCCTGGCTCTCGTACGGCGCGCCGACGACGACGCAGGCATCGTCGATCGCCACCGACTCGCCGTAGTGCCCGTTGACGACGGGGTGCGCCGAGGCAGTTTTGGTGATGAACTGCCCGGTCGAGGCGTTGAACACGTACGCCGCGCCGCCGCCGGCGCCGGGGGCGCCCGCCACGGCGACATTGCCCCGGACCGCCACCGAGATCCCGAGGCCGTCGTCCGCGGCGCCGTCGAACGCCGTGTACTTGAAAAGCTGCTGGTTGTCGTCCAGGTTGAACACGCAGACTGCGCCGCCGCCGTTCGCCTTGGCGTCGTCGCCGGGGATCCCGACGACCAGGACGGAGCCGTCCACGGCCAGCGAGTACCCCACGCGGTCGCCGGGGTCGGAGTCGACGGTAACCAGCTTGCCCGTCTCCAGACCGAGCCCGAGATCGAAGACGTAGACCGCGCCCGACGCGTCCGGCCCGACAAACGCCCCGGGGGCGCCGACCAGCGCCGTGGTGCCGGTGATGGCCACGCTCTGGCCGAGGTTCTGCCCCGGCGCCGGATCGTGCGTGGTCAATCTGTAGAGGAAGGAGCCGTCCGCCGCGGAGAAGACGTACGCCCCGCCCGCGCCGGCGCCGAGCGCCCCGTTGAACGGCGCGCCGACCACGATGTACGCGTCGCCGACGGCGACGCTCATGCCGAAGTAGTCGTTCGCCGCCGGGTCGGGCGGGGCCATCTCGAACAGCACCCGCCCGGTCCTCGTGTCGATTGCGAAGGCCCTCCCGGCGTTTGCCGGTCCGCCCGCCGCGCCGGCCACCAGCATGTTCCCGTGCACGGCGACCGAGTAGCCGAGCAGGTCTGACCCGGGCGCGGTGTACCGCTCGTCCTCGGTGCGGACGGTCTGGCTCCACGAGCACTCAGCCGCACCTGAAACAACGACGAACAGACCCACGAGCGCCGCTGCGCTCCCGCACTTGACGCACCTCTCCATCCGCTCGCTCCTCCGAAGCCCGGTGTGCATGCCGGGGAAGCCATCGTACCTGGCCGGCCGCCGAGTCGGTTCACCCGCGGCGCGGATTCGGCCCTCCGCCGCCGAATGGCCGACCTGCATGGACCGAGAACTCCGACGCGCCGGGGTTCAGGGCCTGCCGAATCGATCGGCCCGGAACGGACCCGGGTCGAACGTTGGTCTCTCCCCGCACATCAATTCCGCCAGCAGCCGTCCGGTCGCCGGCGCGGTCTTCAGCCCCACCATCTGATGCCCCGTCGCCAGCCACAGGTTCGTAAACCCCGACGCCCGGCCGATCGCGGGCATCCCGTCCGGCGTGCACGGGCGCAGCCCGCGCCACAGCTCGTACTCTCCCGGCTCGTCGATCGCCAGCATCTCCCGTGCGCCGCGAGCGATCGCCTCGACACGACGGATGCTGATGGAGAGATCCTCGCCCACCAGCTCCAGCGTCCCGGAGACGCGCAGCCTCTCGGCGTGCGGGTTCACCGCGATCTTCCGCTCCGCCAGCATGATCGACCG
>DASRXL010000042.1:0-12429 GCA_035654175.1 Phycisphaerales bacterium
GGCAGCTTGACGATGACCTCCGCCTCCGCCCCGCCCGGAAAGCTCCACGTCGCGAAGCCCGTGGCGGCCCCGCCCCGCTGCCACGTCGACTGGAACCACTCGACCGGCCCGAGCCTGCCGTGACAGACATCCCGGAGCACCGGCTCGAGGCCGATCGCAAGGTCGTGCGTGTCACCGTCCGGAAGGGGCCTCTGCCGGGCCCTCCCGTCGGTGGGCCCCCGCAGGGCCGCGACGCTCTTCTCGGGAGTGGACTCCTGAGGGCTCAACGCCATGAGCCTACCCGAAAGCGCCGTGGGACTCCAGCCGCTTCTGCCCGCACGGCGCCGCCCGCCCCCATCGGGGGAATCTCCCTCACGTGCGCCGTCAAGGCGAGCCCCGCTGCTCGGCGTTCGGCGCGGGCGTGCGCCGCGCCGAGAGCAGCACCTCCACCCGCTGGGCCGCGCTCCAGGCGCGATCGGGCGCCTGCCCCCGCGCCCGGCTCTCGCTGTCCCCGCACGAGACGATCAGGATCCGCTCCCACGCGATTCCTTCTTCCGCCAGCACCCGCGCCACGCTCAGCGCGCGGTCGTACGCCAGGCGGTAGCCCTGCTCGGGATCGTGCATGGTCTCCCAGAGGCTCGCGTGCCCGCGAACCTCGATGGCGTAGCGAAGCCCGGCCAGGCGCGGAAGCAGCCCCGCGATGACCTCGCGCGACACGGGATCGATCTCCGCCGAGAACTCGGGGAACGCGATCACGTCCCCCACCCGCGCGAACTCCTCGGCCCCGAGCGCCGGCTCCGCGGGCCCGGGGTTCAGCGCGGGCTCCTCGGACCGCCCCGCCAGGCGCTCGCGCAGCCGGCGCACCAGCGCGCCGTCCTCCGGGTCGGTGCTGTCGATGTCCACCGCGTTGTGGAACGCCTCGCGCACGGCCAGCGCGAAATCGAGCTCCTCGTCGGTGTACCCCCCGCTGCCCTCGGCCGGCGCCGACTGGGATTCCGAGTCGTCGCCGGTCGACGAGTGCGCGCTGCTGGACTTGCCCATGTTGAGGGCGAGCAGGATCACGAACACGCCCATCATGAGCATCACGTTGTCGGCGAAGGAGATGAGCCACTCCGGGGCGCCCTCGTGCTCCTCGTGCCCGCCGCCGCCGCCGTGACCGTGCGGCCCGTGCGAGGAGTGCCCTCCGCCCGAGGCGTGCCCCTCACCCTCGTGATCGCGAGACCGCGACTTGCCCATCCGCACCGCTCCTCTCGCAAGCTACGCCGCCGCACGCAACCGATCCTGCGTCGGGATCGGGAGGAACGCCAGGATCTTGTCCTGCGTAATGCGCGGGCTGTCGCCGGCCTGCAGCGACAGGATGCCCTGGAGCATCATCTCCCTCGCGAGGATCTCCTGCGACGAGCGCATCGCCAGCTTGTCGCCGATCGGTCCCGCGACGGCGTTCGCCAGCACCGTGCCGTACATCGTCGCGACCACCGCGAGCGCCAGCGCGTGGCCCATCGCCTCCACGCTGCCCGAGCCGAGCTGCCCGAACATGCCGATCTGGCCGATCAGCGTGCCCACCAGCCCCCACCCCGGGCCGTACAGCTTGATCAGGTCGAAGAACTTCTTCCCCGCCTTGTGCCGCTCCTGCATCGCCAGGATCTCGAACCGCATCGTCGTCTCGATCGCCGAGGGGTCCACGCCGTCCACCGCCTGCTTGAGCCCCTTCATGAGGAACGGGTCGCCGAGCTTCTCCACCCTGGTCTCGAGCGCCAGGATCCCCTCCTTGCGCGACACGTCGGACAGCTCCGTGAAGAGCTTGACCATGTCCACCGGCTGGAGCCCCGCCTGGAACATGAACTTCCGGACGTACCCCGGGACGCGCACCAGCCTGTCCATCGGCATCGCCATGAACACCACGCTGATGCTCCCGCCGAAGACCGTGAACACGCCCTCGAGCGAGAAGAACATCATGAGGTGGCCGTGCGAGCCGTGCCACGCGACGAACGACAGGCACACCACCCCGATGATCACGCCTATGAGACTGGACTTGTCCACAGCATCCCTCCCGGGGAGCCTGAGCCGCCTTTGCAGAGAACGCGGGCCGAATGGAGCTTTCGGACGATCCCGGCCGCGCCATGAGGCACGCGCCCCGCGCACCGGGATCGCCACGCACAGCCCCAAGTTCTCGGACTGTCCCCCGGCCTCACGCCCGCCCGAGCCGCCGGCAGCCGGGCCCGATCGCGATCACGTTCTTGCCCTGCTTCTTCCCCTCGAGCGCGAGCTGGTCGGCGCGCTCCACGAGCTCTTCGGCCGTCCGCCCGTCCCACGGGTACGTCGCGAGCCCCCCGGAGATCGTGAGGCACCCGGGCAGCTCGTCGCGCAGCTTCCGGAACTGCGCGCTCCGGAGCTGCGACTGGAACCGCTCCGCGACGTCGAACACGCTCGTCGGGTGCCGGCTGTCCGGCTCGCGCGGGCCCTCGGGCTCGTAGAAGATCACCGCGAACTCGTCGCCCCCGATGCGGCACACCTTGTCCGTCGGCCGCACCGCCGCGCTCAGCAGGCGCACGCACTCGGTCAGGATCTCGTCGCCCGCCCCGTGCCCGTACGCGTCGTTGAACCGTTTGAAATCGTCGATGTCGAACACCAGAACCGTGAGCGCCCGCCGCGCCCGCCGCGCCTCCTCGATCGCGCGCGCCAGGAACCCGTCGAAATACCTCCGGTTCCACGCGCCAGTCAGCGGGTCGCGGTACGCCGCCTCCCGGAGCTCCGCCTGCCTCGCCTCCAGCTCCAGCCACGCCCCCAGCCACACCGCCTGCCCCTCGAGCGCCGCCGCGCCGGCCACGCGGCTGCGCAGCTCGCCCGCGATCTCGCCCCCCGTCCCGACGCGCACCGGAGCCGAGGCCCACGCCGACCACGCCGGCGCCGACCGCCCGCTCTCCCGGCCCGCGAACACGACGTCCCCCGCGCCCAGCCGCGCGCGGATCAGCTCCAGCGCCGCCCCCATCACGGGCTCGCCGTCGATCACGCGCCGAAGGAGCACCGTCTCCCCCGCGCCCGCACCGCTCGCGCTCCCGGCCTCCCGCTCGCCGCGTGCGCACGCCGCCGCGACCGGCGCCCCCTTCACTTCGACGCTCGCGCCCGGGCCGGCCTCGCACGCCCCGCCCCCCGCCGCCCCGTTCTCGATGAACCTGCGCAGCGTTTCCTGCGCGTGCTCGACGTCGATCCCCCCGTCGTACCCACTTGGCAGCGCCGCCCCGTTGTGCGACACGCGGAGCACCCGCACGCCGGGATCGACGCGGCGCAGCCCCGCGATGAACTCCGCCAGGTCCCCAGGCCCCGACGCCGCGGGCTCCGCATCAGGATCCACGATCACGACCGACCTTCCCTCCATCGGGTCGGAGAGCTCGCCCAGAGCATCGAGCGGCGTGCGCGCACGCACCAGCTCCACGCCCGGATCGCGACGCAGCGCCGAATCGAGACCGGTCCTGCCGAGCAGGATCACCCGAACGCCCTCGGTCTCACTCGTCTGCGGCATCACACCCAGTACCCCAGCCCGGCCCCGGCGGGTTCGCCCCACACGGCCCTACTCCCGATCATCGGCCAGCAGCATCGATAACTCCTCGGCCGTCAGCAGAGATCGCGGCGGAACCTCGCCCCCGTCTTCCCGACCGTCCCGCTGCCCGGAGACGTCCCGCCCCTGCCCAGCCGTCCCGCCCTCGCCCGCCAAGCGCAAATCCGGCGCAGGGCGGCCCGCGGTCCGCCCATGCACCACGACTTCCGGCTCCGCCCGGCTGCGCACCGGGGCCAGTGGGCTCAGGCGCGGCGATTGAGCCGTCGAATACCCCCAGCACACCGTCGCCGGGTCGAACCTCTCGATCGCGCCCCTCACCTCCGGGGCCCCCGCCAGCGACTCGGGCTCGACCAGCAGCAGCACCCGCGCCTGCGCCGAGGCCGCTCGGCGCGCAAGCACCCTCGAAAGCGCGTCGAAGGGCCCCACCGCCTCCTCCCACGCGATCTCCTGCCGTTGCAGCGCGCCGGCAAGATCGGATGGAACGCTCCCCGCCCGCCAGACCACCGCGTACACACCGTTCGGACGCTGCGCCATCGGGGGCATCCTACCACGCGCCCGGTCCATCGCGAGCATTCCTCGCCGTCCGGCGGCGACGCCGCCCCTCGGCCGCATTCGTCCTCGGTTATGGGGCCGGGCTGCGCAATGGCCGCCACGGAAAGCCCCGCGGCATCAGCCCGGGGCGGTCGTTCAGCCAGCCCACCAGCCACTCGAAGGCATCCACCAGCCGCGGCCCGGGACGGTTGAACATCGCGTCGCCATCCACCACCGCCACGCGCGCCGACCGGGCCGCCGGCAGCTCGCCCCACCACGCCCGGCGCGTGAGCGCCTCGGCCTCGCCGTACGCCCGCGCCAGTTCCACCCCGCACGGCGCGACCACCACAAACTCGGGACGCGAAGCGACGAACGCCTCCGGCGCCACCGCCACCGACGCGCCCGCCACGCGTTCGCCCATCTGCGTCCCCGCCGCCGCCCCGGAACCCGCCCGCGCCACCGTGGGATTCAGCGGGTGCCGCCCACCCGCCCGCTCGATGAGCTGCACCGTCCAATGCCCCGCCACGAACAAAGGATCGGTCCACTCCAGAAAGCCGACCACCGGGCCGTCGGCGTAGGGATTCACGTGCTCCTGCGCCCTCCAGAGGCGCGAGCGCAGCTCCACCGCCGCGTGGCGCGCCCGCTCCTCCAGGCCCGCCGCCCGACCCACCCGCAGCACGTCGTCAAGCACGTCCTCGACGGTCTCGGGATTGAGGCTGACGATCCTCGCCGGCCGGTCCAGCCGCTCCGCCGCCCGGCGCACGCTCGCGAGGTCGATCGAGCACACGCCGCACAGGTCCTGCGTCAGAATCAGGTCGGGCCGCAGTGCGCTGAGCAGCCGCTCGTCGAGCCGGTAGAGCGGCCGACCCGCCGCCACGTCGGCGCGAACGATCGCGTCGATCTCGCCCGGCGCGGCTCCGGCGTCGGTCGTCCGCTTGGTCAAGACCGGCAACTCGCCCAGCCCGGCGTCGGTAGGAGAGTTGCACTCATGCGAGCGGCCGACGAGGAGCTCCCGCCCGCCCAGAAGGCAGAGGATCTCCGTCGCCGAAGGAACGAGGCTGACGACACGCATGGCCGGCTTCCGATCGGACCCCGACAATCCGCCGGGGACAGGGAGTCGGTATAACCTAGCGCTCCAGCACAAGGAGAGGCGCCGGTGACGGATCACAACCGCTGGGATGTCGCACGGGGGAAGCCAGGGCTGAACGCGATCGCCGTCGCGGCGATCATCTGCGCCTGCGGCCTCGCGGCGCCTGCCGCCCTCGCGCAGGACGAGGACCCCGAGCAGCCGGCGGAGCAGCCCGCCGGCGACGGCCTCGACCAGCCCGTCTTCGAGCCCGCGGGCGGCGACTCGGTCACCTTCCTCCCGATGAGCGAGCCCATCGAGCTCATGGAGATCGTCAACTTCATCGTCGACGAGCTGGGGATCAACGTCGCGACGAAGGGCACGGTCACCGGCACGGTCATGTTCAACGCCGAGCAGGAGGTGCCGCGCGACCAGCTCCTCTCGCTGATGGAGGCGCTGCTCGCCCAGTACAACTACTCGCTGGTGCTCGATCCCGTGGGCATCTACACGATCCAGCCCGCCGCCGAGGTGCCGCAGACCTTCGCCGGCGACTTCGCCACGACCAAGATCATCTCGACGCCGAACATCAAGCCCTCGTCGCTCAAGGCGGTCATCGATCCCACCGCCCAGCCCGGCCAGCCGGGCGCGCGCCAGATCTCCTACGTGGACGACCTCGGCATCATCGTCGTCACCGATTCACCCCGGCGCGTCCGCGCTCTCGAAGAGCTCATCGAGCAGGTGCTCGCCGAGTACAGGCGGACGGAGTTCACCCGCATCGACCTGATCCACGTCGGAGCCCAGGCCGCGCGCGAGCGCGCCATCTCGCTCGTCGGCCAGGCCAACACCCTGCGCACCGCCGTCCCCGGCCAGGAGCAGGTCATCCAGAACCCCGGCCAGGCCTCCAGCCTCGACAACCTCGCCGACCGGCTCACCATCGATCCCTCCGGCAATGCCCTGATGTTCCGCGGCACACCGGAGGAGCTCGACCAGGTCCGCAACATCCTCAAGCTCATCGACGTCGAGACCACCCTCATCCCCAAGGAGTACACCGCCGGCGCCGGCGCCGCCATGATCGCCAACATCGCCAGCCAGCGCGGCCTCGGCGAGGTCATCGAGCTCGAGGACTCCCTCGACGACACCCAGCAGCCCTTCTTCGGCCAGTTTGGACGCAACAACCAGGGCCAGGGGCAGTTCGACCAGCAGAGCACCCTCGGCGGCGGCTCGGTCATGATGGTCGACGCCGCCCGCGGCAAGATCCTCTACTACGGCACCAACCAGCAGCAGGAGCAGCTCGGCAAGCTCATCGAGGCCCTCGAGATCGAGCTCGACGAGATGGTCATCGAGCGATACGCCGTCCGCAACGTCAAGGCCGAGGACCTCGCCACCCTCCTCCAGGACGTCATCGAGAGCGATTCCGGCACCGAGAGCCCGCTCCTGCCCGGAGCCCGCGGCAATCAGACCGGAACGCAGGGCGGGAACGCCTTCCAGCAGCTCCTCCGCGCCCAGCAGGAAGCCGAGGGCGGCCAGGCCGCCGAGGGCAGCTTCATCGCGACCCCGGAAGACTCCTTCGTCACCTTCCACGAGGAGACCAACGTCGTCATCGTGAAGGCCCCGCTCAAGCTCCAGCAGCAGTTCGCCCGCATCATCGAGGAGCTCGACGTCCGCCGCCCGCAGGTCTACGTGGACGTCAAGATCCTCGCCGTCTCGAACACGAAGGACTTCACGCTCACCGTCGAGGGCCAGCTCCAGGCCGGCCAGTTCTTCACGCAGACCGCCTTCGGCCTCGGCACCCGGGCCGAGGGCGGCGGCTACACCGACCCGAAGGTCCCGCTCCCGGGCCTCGGCGGCTACTCCGCCTCGCTCATCAAGAGCAGCTACGTCCCCTTCATCCTCAACGCCATCCAGACCAACACCGACGCCCGCATCCTCTCCTCGCCCCAGCTCCTCGCCAACGACAACACCGAGGCCTCGATCAACAGCGTCGAGGAGCAGCCCTTCACCACCACCACCGCCGGCCAGACCACCGACCAGACCACCTTCGGCGGCTACGAGGAGGCCGGCACCTCGCTCACCATCACCCCTAGCATCTCCGAGGCAGGCTACCTCCGCCTCGCGTACGAGATCGAGCTCTCCAACTTCACCGGCGCCGGCGAGGAGGGCATCCCCCCGCCCAAGAACACCCGCAACGTCAGCTCCGAATCGGTGACCATCCCCTCCGACACCACCATCGTCGTCGGCGGCATCAAGGTCGAGGACGCACGCAAAACGATCGTCAAGGTGCCGCTGCTCGGAGATATCCCGATCCTCGGCCTGCTCTTCCGGGACACCAACAAGATCAGCGCCGAGCAGGTGCTCTACATCTTCATCACCCCCCGCATCTTGAACGACCGCAACTTCGCCGACCTCCGCCTCCTCACCCGCGGCCCGCAGGACTTCGCCGGCATCGCTCCCGACGTGCCCGAGCTCTCCCCCACCAAGATCGAGCTCATCAGCCCCGCCCTCGATGCCGACGCCGACGACCTCCCCGGGCTGCCCGGCGGCGAGGACCCGGCCATCATCCCCCTCACCGAGGACGACGCCGGCGTCGTCCGGCGCGGGGAGGGCCGCTGACGATGGCCGGAGGCCCGCTCGCCAGATTTCGCTCCGGCGGCGCGACGCCGCCCAACGCGCGCAGCGCGCCCGCCGACGCGCCGGGCGCCCTCGCGCTCGACGAATCATCGCACGTCGCCGAGCAGCTCGGCCCCCTGCGCCTGAGCCCCGACCAGCTCCGCCTCTACCGCCACGCCGAGGGCTCCGACACCGACCCGTGGGACGTGATGCTCTCGATGCTTGCGATGGACGAGCAGCAGGCGCTCTCCAAGCTCGCCGAGCGCACCGGCCTCGAGTTCCGCCTCGAGCCCCGCCTCCAGGAGTCCGCCAGCAAGTTCTACGAGACCGTGCCCCCCGAGCTGGCCCGCCAGCAGAACGTCGCCGGCGTCGAGAGCGACGGCCACGCCATGCGCGTCGCCACGGCCCAGCCCCTCCAGCCCGCCGTCTTCAGCATGCTCGAGGACATGCTCGGCATGCCCCTGCGCATCATCCTCAGCCCCCGCGCCGCCGTCGCCAACCTCATCAACCGCGGCTACGAGCAGCGCGGCGACCTCGTCACCGAGATCATCGAGGAGATGCCCCTCGACGCCCGCGCCATCGAGAGCGTCGCCGCAGGCGTCGGGTCCGCCACCGACCTCCTCAGCCTCGCGCGCCAGACGCCGGTCATCCGTCTCGTCAACATGATCCTCTTCGAGGCCCTCCGCCGGCGCGCCAGCGACATCCACGTCCACCCGATGGAGAACAAGCTCGTCATCCGCTTCCGCGTCGACGGCATGCTGATGGACGCGTTCAGCCCGCCGATGTCCCTCGCCGCCGCGATCTCCAGCCGCCTCAAGGTCATGACCGAGCTCGACATCGCCAACCGCCACTCGCCGCAGGACGGCCACACCTCCGTCCGCGTCGGCCAGAAGAAGATCGACATCCGCCTCTCGGTCATCCCCACCGTCTACGGCGAGCGCCTCGTGCTCCGCCTGCTCGACCAGAGCCAGACGCAGCTCTCGCTCGACCAGATCGGCATGGGCAAGAAGATGCAGGCCATGCTCATGGACCTGGTGGATAGGCCCACGGGCATGATCCTCGTCACCGGCCCCACCGGCTCGGGCAAGACCACCACGCTCTACGCCGCGCTCGGGCGCATCGACCGCACCAGCCGCAACGTCATGACCATCGAGGACCCGGTCGAGTACCACCTCGAGGGCATCAGCCAGATGCAGGTGAACCCCAAGCGCGGCGTGACCTTCGCCACCGGCCTGCGCTCCCTCCTGCGTCAAGACCCCGACGTGATCCTCGTCGGCGAGATCCGCGACCAGGAGACAGCGCAGCTCGCGATCCAGGCCTCTCTCACCGGCCACCTCGTGCTCGCCACGCTCCACACCAACGACGCTCCCAGCGCCATCCCCCGCCTGATCGATATCGGCCTCGAGCCCTACCTCATCACCTCGTCGCTCATGGCCGTGATGGCCCAACGCCTCGTCCGGCGCACCTGCGTCGTCTGCGGCGGCGGCGGGCGCAGCCCCACCGACCCCGGCGAGCAGTGCGACGCCTGCTACGGCGCCGGCTACCGCGGGCGCCTGGCCGTCTACGAGATCATGACCATGAACGACGAGCTCCGCCGCCTCACCGCCGCCCAGGCCGACGGCGTCACCCTCTACCAGAGCGCCGTCAACTCCGGCTTCGCCCCTATGCGCGTGGACGGCGCCGAGAAGGTCGCCCAGGGCCTCACCGACCAGGCCGAGCTCTACCGGGTGCTGCACTGAGACGCGTGCGAGCCCCGAGCGCAAGCTCGGGACTGTGGCTTCCACAGGTCATTCGCAAGGTTAGATAGAATAACCCAGGACGTCATCGCGTTGCAGAACGACTGGGTGAAGGGGTGCTGAGTGCTCAGTGCTCAGTGCTCAGTGCTGAAATGGTTGCGTAGATCGGGGCTTGGTGCGGGTGCGGGCGACCAACGTTCGTAGGCCGGAGACGACCCGGCTGGTTTGTTCCGCCAGACGCATGATCTCGTCGGCCCGGTCGGGCGAGAGGTGCTGTGCATCCAGGGCGACGTACACGTGGGATCGCAGCTCGGCGCACGAGGCCTTAGCCACGGACAGGAACTGGTGAAACTCGCCGGCCCGACTCCGATCGAAGCCTTCAGCGATATTGGCCATGATCGACACCGACGCGCGACGCATCTGGTCCCGCAGCCCAAAGTCCCGCGCCAGCGTCCCTTCCGCGGTCGCCACGTACACGACTCGCGTCAACTCCCTCGCCCTCTGCCACGCCACCAAATCCTCAAACCGCCGCACCCCACCCATGCCTCCCCCTCCCTCCTCAGCACTCAGCACTCAGCACTCAGCACTCAGTACTCCCCTACACCCGCACCATAATGTCGTCGAGCGGCTTGCGCTCAATGTCCGGCACCACGCACCCCTCCGCCGGATACCCCATCGGAATAAGCAGGAACGGCCGCTCGTGCCCCGGCCGCTCCAGCACCTCCGCCAGGAACCCCATCGGGCTCGGGGTGTGCGTCAGCGTCCCCAGCCCTGCGTGATGCGCCGCCGCCAAGAGCATCCCGCAGGCGATGCCCACGCTCTCGTTCGCGTAGTACACCTGCCCGCCCTCGTCGCTCTTCATCAGCTTGAACACCACGATCAGCCACGGCGCGACCTCCAGAAACTCCTTGTGCTCGTCGGTCCCCAGCGCCGCCAGGTCCTCCAGCCACTCGTCGCTCGCCCGGCGCTCGTAGAACTCCCGCTCCTCCGCCTCCGCGGCCTCCCTGATCCGGCGCTTCACCCCCGGGTCGCTCACCGCCACGAACCGCCACGGCTGCTTGTTCGCCCCGCTCGGGGCCGTCCCCGCCGCGCGGATTACCCACTCGATCGTCTCCGCCGATACTGGCCGGTCGCTGAACATCCGCACCGTCCGGCGCAGGCGCATCACCTCGTAGAACCGCCTCGCGGCCTCTTCGGGCGGCTCGCCCGGGTCGTGCCGCTCCAGGGGAACATGCCGTGGGGGAATCGTCATTGCAATCCTCCTCCATGCGGATGGCTATCAAAGTAACGGCTCGGCGCGATACAGGGCGCCCCGCGCGGTGTCCTGCTGGTGTGGGCCGGGGCCGCCCCCTGACCGCGCCGAGCGCCACGAGAGGAGTTCGAGACACATGCATCCGCTGCGCAGCAACCGTCGTTCCCGTCCGGTCTTCCTTGCGATCGCGGCAGTGCTCCTCGCGCCGAGCCTCGGCGCGGCTCAGACCGGGACCCCGTCGGCGCAAGAAGTCGAGGTCCGCCTCGGCCTCACGCCCGAGGAGTCCGCGGCACTCCTGGATTCCATGGCGCCTACGGACGCCGGCCCGGTCTATTACCAGCTCTTCCTGCAGCTCCACTCGGAGCTCGAGGCGGCGTTTCACTACTTCCAGGGCGAGTCCGCCACGGCGGAGCAGGACGCCGAGACCGCCGAGCTCGTAGGTATCACGCGCGAGCGGGCCACCGAAGCGCTCGTGAACGCCCAGCCGCTCATCGAGCGGCTCGTCTGGGCCTCGAACCTGGAGCACTGCGATTTCGGCGTCATGTACCAGGACGGATGGGGCGCGCTGCTCCCACATCTGGGCAAGATGCGTGCCGCGTCGCGGATCCTCCGCGCCGACGCCTGGCGCCAGCTCGAATCCGGCGACCCGGACGCCGCCGCCGCCCGGCTCGCCGCGATATACAACGCGGCGCGCCATGTCTCGCGCGACCGGATCCTCATCTCGTCGCTCGTGGGCATCGCGATCGCCGCGCACGCGCACCAGCTCACCGAGCACATGCTCGAGCACGGCACGCTGACCGACGAGGGACGCGACCTGATCATCGCCGCGCTCGAGCGCTTCGAGGCCGATGATCCGTTCAACACCCGCGAGTGCATCAAGATGGAAGGCGCGATCACCATTGGCTGGCTCGCGAAGGAGTACGGCGACAAGGCCGACGCCGGCGCACTGCTCCTCGAGCTGAGCCCCGATCCCGAGCTCGATCCGGGCCATGCCGCGAACATCCGGCGGCTCAACGGCGCGGCCGTTGTCGCGGAGGCCCGCCGCCTCACGCCCTTCTACGAACAGGCCCTGCGGCTCTGGGACCGCCCCGACGCAGCCGAAAGGCTCGACGCCCTGAGCGCGATGGGCGAAGTCGGCGCATATGGCGAACTGGGGAGACTGTTCGCCCCAGCCCTGGGGCGTGCCCGCGAGGGCGATGCCAAGGGACAAGCCCAATTGGCCGAAACGCTCACGGCTCTTCAGGCGTACCGGGAACCGAAGTCCGACGCCAAGGCGTCCCCCGCGTCCGGCGACTGAGCCTTTCGATGACCGCCGACGACCGCCAACTCCTCCGGCGCACCCACGCCGGACACGAAGCGTCCGCCCGGGAATTGTGGCAGCGCCACGCCGGGTGGATGCTCCCGTGCGCGCGCGGCGCGCTCGGCAGGCGGCACGCCGGCGCGGCGGAGGACATCGTCCAGAGCGTCTTCTGCCGCATCCTCCAGCTCGACCGCCGCACGATCCGGAGGGTGCGCGACGTGCGCCCCTGGCTCGCCCGCATCCTGCGCACGCAGGCCCTGAACCACGTCCGCAGCGCCGGGCGCGCCGCCCGGCGCGAGTCGCTCGCGGCGCCGCCCGAGAGGCACGATGCCGCAAGCCATCCCGACCTCGCCGCCGCCCTCGGGCGCCTGCCGCGCCGCCACCGCGAGGTGCTCCACCTCC
>DASRXL010000043.1:0-2353 GCA_035654175.1 Phycisphaerales bacterium
AGCAGACCGAGATCGCCAGCCCGATGACGATCCCGGCGATCGCCAGGCCGACGCCCTTGCGCCGCCCGTTGGACGCGCTGATCCGCAGGATGGCGACGGCGCCCAGCAGCGTGCCGAGGATCGAGAGCCCGGGGATGCAGCAGATCAGCGAGCAGACCAGCGAGCCGATCGCCAGCACGCTCGTCCGCGCCTCGGGGGCCGGGTCGCCGGTGTTGTAGGCCGCGTACGGGTTCTGACTCATGGCCGGAGGGTAGCGGGAATCGAAACCGAACGTGACGCAGGCTCGCGGGAAGGCCGGGAACGGTACGGGCGCCGCGGCTACGCCATGCTGCGGCGCACCTTCCGCACGCAGGCGATCACGATCTCCGCCGCCCGATCGATCTCCTCCCGGGTGCTGTACCGCGAAAGCGAGAATCGGACCGACCCGTGGGCGAACTCGGCGGGGACCCCCATCGCCAGCAGCACCGGCGAGGGGTCGAGCGACCCCGACGAGCAGGCGGCGCCCGCCGAGGCGCACAGGCCCTGCTCGGAGAAGGCCATCAGCAGCGCCTCGGCCTCCAGCCGGTGGAACCCGATGTTGGTGGTGTTCCACAGTCGCGCCGGGCAAGGCGCGGCGCCGGCGGCGGCCACTGTGTTGTCGCGGAGCTGCATGTCGCCGAGCCCGGCGAAGACGCGCGTGTTGAACCGATCGCAGAGCTCGCGCCCGCGCTCGCGGCCTGCGGCGTCGGCGAGCCACCCGGCGGCGAGCTGCGCGGCGACGCCGGCGCCGATGATCCCCTCGGCGTTCTCCGTGCCGCCGCGCCGGCCCTTCTCCTGCGTGCCGTGGATGCGCGGCGGGAGCCGCACGCCGGGGCGAGCCCAGACGATGCCCACACCCTTCGGCCCGTGCCACTTGTGCGCCGAGAACGTGAGGATGTCGCACGGTGGCGGCGACCCCGACACCTCGCCGACGTCGGTGTCGTTCTTGCCGACCCACTGGGTGCCGTCGCAGTGGAACACCGCGCCGACAGCGCGGCAGCGGGCGGCGATCGCGCCGATCTCCTGCACCGTGCCGGTCTCGTTGTTGGCCCACTGGACGCTGACCAGGCGCGTGCCGGGGGTGATCTCTCGTTCGAGCGACTCAGCCTTGACGCACCCCCACCCGTCGGTGTCGAGGAAACCGAGGGTGACCGCTCCCTGCTTCTCAAGGCTCACCAGCAGCTCGCGCACCGCAGCGTGCTCGATGCGCGTGGAGACGACGCGGACAGGAGTGGGTTGAGGGGGGGAGTGGGTTGAGGGGGTTGACAGAACCCCGCGGACGGCGAGATCGATCGATTCGGTACCGCCGCTGGTGAAAGTGATGTTCTTCGGGTTGGCCCCGATGAGCGCGGCGACCGATGCACGGGCGAGCTCCACGGCGTGCCGCGCATCCTGCCCGGCCCGGTGGATGCTCGACGGGTTGGCCCACCGCGTCCGCATCGCCTGCGCAACGGCCTCGACGACCTGCTCAGCCGGCTGGGTGGTCGCGTTGTTGTCCAGGTAGATCAGGGTGGAAGGGTAAGGCGAGGAAGCCGGAGACCCAGAAGAAGGCATCAAGGCACCCAGGCATCGAGGCATCAAGAAGAGAAGAGCCCTGTTCCGATGCCCGGCCGCCTCCGCGCCTTCCCTACCCCCTCTTCTCGATGCCTCGGTGCCTTCCTCCTACGCTCGCACCATGCCCGGCGGGCCGTTCAACCTGAGCACCGCGCAGTCGCTCGCCCCGGAGATCGTGGCGGCCGGCATCCACAAGAGCTACTCCGGCAAGGAGGTGCTCAAGGGTGTCAGCGCGACCATCCGGCGCGGCGAGATCACGGCCATCGTCGGCCACTCCGGCTCGGGCAAGACGGTCTTCCTCGACCACCTCACCGGGCTGCAGTCCCCCGACGAAGGATCGATCAAGGTGGTTCACCACGGCCGCAAGGGCCTGCCGATGGTGGACCTTGTGGGAATCGATCCCGACGTGCTCGACGAGGTGCGCCTCTTCTGGGCGATCGTCTTCCAGCACAACGCGCTCTTCACCGGCACCGTCTACGACAACATCGCGCTCTGGCTGCGCGAGCACACCGAGCTGCCGGAGCGGAAGATCCGCGGCCGGGTGCGCGACGCGCTCGAAGCAGTGAAGCTCGAGGTTGACGATGTGGTCGAGAAGGAGCGCGACGCCCTCAGCGGCGGCATGGCCAAGCGCGTCGCCATCGCGCGGGCGATCGCGATGGACCCGGCGGTCATCTTCTACGACGAGCCGACGACCGGCCTCGACCCGGTCGTCGGCGGGCACGTGCACGAGCTGATCTGGAACGTGCACCACCGCCCGATCGCCAGCCTCGGCGGCGACGGC
>DASRXL010000044.1:0-22853 GCA_035654175.1 Phycisphaerales bacterium
CGGCGAGTTCACGGTCGAGTGCAACCCCGAGACCGCGTCGGCCGAGCTCTTCGGCGTGCTCCGCGCGGGCGGCGTCAGCCGGCTGAGCATGGGCGCGCAGAGCTTCGAGCCGCGCCACCTCAAGACGCTCGAGCGCTGGCACGACCCCGCGAGCGTGGAGCAGGCGGCGGGCCTGGCGCGTGAGGCCGGGTTCGGGCGTCTGAGCGTGGATCTCATCTTCGGCATCCCCGGCCAGACGCTCGCCGAGTGGGAGCGCGACCTGGAGCGGGCGCTCGCGATGGGGCTGTCGCACCTCTCCTGCTACGCGCTCACGTACGAGCCGAAGACCGCCATGACCGCCCGGCTCCATCGCGGCGACTTCGAGCCGTGCGACGAGGACCTCGAGGCCGACATGTACGAGCACACGGTCGCTCGCGTCCGAGCGGCCGGGCTGGACCGCTACGAGGTCTCGAACTTCGCGGCGCCGGGCCAGGAATGCAGGCACAACCTCGCGTACTGGCGGCAGAGGTCGTGGATGGCCGCAGGCCCGAGCGCCAGCGCTCACCTGCTCGACCCCGGCGGGGGCAGTTGGCGGTGGAAAAACGTCGCCCGCCTCGACGACTACCTGCGCTCCGACGACCGCGGCCTCCCGCCCGTGGTGGACGCCGAGCCGCCGGAGCCGCGGAGGCTCGTCGGGGAGCGGATCATGTCGGGGATCAGGCTGCGGGAGGGCGTCGACCTCGCCGGCGCGGCGGCCGGTCTGCGCGAGAATGGGGGGGCGGGATCGGATCGACCCGGCGGCGAGCTCCCGCTGCTCGGGCGATTGCGCGGCGTCGCCCACGCCCGCGTGTCGCTCGGCCACGCCCGGCTCCACGCCGACCGCATCGCCCTCACCGACTCGGGCTTTCTCTTCGCCGACGGCATCGCCCGCGACTTCCTCTCCGTGCTCTAGCGTCGGTCCGCGGAGGCTCCGCGCAGCGGGCTGGTCTGAAAGCTCGCGGCCCGCGCGAAGTGCCGGACCGCCTACACCGCGGCGTCGGCCGCCTCGTCGCCCTCCGCGGCGCCCGCTCCGGCCTCCCCCTCCGCCGACGGCAGCTCCAGCAGCATCCGGCGCAGCATCGGGCGCAGGTCGCGAGGGAATGGCGACCGGAGATCGAGAGGCCCGCCGGTCACCGGGTGCACGAACGCGAGCCGGTGCGAGTGCAGCGCCAGGCGCGGCGAGGCGGCGCGGGCCATCTTCGGGCCGTACGCCTCGTCGCCCAGCACGGTGGCGCCGATCGAATCCAGGTGCACGCGCACCTGGTGCAGCCGGCCCGTGATCGGCCTCGCCTCGATGAGCGCCGCCGACGGGGAGGACTGCAGGACCCGGTACGCGGTCACCGCCGGCTTGCCCGAGGCCCCGATGCGGCTGGTCTTCGACGAGGTGTACTTGTCAAGACGCTGCACCTCCTCGATGATCGGGCGCTTGATCACGCCGGTCGGCTTGTTCGGCGTGCCGCGGCAGACGGCCCAGTAGAACTTCCGCACATCGCGCGTCTCGAAGAGCGCGCGCAGCCCGTCGTACGCCTCGGGCGTGAGCGCCACCACGAGCAGGCCGCTCGTGTCCTTGTCGAGGCGGTGCACCAGTCCCCAGTCGCGCTTCTCCCCGAGCTTGCCGAGCCGCCCCCCGTGCGTCGCCATGAGCCCGTTGAGCAGCGTGTCCTCCTGATGGCCCACGCCGGGCACGGTTACAAGCCGCGCGCGCTTCTCCACGACCAGCAGGTGCTGGTCCTCGTGCCGGAGCCGGTAGGTGACGCGAGGGTTGGCCGTGGGGGCGGGCACGGGGGAGGATAGCGAGATAGCGGGGCAGCGGAGCAGCGATCAGCGATCAGCGAGACAGGAGTGGGGAGCGGAGTTGCGCGAGCGCTCGGGCAGTCAGAGTCCACTCGCGACTGCTATCCAATCCCTGTCTCGCTGTCTCGCTGTCTCGCTGATCGCTATTCCGCTGCCTGCTCAGGACACGCGGCGGCGTCCAGGTACCACCGCAGCACGCCCCCCAGCGGCCGGATGCCCGCGATCGGCGCCTCGGCCGGATCGAGCGGCCCCGCCGCGAGGCGTGACACCGCCTCCCGCTTGCCCTGGCCCGTCACCATCACGCCGAGGAACCGCGAGGCGTTGAGCATCTCGTAGGTGAGTGTCATCCGCTCCGGCGGCGTCACTGTCGGCCCGTCGTTGAAGACGGTCAGCCTCCCCGGCGGCGCGTCGAGCGCGGGGGAGCCCGGGAACAGGCTCGCGGTGTGCAGGTCGGCGCCAATCCCGAGCAGCACGTAGTCGAGCCGGTCGTGCCCCTTCTCGCGCCACTCCAGCGCATCGCGCAGCTGCCGCTCGTAGAGCTCGTCGCCCTGCTCCTCCAGCACCGGCATCGGGTGCGCCTGGCCGCGTGGGATGTCCGAGTGGTCCAGCAGGATCTCTCCGATCATCTTCCAGTTCCGCCGATCGTCGTCCTCGGGCACGCAGCGCTCGTCCACCTGCCACAGGTGCGTCTTCTTCCAGGGGAATTCGCGCAGGCGCGGGTCATACATCAGGCGCCGGTACAAGGGTTCCGGCGTCGAGCCTCCGGACAGGGCGAGGTGGAAGTCCCCGAACGCCCGCACGCACGCCTTGGCCTGGAAGAAGAGGTCCGCCGCGATCGCGTCGATCAGGTCGTCCACGCTGGCCCGCACCACGACCTCGCCGGGCAGGCGGGGCTTGCGGGGCTCAGGGGCAAGTGGAATGGGCTCGGGGGCGGGCATCGGGCTGATTGTGGCGGGTCCCGGCCCCGTTCGCCACTCAAAGGCCGGATTCACGTCAGCATCCGCCCGCCCAGAGGTTCAGGAACCGGACGACGTCCCTCGAATCGGCGACGCCGTTGCCGTCGAGATCCGTGGAGCAGTCGCCTGAAGAGCAGTCCCGCCCGCGATCGCTCGCCCAGGCGCCCACGAACGCGATCACGTCCCGTGAGTCCGTTGATCCGTCGCCATTGAAGTCGGCGGGGCAGGGGCAGTCGGAGAGATCCACGATCACCAGCCCCCGGTCCGCGTCGACCATGTACGCGAGGTTCTCGCGTATCTCCATATCCCAGACGAGCCGCGTGCCGAGCGCGCCGCCTGTCTGGAAGCGCGACTTTGGGTTTGATGGGTCCGAGATGTCAACCACCCAGAGATCACCGTTGAAGAGTCCGACAATGGCGACATCATCCACCATCCTGACCGACTCCACGCCCGGGCTCGGCATCAGCTCTCGCCCCAGCTCCAATGGATTGTTGAGGTTGCTGAGGTCATAGAGGACGAGTTCGTAATGGCAGCCGATGCATGCGAGATCGTCCTGCACGTCGATCGCGTTTGCGCGAGACGGCGTGTGGACCTCTGCGATTGGTGGCTCCGCCGGGTTCCCGACATCGAAGATCGCAAAGTCCGGGCCGGCGACGTATGCGAAGCCGTTCACGATCCGCAGATTCCCGTGCTGCCGCGAGCCGCCGTACCCTCCGTGCGTGGCGATCGACTGCGGATGGAGCGGATCGCTCACGTCCACGAACTCCAGCCCGCCTCCGCCGAGAACCGCCGCGACGCTCCCATCTACCGCCACCCGGGCGCCGCGGATGGGGCCATGCTGGCCGAGCAGCACCGGCGACAGCGGATCGGAGATATCGGCGATGGCAAACCCGGCCCCGTCATCGGCGATGTACGCGTAATCGCCCTGCACCGCAACGTCGTGCGCATACTCCGCCGTCAGAAGGGAGGCCACGCGCACCGGCGCTTTCGGGTCGGAAACGTCGATCACGCCCATCCCGCCGAACCAGTCGGCGACGAAGGCGTAATGCCCCTGCATCGCGAGCCCCTCCATCGAATCCTCGGCGGGCGATGCCCCCAGCACGGTCGAGGAGGGTGGATCAGCCACATCAACCACAAGTACTTCGTCACCCGCGGCGACAAACGCCAGCGAACCGCGGATGAACGCCCGCTCTCCCGAATGAGCGAACGTGCCGACCGGCTCCGGATTGTGCGGGTCCGAGACGTCATACGCGGTCCGCGCTCCGCCGAGGTACGCCCGCCCGCCCGCGGCGACGATGTCGGGGTCGTCATCGCCCAGCTCCCCGTTCGTTGCCAGCAGTTGCGGCGACGCGGGGTCGGCCACGTCAAACACCGCCACGCCCGCGTCGGTCGCGGCGTACAGAACGTCCCCTGATGCCGCGACGTCGAAGACCAGCGCCGCATCGGACGCCCCAACCAGTGTGGGCGCCGAAGGATTCGACACGTCGACAATCACGAGCCCACCGGACGTATCCGCGAGATAAGCGTGCTCCCCGACGATCGCGAGATTCCGGACCCCTCCAACGGTGTCGTACGCCCCGACCACCGCGGGACTGGTCGGCTCGCTGACGTCTACCACGACCAAGCCCTGGTCGCCCAGGGCCAGATACGCCAAGCCGCCTGCTCCAACCACATCCAATGGTGTCGCGCCCATTGCAAGCGAACCGACGAGCACGGGCGCTCCCGGATCTGCCACATCCACGATCCGTAGCCCGAAGTCATACTCGGCGATGAACGCGTGAGAACCGTCGACCGACAACGCACGTGCCGAGCCCGGGGTGTCGCACGACGCGACGAACACAGGGGCCGCCGGCTCCGAGATATCAAGGACCAGCAGCCCGGCGCTTCCATCGGCGATGTACGCCAGATTACCGCCGATCGCGATGTCGTGGGCGTGGCCCGCCGTCGTCGTCCGGCTCAGGATGTCCCTCGCCTCACATACGAGCCCCTGCTGGGCCGCGGCCCCAGCCGTTAAAGCGGTCGTGATCCCGATCGGCCACCATCGCGATAACTGAGCGTTCCCCATGGCTCTCCCTCTGGCTCAAGCCGGCTGACCTCCATACCGGCGCAGCACCGAGAGGTTGCAAGCGGGTCCGCCGGCTCACCGCACCTCCCCCACCCGCGGATTATGCCACCTCGCCCCCTCCGCCGCGATGATCTCCGCCGCCCGCCCCGGCCCCCAGCTCCCCGACTCATACGTCTCGATCTCCTCGCGCAGCCGCGCCGAGTCCAGGTACGGCTGCACGATCCGCCACCCGCTCTCCACCTCCTCGCGGTGCTTGAAGAGCGTGCGGTCGCCGCGGATCGCGTCCAGCAGCAGCGTCGCGTAGGCGTCGATCGGCTCGCCGCCGAACCGCTCCACGTAGTCGAGGTCGAGCTTGGCGGTATCGATGTTGAAGCCCTGGCCGGGCACCTTGCCCGCGACGCGCAGGCTGATCCCCTCGGTGGGCGCGATGTTGATGATCAGCCGGTTCGGCGGCTCCTCGGGCAGGTGGCCCCCCGCGCGCTCGAAGATGTCGAGCGGCGGCGAGCGGAACAGCACCACCACCTCCGTCAGCTTCGTCGCCATCCGCTTGCCCGAGCGGATGAAGAATGGCACGCCCGCCCAGCGCCAGTTATCGAACCTGAGGCGCATGGCCGCGAATGTCTCGGTCCGCCGCTCCGGGTCCACGCCCTCCTCGTCCACGTACGCCGCCCCGTCCCCCTCCCGGCCCGCCGGCGCCGGGCCGTACCGCCCGAGCGCCCCCGAGGCCCACACCTCGTCCTCGCCCGCCGCCGGGCGCGCCGAGCTGAGCAGCTTGATCTTCTCCCGCGCGATCGCGTCGGCCGTGTACTGCGCCGGCGGCTCCATCGCCACCAGCGCGAGCACCTGGAGCAGGTGGCTCTGGATCATGTCCCGCATCGCGCCCGCGCTCTCGTAGAACGTGCCCGCCCGCCGGCCGACGCCGATCGTCTCCGCGGCCGTGATCTGCACGTGGTGCACGTGCGTGCGGTTCCACAGCGGCTCGAAGATCGCGTTGGCCATCCGCAGGGCGAGGATGTTCTGCACCAGCTCCTTGCCGAGGTAGTGGTCGATGCGGTAGGTCGCCTCCTCCTCGAACACCCGCCCGAGCGCCCGGTTCAGCGACCGCGCGCTCGGGAGGTCGGTCCCGAACGGCTTCTCCACGATGATCCGCTGCCACGGCATCGCCCGCGGGTCCAGCGCGCACCACCGCTTGCCCTCGCTCACGAGGTGCGCCTCCCCGATCCCCTCGACGATCGGCTCGTAGAGCTCGGGCGAGACCGAGAGGTAGAACAGCACGTTGGGCATGCCCTGGGGCCGGAGCAGGTTGTGCTCGCGCCCCAGGCGGGCGATGGCGTCGCGGATGCCGCCGAACTCCTCAGCCTGCGAGGCGTCCGCCGCGTGGTAGTGCAGCCGGCGGGCGAACGCGTCGAACTTCGCCCCGTCGAAGCCCGGAGCGTGCTTCTTCACCGCCTCGCGCATCTTCCCGCGGAACCGCTCGTCCGAGTATTCCGTGCGCGACACGCCCAGGATCGCCAGGTTCTCGGGGAGCTGTCCGCGGAGATCGAGCTCATACAGCCCGGGCACGAGCTTGCGCCCGGTCAGGTCGCCCGAAGCGCCGAAGATCACGATCAGGCACGGCTCGACGGAGTTCGGTGGGGGCATGGGCGCATGGTATGGGCCGCTCGGGAGCAGCGCACGACCGCGCCGGCGGTCAAGTGGTTCTCCGCCGGGCGCCGTGGTCTGAGCCCTGCGTCAAGGGCGAGGGCCACGCGGACGGTCGGTGTCCGCGTGGCCCTCGCTCGACGACTCGCTCAGACCACGGCGCCCCCCGCTCGCTCGCTCTATCGTCATGCTCCATGCCCCCCCTCGCCCGCCTCATCGACGCCAACGCCAACCGCGCCCGCGAGGGGCTCCGGGTGCTCGAGGACCTCGCCCGCTTCACCCTGAGCGAGGAGCGGCTCTGTGCCGAGATCAAGGACATCCGCCACGCGCTCGCCCGCGCCCTTGACGCTCTGCCCATCGACCGCGCCGTCCTCCTCGCCTGGCGCGACGCCGCCGGCGACGTCGGGACGACCATCACAGGCGCAGGCGAGGCCGACCGCCCCAATCTCCCCTCCATCGCCGCCGCCGCGGCGGGCCGCCTCGCCGAGGCGCTGCGCTCCATGGAAGAAGCCGCCAAGGCCCTCGCCGCTCCAGAGGCCGCCCTCGCCATCGAGCGCCTCCGCTACCGCGCCTACGACGCCGCGGCCGCCGTCGAGCGGGCCCTCGGCACGGGCCGGGCCCGCCAGTGGCGGTTGTGCGTGCTCATCACCGAGAGCCTCTGCACGTACCACGCGTGGGAGCGTGTCGCCGAGTTGGCGATCGACGGCGGCGCCGACTGCCTCCAGCTCCGCGAGAAGTCGCTCGACGGGGCGGAGCTGCTCCGGCGCGCCCGCCGCCTCGTCGCGCTCGCCCGCCCGCGTGGCGTGGCCGTCATCATCAACGACCGTGTGGATATCGCACTCGCCGCGGGGGCCGACGGCGTCCACCTCGGCCAGACCGACCTGCCGGTCCGCGACGCCCGCCGCATCGCCGGCAACAGCCTTCTCATTGGCGTCAGCACGTCAAACCTCGACCAGGCCCGCGCCGCCGCCCGCGACGGCGCCGACTCCTGCGGCGTCGGCCCCATGTTTCCGAGCGCGACCAAGCCCAAGGCGCTCGCCGGCCCCGAGTACCTCCGCCAATACCTCGCCAACCCGGCGACCGCCCGCCTCCCTCATCTGGCCATCAGCGGCATCACGCCAGACAACATCTCCCAGCTCACCGCCGCCGGCTGCCGCGGCATAGCGGTGAGCTCCGCCGTCTGCAGCGCCCCCGATCCTGCGGCGGCCTGCCGCTCGATCTTGGAAGCGCTCACCGCCGAAGACCCTCAGTCGCGCTGAGTGAAGACGGAAGAGATTCACCACGACGTAGAAGCGTTGTGGCGCGTTCAAACGATTGCGTCCCCTGCCTCGACTCCGTGCGACCCCGTGGACTCCGCGGTTTACCTGCCTTGATGACGCCTCTGCCCAGCACAACTCAGCGTCCTCAGGGGTGAATAATCGCCCATGACCACCCACCCCGGCGCCCACCTCCGCTCTCTCATGTCCACCGGCGTCGTCGCCGCACCCGGCGCCTTCAACGCCCTCGTCGCGAAGGCCGTCGCCCGCGCCGGCTTCTCCGCCTGCTACGTCTCGGGGGCCGCGACCAGCGTCGCGGCCGGCGTGCCCGACGTCGGCCTGCTCACGCTCGAGCACTTCTGCCGCGTCATCCGCGAGGTCGTCGACGGTTCGCGCCTCCCCGTCCTCGCCGACGCCGACACCGGCTTCGGCGAGGCCGAGATGGTCCGGCGCGCCGTCATCGAGTACCACCGCGCCGGGGCAGCGGGGCTGCACCTCGAGGACCAGGTCTTCCCCAAGCGCTGCGGCCATCTCGAGGGCAAGTCCCTCGTCCCCACCGACCACATGTGCGAGAAGGTCCAGTGGGCGGCCAAGGCCAGCCGCGACTGCTCCGATGGCGCGTTCATCATCTGTGCCCGCACCGACGCCCGCGGCGTGGACGGCATGGAGGCCGCGATCGACCGCGCCCGCGCGTACATCGCCGCCGGCGCCGACATGATCTTCCCCGAGGGCCTCGCAAGCGAAGCCGAGTTCGAGCAATTCGCGAAAGCGCTGTCCCGCGCCCCCTCCGGCCCCCTCTCCCGCGCCCCGCGGGAGAGGGCTGGGGAGAGGGCTACTTCTTCTCCCCCTTCTACCACTCCTGGATCTTCTTCTTCTTCTTCTTCTTCTTCTTCTTCTTCTTCTTCTTCTGCTGCTGCTGCTGCTGCTGCTGCTTCTGCTGCTGCCTCCCCCTACCTCCTCGCCAACATGACCGAGTTCGGCAAGACCCCGCTCATCCCCCTCTCCCGATTCGGCGACCTCGGCTACAACCTCGTCATCTACCCCGTCACCATGCTCCGCGTTGCTATGGGGGCGGTGACCCGCGCCCTCGAGACGCTCCACCGGGAAGGGACGGTCGAGCCTTTCCTTCGCGACATGCAATCACGCAAGGACCTCTACGATCTCGTCGGGTACACGCCAGGGACGGCGTGGGAATTTCCTGCCTGAGCCCTATCCCTGAGCCCCAAAGGGGCGAGATGCCCGGAACCCAGCGCGCAACGCTGGGTAGGCTTCACACCAGACCCTTCGCCGCGAACGCCGACGACAGTCAACCCCACCTGTTTCCCAATTACCACCGCGGCCGTCAACGTGCCCATCCGGTACACTGCGTAAACCCCCCGCACGGACGCGAGTTGTGCCATCCCGGTGAACGCGCTCCGCCACATACTTCGCGCCGCATTTCCGCGGCTCGCCCTCTGCATCGCCGCCGGCGTGATCACCACGTTCGCCGTCGTCGTTGGAGTCGCGTGTTTCCGCCCCCAGTTCGGCTTCACGTATCGCTGGCAGTTCTATCAAGACTACGACAACCCCCGGTCCAAGCAGGTTGTCGTCGAACGCTACTCCCGCCCGGGAATGGAGCGGAGGTCGTGGTACCTCCCCGGCGGGCCTCGCCCGCCGGCTCTCGCCTCGCCGGGCGGTAAGCACGCCCCCGACGCGCTCGTCCACCCTGTCGCGTCCGACCTCTGGGCCACCTCGGTGGCGTCCTCGACGAGCCCGAGCGGCACCCGAGGTCCGCCACCGAGGACGCGATCGGGTGGCCACGCCTCTCGTTTTGGTGCGAGATCTCCACTCTCGTCCAACGCGGCGGGTCGCAGGCTCTCTCGACGCGCGGGGGCGTCACCGTCTCGAGCCGGCACCAAAATGGCCGGATCGATTTCCGCTGCATCCCACTGCGCCCCATCTGGCCCGGACTCGCGTTAGACACCGTCTTCTACGCCGCACTCTGGGCAGTGCCCGTGACGTTCGTGCCGCTCCTCCGCCACGCCGTCCGCGCCCGCCGCGGCCTCTGCCACCGCTGCGGCTACGACCTTCGCGCGGACTTCGCCACCGGCTGCCCCGAATGCGGCTGGCGCCAACCACCGCCCGCCGATCTCGAGATCCGAGATCCGAAAGTCGAACTCTGAAATCGCATGTCCACGCCTGCGCGCGCACCCACGGTCCGGCCCGCCTCCCTCTCCCGCGATTTCAAAGAAATCCGTAGCTCCTAGGTCTCTAAACACTTGCGCCCTCGTTCGCAGCCGCAAACATCCACCCCTGCGCGCGCAAAACCCCTCCGCGTCTCTACAGGTGAGGGCACCGCGCGGCCTCGCTCTCGACAACTTGAGTTCGTTCCACACAGGTGACGGGGCGGGTCGTTCCGCTTGCGCACGCTCCGGGTGGGGCCGTTTTGGCAGCGGCTGGTCCCCGGAAGACACAGGACATGTCCATCGAAAGTGCAATCGTCTCGCAACGCCCGATCGGCAACCACAGAGGAACACCCGCCCCGCTCACCATTTCCAGGGTACCCCGCCCCTTCCGGGGCGGCTCTCCCTTCTCTTCTTCCTCCACGCCTCATCGCTGTCGATCGCGCCGGGCACGTCGCCGCCGCGACCACCCGGCGCATGTCACCAATCGCCGGAGGCTCCGCGCAGTGGTTTGCAAAGCCGCGGCGTCGGCGCCACTCGAGGGAGCGGTCGGCTCGCGGCGCCCAGCGACTCACCAACGTCCGATCACACCGCCAGCCGCTGCAGCGCCGCCACCCGCTTCTCCGTCGGCGGGTGCGTCGCGAACAGGTTCATCAGGCCCCGGCCGCCGGTCAGCGGCTCAACGATGAACATGTTGTTCTGCGCCGGGTTCGGGTTGTGCAGCGGCACGCGCCGAGACACCATGTCCAGCTTCTGCAGCGCCGACATCAGCCCGTACGGCGTCCCCGCGATCCTCGCCCCGTCCGCGTCCGCCACGTACTCGCGCGAGCGGCTGATCGTCGCGCGGATGATCATGGCCCCGATTGGCGCCAGGATCATCGCCGCCAGCGCCGCGATCGGGTTCCCGCCCTCGCGGTTGCCCGCGCCCAGGAAGAAGCCCCACTGCGCCACCGAGGCCAGCACGCCCGCGATCGTCGCCGCGATCGTGCTCGTCAGCGTGTCACGGTTCTTGATATGCGCCAGCTCATGGGCGATCACGCCCCGCAGCTCCTCGCGACCCAGCAGGCTCAGCGCCCCCTGTGTCACCGCCACCGCCGCGTGCTGCGGGTTGCGCCCGGTCGCGAAGGCGTTCGGAGCGTCGTGCGGGCACACGTACACCCGCGGCATGGGCAGCCCGGCGCCCTGGCGGAGCTCGTCCACCATGCGGTACAGGTCGCCGCCGCTCCGGGCGTCGACCTCCTGCCCCCGCATCGAGGCGATCGCGATCTTGTCCGAGAAGAACCACGCGCCGAAGTTCATCGCGACCGCGAAGATCGCGAACGGGATGATGAACTGCTCGCCCATCAGGCCGCCCACACCCACCAGGAGGCCCGTGAGCAGGCCGAGCAGCAGGACGGTCTTGGTGTTGTTCACGAAGGCGGTCATCGCCAAAGTCTCCCTGCGTGTCCGACACGGGCTCGCCCCGGCCACGAAGGCTACGGGTGCGTTCGTGTTGTGGTTCGGTCAGGCGATCCGTGCACGACCCGTGCCGTTCTTGGGAAACTCTCCGGAGACCGTGCACCGGCGCCGCGCCGCGATCCACCGCCGCTTTCGCGGTGCTTTGCGGCTCCGCGCGGGAGCTCTCTCCACGCCCGACCCGGGGCCGCCCCCATCATCTCAGAATGCGCCTGCCATTTTTGCAGCCGAAAGGCCCAGCACCACGGCCACGGCCAGACGCAAGTGCGGCAGACGCAGCCGGTGCGTCAGCCGCGCTCCCAGCGGCGAGCCGATCGCCGCCCCAGCCGCCATCGACATCCCCAGCATGAACGCCGACCGTCGCGACAGCGGCTCGCCGAGCGCATCGGTATGGCTCGGCAGTGAGGCGAACTTCATCACCGCCCCGATCGGCGATGCCACGCACATCGCCGCGGCGCTCGCCGCGATCGCCCTGCGCAGCGGCACGCGCGCGGCGAGCTGCATCGCCGGCACCATGATCGTCCCGCCCCCGATCGCGAGAAACCCCGCGAGCAGCCCCGTCGCCACGCCGATCGCGCCCAGGCGCGGCGCCGTCGCCCGCTCCTGCTCGGGCGCCGGCTCCGGCAAGCGCGCGATCGCCGTGAACACCGTCCACGCGACGAAGACAAAGAGGAACGTGACGAGCACCAGCTTCGGCACCCGCCCCGAGACCTGGTCGCCGAGCAGCACGCCCGCCGCGATCGCCACCACCATCGCGGGGACCAGCTTCAGCACGATCCGACGATCGATCGCGCCGGCGCGCACATGCGGCCGGATCGACATCGCCGCGACCACGACGTTCACGAGCATCGCCGCGGCCATGTACCGGTGGTGATCCGTATTGGCCGCGTCGTCGTACCCGAACGCGAGCGCCAGCCCCGGGAGCATGATGATCGAGCCCCCGATGCCGCAGAGCCCTCCCACAAGCCCGGCGACGAGCCCAATGAGGGATGCAATGAGCACTTCGGCGGGGGTCACGGCGGGGATTTTCCCCCAGACGGCGGTCTGATAAAGGGTCCACGTGTGCGGGCGGTGGCGCAAATGCAGAATATGCCGCAAGCGGCACCGTCCGCGGCCCGAAACCACCAAGGAATGACCGGGTTGATTCTGAGATCAGGCTGCCCGCAGGGCGGAGTTGGGTTAGACTCCCCCAGCATCGACGGACCGGGCCGCAGGGAGGTGGGCCCCGTATCCCGGCGGGTGCGGTCTCTGGGGGCCGCATTCCGAGCAGCGCCTCTGCTGCCGTCGACTCTCGGAGGCGGCCACGTGAAGACCAGCAACCTCAGACAGGCGCTCCCCTTTTTGCGTGAGGCTCGCGGCTCGCGACTCGCCGCGGAAGCGGGCATCTTCTGGGTGCTCGCGGCCATGACGGCCGTGTCCGCCGCGATGATCAAGGAGGCTAGCCACATCCCCGCGCTCGCGTCGGTCTCGCTCCGGGGCCCCGACGACACGTCGGTCGAGGTCATCCCCGCGGCGGTGCACGGGGCCCCGACGCCGATCGCCGTCGAGCCGACTCCGGCCGAGTCCGCGAGGGCCGAGAAGATGCTCGAGCGCGTCAGCGCCGAGACCCGCTGGTTCAACGGCCGGCCCGTCCGCCCGGCGCGCGTGCTCTGGATGCAGGTGACGGCGTACTCGTCCGACTGGCGCTCCTGCGGCGATTCGGCCGACGGCCTCACGGCGACGCTGCACTCGGTGGAGGCGAACGGGGGCAACCTCGTCGCCGCGGACACCCGTCTCTTCCCCTTCGGATCGATGCTCTCCGTCGAGGGCTACGCGGACGGTCAGATCGTGCCCGTGCTCGACCGTGGCGGCGCCATCAAGGGATATCACATCGACCTCCTGATGCCGTCGCACGGACAGGCGATGCAGTGGGGCGACAAGCGCATGCCGGTGGTCGTCTGGGAATTCGCCGACGGCAAGCCGCCCGAGGACCCCCGCAAGTTCCGGTGAGCGGCCGAGCCGGCGCTCTGGGTTCAATCACGCGGCGTCCGACCCTCAGCGATCGCGCCCCGGCGGCGGCGGCTCGGGCAGCGATGGAGCCTCGCCGGGCGTCTCGCTCGCCGTCGGCACAAGGTCGGTCGGCGCCACGCTGACCCACTCCAATGCGAAGCCGCTCTCGACGAACGGGCCGACGAACGGCGGCTCGTCGAACGCACCGCGCGAAGCCCGCGCCGGGTTGTACACGGGATCGGCCGCGACCTCGGCCGTGAGCAGCCAGAGCGCCGCGTCCGGCTCGGCCTCCACGCGGCTTGCGATCCGGGCGGGCACCTGCACAAGCTCGTACTCGCCCAGAGGCAGCAGCGACACCTCGTCGAACACCCGCATCCGCGCCGTCTGGTCGCGCGACCCGGCGAGGGGCTCCAGGTCGGTGATGCTCACCAGCCATTCCCGCCGGCCGCGGATCGCGCGGCTCATCTCGTCGCACCACTCGGTCGCGGCGGCCGCGAACCGCTCGGGCGTGCTCGACCCTCCGAGGTGCGCGAGGTCCCGCTCGTACCGCCGGGCGAGCTCCGCGGCCATGGACGCGGGGCACGCGAGCGGATCGCTGGGCAGGTCTCCTCCCGCCCCGGGGCCCTCCCGGCCCCTCAGTTCACGAACCTCGGCCTGAAGCCGGGCGATCTCCTCGCGCAGCGTCGCGACAAGCGCTTGCGAGATCCGCAGCTCGTCGCGCGTGCGGGCGAGCTCGTCCCGCAGCTCGTCTTCCGTCTGCGCGCCGGCGGGCGCGCCGGCGACCGTCACCAGCAACGCGAGGGCCGCGGCCAGGAGCGGGCGGGTCGCGGCTCGGGAGCGTGTGTTCATGGGGCAGCCTCCATCTCTGACTACTGTACACGACGGGCGGGGAGGCCCCGCCGCGACCATGCTGATCCGCCCCGAACGCAATGTCCCACGATCGATCGAGGAGCTGCTCGGCCCCGGCCTGGCGCGGCGGATCGACCGGCTCGACCTCATCAGCCGCAAGGTCTTCGCGGGCAAGCTCCCCGGCGAGCGGCGGAGCAAGCGCCGGGGCGAGAGCGTCGAGTTCGACGACTACCGCGACTACACGCCGGGCGACGACCTCCGCCGGCTGGACTGGAACGTCTTCGCCCGCTTCGACAGGTTCTTCATCAAGCTCTTCCGCGCCGAGGAGGACCTCGGGCTGCACATCCTGGTTGACTGCTCGGCCTCGATGCTCGCCGGCGGCGGCGACGAGCCGAGCAAGCTCGTCTTCGCGCACCGGCTCGCGATGGCGCTGGCGTATGTCGGCCTGGTGAACCAGAACCGGGTGAGCCTCGGCACGTTCGGCCACGCGGGGGCGGATCCGCTCCGCCGCCTCGCGCCCGTGCGCGGCCGGAGGCAGACCGCTCGCGTGGCCGGGTTCCTGCTCGAGAGCGTCGCGCAGGCCGAGGCCCAGCCCACCGGAAGCGGCGCCGACTCCGGGGGGCGCGGCCCCTTCGAGCGGGCGATGCGGGCGTTCGGCCTCTCTCGCGCCGGCTCGGGCGTGGTGGTCGTGATCACCGACGCGCTCGTGGCCGAGGGGCTCGAGGCCGGCCTGAATTACCTCGTCGGGGGCGGCGGGGTCGACGCCACGCTGGTGCAGACGCTCGCGCCGAGCGAGATCGCCCCCGAGCGGGCGGCGCAGGCCGGCCTCGTGGGCGACCTGCGCCTGACCGACGCGGAGACCGGTCGCGGCGTCGAGGTGACGATGTCCGCGCCGGTCATCAAGCGGTACAAGCAGCGGCTCGATCGCCACATCGAGCGCGTGCAGCGGGCCTGCCTCGCCCGCGACGTCGGTCATCTGCTCGTGCCCTCCGACGCAGACGTCGCGGACCTGATGCTCGGGCAGCTCAGGCGGCGGGGAATCCTGGGGTAGAACGCCGCCCGGCAGCGCGGCCGGCGCGACGATCGGGCGCCCCCGCCTGCGCATCCCCTCCGCTCTTCCACACCGGCCTCGCCGCTAGTATTCCCGCGGACCCCGAGAGAACCGACAAGGAGTTTCCCCATGACCACCGCCGCCCCGACCAAGGGCTTGGAAGGCGTCATCGCCGGTGAGACGGAGATCTGCTCCGTGGAGCAGGGCGCGCTCATCTACCGCGGCTACGAGATCCACGACCTGGCGGAGCACGCGACCTTCGAGGAGGTCGCGCACGTGCTGCTCGTGGGGCATAAGCCGGACGCCCGAGAGCTCCAATTCTTCAAGGACGAGCTGATCGCCAACCGGCCTCTGCCGCGCCAGGTGATCGACTATCTGCACGCGGCCGGCCCGATGCTGCTCCAGGGCACGGCGGTGCCGATGGACGTGCTGCGCACGGCGGTCTCGATCCTGGGCAACCTGGACCGCGACAGCCAGGACAACTCGCCCGAGGCGAACCTGCGCAAGGCCAAGCGGCTGACCGCCAAGATCCCCACGATCATCGGGCACATGCAGACGATCATCGACGGCAAGGAGCTCGTGGCGCCGCAGACGGGCGGGGACGCGAGGCTGAGCCACGCCGCCAACCTGCTCTACCTGATGAGCGGCAGGAAGCCGGGCCCGGAGCACGCGCACGTCGTGGACGTGTCGCTGATCCTCTACGCCGAGCACGACTACAACGCGAGCACGTTCGCCGGGCGCGTCATCAGCGCGACGCTCAGCGACATGCACGGGGCCGTGACCGGGGCGATCGCGGCCCTCAAGGGCCCGCTGCACGGCGGCGCCAACGAGGCCGCGATGGAGATGCTCAAGGAGATCCGCGCCGACATCGGGCCGCAGAACGACCCGGCCAAGATCGAGGCGTGGATGCACAGGGCGTTCGCCGAGAAGCGCAAGCTCATGGGCTTCGGCCACCGCGTCTACAAGAACGGCGACCACCGCGCCCCGATCCTGCACGGCCTCGGGCGGAAGATCGCCGAGCAGCGCGGCCCCGAGCACGTGCGGCTCTTCGAGCTCGGCGAGCAGGTGCAGCGGATCATGCTCGGAGAGAAGCAGATCCACCCGAACGTGGACTTCCCGTGCGGCATGACGTACTTCGTGCTGGACATCCCCGTCCCGCAGTACACGCCCATCTTCGTCGCGTCCCGCATCACCGGTTGGGCGGCGCACATCATGGAGCAGCACGCGAACAACCGCCTGATCCGCCCGATCGCGAGCTACGCGGGGCCGAAGCTGCGGAAGTGGAACGGCTGAGGCGGCGCCGGGCCGGGAGCGGCGCGACGACGACGGGGCGCGCCCGCGGGCGGTAGCATGGGCGGGCATGTCGATCCGCGCGAAGCTGCTCCTGGCGCTGCTGCTCGCCGCGCTCATCCCGCTGGTGTTCGCGGCGGCGGCGGGGTACCAGTCCACGGTGCGGCTTGGAAGGCGTGTCGCGTCCGACCAGCGGGAGGCGCTGCTGCGCGACGCCGAGGGCGTGCTCAGCGGGCTGATGCGGAAGAACATCTCGCTGCTCGAGCAGGAGGCGCAGGTCTACTTCGCGACGAACCGGGTGCTCGCGAGGGAGGTCGAGCGGCTGCTGGCCGGGCCCGCGCCGGAGGGCGCGGAGGTGCGCGGTCCGGCGGCGTTCCGGGAGGGCGGCTCGGCGCCCGGGCTCGCCGAGTCCGGGCAGCACGTGCGCGCGGGCCCCGGGGGGGAGCCCTCGCCGTCGTTGGTCTCGTTCCAGACCCCGGCGTTCTACATCGCGCCGGACGGGAGCGACGGGGACGCCGCGAAGCTGGCGGGCGTCGGCGTCACGCTGCGCACGATGCGTCCGGCGCTCTCCCGATCGGTCTACTGGCAGTTCGTCACGCTCGAGAGCGGCGTGCACATGGTGTACCCGGGCCACGGGCTGCTGCCGGACGGCTACGACGCGCGGACGAGCGCGGTCTACGAACGGGCGCGGAACGCGACGGGCGCGGGGTCCCCGCCCAGCATCGACCCCGCGACCGGGCAGACGCTCGTCGGCGTGCTGCACCCGCTCGTCGACCCCTCCGGCCGCCGGATCGGATTCCTGGGGCTCCACGCGCGGGCCGACGCGATGGTCGGCGAGTTCGAGCTCGGCGCGGCGTGGGGGGAGGACGCGGAGACCTACTTTGTCGCTCTCGAGCGCGACGCCGCCGGTGAGCCGGGCATTTCGATCATCGCGCGACGCTCGTACGCCGAGCGCGCCGTGGCCTCGCAGGGCTTCATCGGCGTGGACCAATTCCGCGCCGACGATCCGGCGGATACCAGGGCGATCATCGATGCGCTCGCGAGCGCGGGCCTTGGGACGAGAATCATCGGTCTCGGGGGGGAGCCGATGCTCTGCGCCTACGGGGGGCTGCGCGGCGACTCGATCGGGCTGGTGACCGTGGCGCCCGTGGCGAGCGTCGCCGCCCTGGCCGGCGCCGCGGAGGCCCGGGTGCATCAGGCCGCGGACACGCAGCTCGCCCGCGTGCTCGGGGGCGTGCTGGCGCTCGGGGTGCTGATGTCGTTCGCCGCATGGCTCGGCGCGAGGCGCATCACGCGCCCGATCGCGTCGCTGGCCGGGGCGATCCGGCGAGTCTCCGAGGGCGACCTCGAGGTGCGGGCGGCGGTGCGCGGGCGCGACGAGGTCGCGGTGCTGGCGGGCGCGTTCAACACGATGGTGCCGCGCCTGCGCGACCAGATGCGCATGCGCCAGTCGCTGGATCTCGCCCAGCAGGTGCAGCGCGGCCTGCTCCCCGCCGAGCCGCCGCGGGTGCGCGGCTTCGACGTGGCGGGAGTGAGCCGGTACTGCGACGAGACGGGGGGCGACTACTACGACTTCCTCGGGCTCGATCAGCCGGCGCCGGGCCGGCTGACGATCGCGGTGGGGGACGTGACCGGTCACGGCGTCGCGGCGGCGTTGCTGATGGCGACGGCGAGGGCGCTCATCCGCATGCGGAGCGCGCTGCCCGGCGAGATGGCCGAGCGGCTGAGCGACATCAACCGGCACCTCGCCGGCGACGTCTCGCCCGGCCGCTTCATGACGCTCATGCTCCTCTCGCTCGAGCGGGGCTCGGGCATGGCGCGATGGGTCGGGGCGGGCCATGACCCCGTGATCGTCTACGATCCGGCGCGGGACGCATTCAGCGAGCTGGCGGGCGAGGACATCCCGCTCGGCGTGGAGGCGGGCTGGCGCTTCCGCGAGTGCGAGGCGCGAGTGTTGGAGTCGGGGCTTGTGCTGGTGCTGGGCACCGACGGCGTCTGGGAGGCGATGAACGCGGCCGGGGAACTGTTCGGGAAGGAGCGGTTGCGGACCTGCATCCGCGATCACGCCGCCGGATCCGCACGGGCGATCGCCGACGCGGTGCTGCGGGAGATCGCGGCGTTCCTCGGGCCGGAGGCGCCGGGGGACGACGTGACGATGGTGGTGATCAAGGTCGCCGCCGACTGATATGGGCGGGTGGGAGCGGAGGGCGCGGCGGCCCGCGCTCCGTTACTGCGCGGCGGCGCCCGCGGCGGGCTTGGCCTCGATCACCCTGCGCCCGGCGTCCGGCGTCGGCTCCGGGCGGAGCTCGCCGAGCACTTCGCGGTAGATGTGCTCCACCTCCGCGATGTGGTCGGGATAGCTCCAGAGCTCGCTCGCGCCGTGGACCTCGCGCGGGCTGGGCAGGACGACCTCGCCGCGGACGACGCGCTCGATGCAGCGGGCGAGCGCCTCGTCGTCGCCGGCGGGGAAGAGCAGCCCGTTGCCGAGGCCGCCGTTCGCGGCGCTGGCCGCGGAGCCGGGCTCGTGGATCCAATCGACCGGGCCGCCGAGGCGGGATGCGATGATGAACTTGCCGGCGTGCAGGTGCTCGAGCATGACCAGCGGCGAGTTCTCGAACCAGATGTGGGGGAGGACGGCGACGTCGTACTCGCCGGCGCCGGCGAGGAGCATGAGCGTGTCGTACTGGCCGAGGAAGCTGACCTCGGGGTAGCGGCTGAGGAGCTTGCGGTAGCCCCAGTCGCCGCCCCCGGCGTGGACGACGAACTGGCAGCGCTGGCGGGTGTCGCGATCGAGCCGCTCGATCGCGCGGGCGAGGACGCCGAAGCCCTTGTTGTTGCGGGTGGTCCCCCAGAAGGCGACGCGGAGCGGGCGACGGGCGGAGGCCGGGTCCCACGGACGCACGCCGTAATACGGCGTGCGCCGGGCGCGCCTGTTGATCTGATCGAAGTGCGGCTGACCCAGGCGGACGTGGCGCAGGCGGGCGCGGTCCACCCCCATCGCCTCATACGCGCGGCACATGAACTCGCTGGGCGGCGTCACCAGGCTCGCGCGGTTGAGCGCGGCGATGCCCTCCTGCCGGCGCTTTCCGTACTCGTTCACGACCCTGAGATGAACGTCGCGTGCGCCGAGGAACCGCTCGTTGGCGTCGGCGGGGGCGCGCCCGAGGGGCTCGACCCGGTCGCGGGCGGCCACCCTGAGGCCGTGCTCGAAGGTGCCGGGATGGACGGGCCCGCCCGGGTCGAACCCGCGCGCGAGCTCGGGGTCGGGCTGGGCCTGGTCCTCGGGGCCGGGGCGGTTGGGCGGCGCGGCGCCCCGCACCCGCGCGCCGAGGAGCTTGCCGGTCTGGCGGAGCGCGTGGGTGAGCTCGGGGCCCACGAGCCGCTCCACGTCCTGCGTGACGGCCCGGTTCCGGCGCGCCCTGCCGGGCGGCGGCGCCGGCAGGCACCCGACGCACCGCGCGCCGCCCTGGTAGTCCAGGCAGCAGTCGCGCTCCTTGTGCAGGAGGTCGACCTGCGGGCAGGCGTAGTGATAGTTGTGCGGCGTGACGACCACCGGCAGGCCGGAATCGCGGATCTCGCCGACAAGGTCGAGCGCGAAGCCCTCGAGCGAGTGGATGTGCGCCACCTGCGCCCCCACGCGGCGCAGCCACTGCACCACGAGCGCGTTGTCTCGACGGCTCGAGCCCTCCGCGGCCATGTTGCGGAAGTTGGTAGAGGCGGGGCTGAGGTTGCGGCTGTTGACCAGCGAGTAGCAGCGGATGCCGCGCCACGTCTCGACCTCGCGCACGAACGGCCCCGGACGCGCCAGGGTGTAGTGCATCCCCGAGCGGAGGTAGGCGACCTCGTGGCCGGCAAGGATCAGGCCCGTCGCGAGCTCCGAGGCGTTCAGGTTGTACCCCGAGCCCTCGCGGGCCTGGGCCGAGAGGCGGGCCCAGCCGAGGATCGCGACGCGGAGCGGCCGGTCGGTCACCCGCCAGCCCGCGGGGCGCTCCGGCCGATCGGAGGTCTCCCGCTTCATCCCCGGGCCTCCGGGGCCGGGAAGCCGCCGTACTTGTCGGCGGAGCGGAACGGCTTCACGCGCGCGGCGTACGCGGCGCAGCGGACGCACGACCCCAGCCAGCGGGAGAGGAACGCTGCGCGCACACCCGGGCCGTCCCTCTCCACCTGGCACCGGCCGGGGCTCTTCGGATCGACGTGGATGTTCCACGCCCCGCTGAGCAGCGGGAAATCGTTGACCTGCTCGAAGACCACCGCCGCGCGCGCCCGCCTGCGCAGGAGCGTGAGCTGTCGGCGCAGGCGTGAGCGCCGGCGGGCCGAATAGAGGACGCGCTCCACGCCGGGCGGGGCGGTCCGGTCGCAGCCCGGCACATCGTTGCGGACGACCTCGATGAAGCGGGGGACCGGGCGGGCTTGCCCGGCGGCGTAGTCACGGATCGCGTCCCGGACAGTCTCGGACCATCGGAGGGCGCGCGGGTCGCAGCAGAGGACGGCGATGCGCGAGCCGCGGGCGAGCAGCCCGGCGCGATCCATAGCGGGGCCGATCTCCTCGGCGGGCGGGCCCTCGAAATCGAGCTTGCCGGCGCGGCCGGCGCAGATATCGGCGGCGGTGCGCCGGATGATCTCCGCGTGGAACTGGCGGCGCATGAGCATCGCTCGCAGCGCGTCGCGCAGGAGCGAGGCCAGGCGCCGGGCGACGACGCGCTTGAGGCGGGGGGGCTCGAGCAGCTTGGTCATGAGCCAGACGACGTTGCGTTGGGCGTAGTAGAGCCGCGCCGGCGTGAGCTTGTGATGCCAAGGCGTGTGGAGCACGGTCGCATCAAGGCTGAGCACGACGCGGTAGCCCGCCTTGGCGAAACGGAGGCACCAGTCGGCGTCGTCGCAGTAGATGAAGTACCGCCAGTCCCAGAAGCCCACGCGCTTGACCGCGCTCCAGCGGGCGAGCATCGAGCAGGCGGAGACGACGTCGACCTCGCGCACGCCGCTGTAGGCGTGCTCGCCCCTGGGCGCGCCGACCTGCGCCAGCCACTGGCGGTGCGAGGCCTCCAGGCGGTGGCCCCGGTGCGGCTCGTCCCCCATGAGGCCCGTTGTCGGGTCGAAGTAGATCGTCGTCTCGATCGTCTCGCCCGGCCTCTCGATGTGCACGGTGCGCGTGCCGACCAGGCCGATCGCCGGGTCGGCCTCGGCGGCGGCGAGCAGGCGCCGGCAGGTCTCCGGGGGCATGCGGACGTCGTCGTCGACGAGCCAGACGTAGTCGGGGCGGGCGGGCGAGTCGGCGCCGTCGAGCACCCGCTCCACGAACGCAAGGTCCGTGTTGAACCCGCCGCAGCCGCCGAAGTTCGCGCCGTTGCGGATGATGGTGAGCGAGCGGAAGCCGAGGAGGTTGGGCCCGGCAGCGCCGCGGGGCGGCTCGAATCTGGGCTCGTGGGCCCGGGTGGTCGGGTTCTCGACAATCCGCTCCGGCGCGAAGCGCTCCGCCAGGTGCGCCAAGGTGCCGTCGGTCGACGCGTTGTCGCACACGACGACGTCGAGCCGGCCGGCGGGGAAGGTCTGGCGCGAGAGGTCCTCGAGCACGCGCGCGACCAGGTCCTTGCGGTTCCAGGTGACCAGGAGCACGGCGATGTTCGGCGTGCGCGCCGGCGCGAGGTCCGCGTCGTCAACGACGGGAAGGTCGGTGCGCTGCGGGGCTGTCGCGGGGGTCTGGGTCATCAGTGACGGGCTCCCACGGTAGCGCCCGCGTCGGTGGGGGGCGCGGCGGCACAGCTCGGCGGCGGTTGGTCCGGCGTCTCTCCGGGCACGGGGCCGCGGGCGAGGAGAGACCGGTAGAGGTTCTCGACCTCGCCGCCGTGCTCCGCGATGCTCTTGGGCGCGCGGACGTTCTCGCGCAGGCCGTCGAGCGTGTGGGGGTTTCGCACGATCTCGGCGAGGCGGCGGGCGAGGTCGTACCGGTCGTTGCCGCGGAAGAGCAGGCCGTTCTGGCCGTGCTGGACGAAGTCGGGTATCCCGCCGAGCTCGGCGCCGAGCACCGGCACGCCGCAGCCGAACGCCTCGAACACGGTCTGGGGCGCGTTGTCCCACCAGACGCTCGGGACCACGACCAGGTCCTTGCCGCCGAGGATCCAGGGGATGTCGGAGTAGTCGTAGGCGTACTGGTAGGTGAGGTCGGCGAGCCGGGGGCGGAGCCGCTCGAAGCGCCACTGCATCGACTGTCCCTGGTGGGCGTGCACGGTGAGCGAGAGCCGGCGCAGGTGCTCGGGGGTGAGCAGCTCGAGGGCGTCGGCGAGCACGTGCAGCCCCTTGTAATAGTTGTTGTAGCCGAGGAAGACCAGC
>DASRXL010000045.1:0-3844 GCA_035654175.1 Phycisphaerales bacterium
CGCACAGGTTCCCGATCGCGAGGCTGTCGCGAGAGTCGCTGGACATGTCGTTCTCGGGCCTCAAGACGTCGATGCTGTACGCGGTGCGAGGCCTGCCGGGGCGGGGCGAGCACGGGCCGCAGGGGTATGAGCGCACGCACGCGGAACTGAGCGAGGAGGAGCGGCGGGACCTCGCGGCGAGCTTCCGGCGCGCGGCGGTCGATGCGGTGCTGCTGAAGCTGGAGAGGGCGCTCGGGCGGTTCGAGGAGCTGGCGGGCGGGCCGTGCCGCGGGGTGCTCACGGGGGGTGGCGTGACGGCGAACTCGCTGCTGCGGCGGGAGCTCGGGCGCGTGGCGGCGGAGCGCGGGCTGCCGCTGCGGCTGCCGCCGCCGGACCTGTGCGTGGACAACGCGGCGATGATCGCCGGGCTGGGGCACGAGCTGCTCGCGGCGGGGCGCACGGCGGGCCTGACGCTCGCGCCCGTCCCGACCACGGCGTGCTAGGCTGGCGGCATGGCGAGAAAGGCACTGGTGGTGGTGGCGGTGTGTGGTCTGGCCGGGGCGCGTGCGCTGGCGCAGGAGGCGAGCGCGAGCGGAGCGCCCGCCGCGTCCGAGCGGGGCGCGCCGTCGGCCGGGAGCGTCGGAGCGCTCTACCGGAGCGCCGAGCTGTGCGGATTCCCGCTCATGATTCGGCGCGAGCTCGGGGAGCGGGAGCCGGAGCTGCTTGCGAGAGTGCTGCTGCACCTGGAGGCGGACCTGGAGGAGATCGCGCACCTGATTCCGGCGCCGGCGCTTGCGGCGCTGCGGCGGACAACGATCTGGGTGGAGCTGCAGGGGGCGGTGATCGAGGGCGGGATGTCGGGGCGGGGGATGTGCTGCCACTGGTCGGCGGACTGGCTGGAGTCGGCGGGGCTGCCGCGGGAAAAGGCCGGGGGCGTGGAGATCGTGAACGCGCGGGACTTCCTGGACTGGCGGGCGAGCCAGCCCTACATGACCCTGCACGAGCTGGCGCACGCGTACCACCGGATGCTCGGCGAGGATCTGCCGGAGATCATCTCGGCGTATGAGCACGCGCGGGCGGCGGGGCTGTATGAGAGCGTCGGGCGAAACACGGCGCCGGTGGACGAGACCGTGCGCGCGTACGCGGCTACCAACCACCACGAGTACTTCGCGGAGCTCTCCGAGGCGTACTTCGCGCTCAACGACTTCGAGCCCTACACGCGGGCGCAGCTGGAGCGGCACGATCCGGAGGGGTTCGCGATGGCGGAGCGGGTGTGGGGCATGTCCGAGGCGGAGATCGCGGAGAGGATCGGCGCGGCGGGCCTGGTCGAGCACCCCTGATGCCTGACCCCTTCGCCGAGCCCGTCTGGCGCGTGAGCGCGCATCCCACGGCGCTGGGCGACGCGGAGCTGCTGGCGCAGTGCGCGCTGGGGCGGGGGCGCACAGGCGGCCCGGGCGGGCAGCACCGCAACCGCGTCGCGACGCAGGTGGTGCTGACGCACGGGCCGACGGGGATCGCGGCGCAGGCGGGCGAGCGGCGGAGCGCGGAGGACAACAAGGCGATGGCCTTGCGGCGGCTGCGGTACGCGCTCGCGGTGGAGCACCGCACGCCGGTCTCCGCCGGGGAGGCTCGCACCGAGCTGTGGGCGAAACGGTGCTCGCGCGACGGGAAGATTGTGTGCGCCGAGCGGCACCGGGACCACGCGACGCTGATCGCGGAGGCGATGGATGTGATCGCGGCCGGCGGGTGGGATGTGGACCGCGCGGCACTCCGGCTCGTGACCACCAAGACGCAGCTGGTCAAGCTGCTCGCGGGGCATCCCCCGGCTCTCGCGGAGCTGAACGAGCGGCGTGAAGCTCGCGGCCTACGGCGCCTGCACGTCAGCAGCCCCGGTTCCAGGCGTTGAGGAATGCGAGCACGTCCTCGGAATCGACGCGTCCGTCGGCGTTGAAGTCCGACGCGCACTCCAGGAACGCGCAGTTGTACTGGCCCTCAGCCGCCCAAGCGTTCAAGAAGGCGAGCACATCCCGGCTGTCGAGGCTGTGATCGCGGTTGAAGTTGGCGGGGCAGGGGGCCAGGACGCTGACGGCGCCGGCGCTGACGCCGTCGTCGTCGACCGTGCTGAACGGCGCACCGACGATCACGAGATCGCCCGAGAGCAGGACGCTGGTTCCGAAGCCCTGGTAGCTCCCGCCGCCACGGTCTGTGAGCTTGGCCGTCTGCAGCGGAGCGGCGGGGTCGCTCAGGTCGTACATGTACACGGCGCCGGCGTGCAGCCCCATGCCGTTGGAGTCGTACGAGCTGCCGACGAGCGCGGCCTCTCCACGGAGCGCGACCGCATCGCCGAAGAAGTCCCACTGCTCGCCGTCGGCCGGCTCGATCTTCGAGAGCTGCACCGGTGCGAACGGGTCGTGCACGTCGAACACGTACGCCGACCCGACATCGGTATTGTACGAGGTGCTCGGCGGGCGGCCGATCAGCGCAAGACTGCCGTCGATCGCGAGATCGCTCCCGAAGCGGTCGTGGTCCTCGCCGTCGGACGCCTGCACCTTTGCGGCGAGCACCGGCGCCGAAGGATCGGTGATATCGAAGAGGTACACCGCGCCGCGGTCGGCGCCGGTGCCGTCGCCGCCGGGACTCCCGACAAACGCGGTTCCATCGCCCAAACGCACGCACCAGCCGAAATCGTCACCGTCGCTGCCCGGCTCGGGTGTGAGCACACCGAGGAGCACGGGGCGACTCGGGTCGTGCAGCTCGTAGAGGTACGCCGCACCGGCGCCGCCGCCCGCACCCGAGGACCCGATCAGGGCGATCTCGGCGCGGAGCGCCACCGACCGCCCGAAGTCGCCCCACGCCACGGGCTCGGGGGGAACGATCTTCGACAGCTCGAGCCCGTTGCCGACGTCGAACACATAGGCCGCCCCGGCGTTGAGGCCCTCGATCGCCGCACGCGGACCGCCGACCAGGCACAGATCACGCCCGATCGCGACGCAATACCCGAACCATCCGTGCTCGCCCGAGTCGCTCGCGCGCAGGATCGACCTGAGCTCGGGATCTGCTGGGACGGCTGTGCTGAAGAGATACGCGGCCCCTACATCGTGCAGCCCCGCATGGTCTTCTCCATACGCCCCGACGACCAGCGTCTGGCCGGAGGCCGCGACGGCATGCCCGAACTCGTCTGCGGACCGGCCATGCCCGACGCCGATTCGCGCGATATCCAGCCACTGCGCGGACGCGGCGCCGGACAGGCCCGCCATCGCCGCGATGATGCATGGCGTGCGCATCGGCGTGCGGCGTGTGGGGGCGGCTGGTCCGTTGTGCTCCCGCATGACAGGTCCTCCACCGACGGGGCGGGGGCGCGCCGCGCACCTCTCCATCGGTATACCCGCCGCCGACCCGCCCGGCAAGCGGATTTCGGCGCCTCGGCCCGATTCGGCGGGGCCGCGCCCGGCGCTTCGCCTCTCTCAGCACGAGAGGCCGAGCGATTCGATGAGAGGGCGCAGATGCTGCTCGAAGCGCCGCCACCGCCCCACCGACGAGGCGTAGATCGGGCGGCGGACCTGGTCTGCGCTCTCGGTGATGACGTCGCGCCGGGTCTCGTAGAAGCGGAGGCAGGCGTCATCCCAGGGGAGGCCGGCGAAGTCGATGAGCGTGCGGGCGTGCCCTTCAAGATCGGCGACGACCTCCTCGTATTGCAGCTCGAGGATGGGGAGCGAGAGCACGGCGCGCCAGTGGTCCATCAGGCGCTCGTAGGCGCGGTAGTAGCGGCCGAGGTGGGCGAGGTCGCCCGCGTAGGGCTGGTTGTTCGCGCCGCCGAAGAGGTGCGTGTAGCAGGAGAGGCATGTGTCGCGGGGGTCGCGCCGGC
>DASRXL010000046.1:0-6126 GCA_035654175.1 Phycisphaerales bacterium
CCGTGATATCGACCACGCGAGCACCGCCGCCCAATGGGCGGCCGTGGACCGGCCGCACGTCACGAGATTCCTCGTCGAGCGCGGCGCCCAGACGGACCTCTTCATGGCCGCGTCGATCGGGGATGCCGGGCTCATCGAGCGGCTCCTGGATGCGGACCCCGGCGGCGTGCAGGCCCGGATCACGGCCGAGCGGTTCCCGGCGCCGGGCTCGCAGGCGCTCGGCATCTATCACTACACGATCGGCACCGGCTGCACCGCGCTCCACGCCGCGGCGGCGGGCGGGAGCGCCGAGGCCGTGCGGTGGTTGATCGCCCGCGACGCCGATCCCGACGCGACGGGTGGATACGACGACGGCGCGCCCCTGCACGTCGCGGCGTGGCACGATCGGACCGACGCCGCCGCGGCGCTGCTGGACGGGGGCGCGGACATCGACAAGCGCTCCGGGCCCCTGCACAGGAACACCCCGCTCGGATGGGCGATCGTCGGCGGGTCGCCGGGCGTCGCGGGACTGCTGGTCTCACGCGGAGCCGCGGTGCTCGATCACATGGCCGGAGACGCCGATCGCGGCGCCGCGGGGGAGTTCCGGCAGTTCAAGCGTGGGCAGAGCATCGATGCATGGGCGCGGGTGAAGGAGATCCTCGCCCGACGCTGACGCGTCGCCGGCCCAGCGGGAGAGCGGGGCGCGGTTCAGTCCGGCGCGTGAACGGCTCGTCCGTCCCTGCGCAGCAACGGGTTACGTTCAAGCCGAGGGTGCCGCCGGAGGTCGGCTCGGCTCTCGGCACGGCGCCGGAACCCGGCGCAGCTTGGGGCGAGGCGGGGTAAGGTCCCGCACCAGGCGGTCGCCCGCCCGGGCAGACGGGGGTCCACCGCGCCGGCCCCGCCCGGGCTGCCGCTTGCTTTGTCGCAGGAAAGCCGAAGGAATCACTTGGCGCGGCCGGGTGGTTTTGCTAGCTTCGCTCGATGAGGTCGCTCCGAAGGGCGGCAGAGAGAGAAGAGAGCGACAGGAGATTGAGAGATGACTCGGGGAGTCTCGCGGGGGGTTGTCCTTGCGCTCGTGCTCGCCGTGGGCGAGGCCAGCGCGGATGTGATCATCAGCAACCATCCGGGCAACGACGGGTCACAGACGGCGGGAATCGACGGACCGAGCCGGACCAAGGGCATGGGCTTCGCCATGCGCCGTCGGCGCGGCTGATCCTTGGACCTGTTGCCGGCGCCCGCCTCGGGCGCCGGCGATCTTTCGTGTGGCGGGGTGGGCCCGCAGCGACCGTTCCCGCCCGCGTCGGCCGCGGGCGGAGTGCACCAAGCGTTCCTCCGGCCGCCGGCCGGGGCATCGAGAGTTGCGAGAACCCAAGAAGGAGAGTGCGATGCGCCGAGTGATACTTACCGTTATGCTCGCCGCCGGGGCGGCGACGTCCGCGTCGGGGGGCATCCTGTACGCGGTGGATGACGGGCGGGACCTGCTCTTCACGATCGACACGGATCTCCTGACGGTCACGCCGGTCGGGTCGCTCGGCACCGGCGGAGACTTCGGCGATCTGGCGTACGACAATGCGACGGGGACGATGTTCTATGTCGGCGGGCGCGGCAACGACTCGCTGTACACGGTCAATCTTGCGACGGGCGCCGCCACGCTCGTCGGCGCGCACGGCGTGAGCGACATGTTCGCGCTCGGCGTGGACGACCAGGGCCAGCTCTATGGGCAGGCGACGAGCGGGCAAGTCTACCGGCTCGACCGGAACACCGGCGGCGCCAGCGGCATCGGCTCGAACAGTGTGTACCCCGGCGGGTACGACTGGACGCCGGGCGTCGGGCTCGTATTCATCCAGGCCGGCGGCGGCGACATCTTCAGCGTCGATCGCAACACCGGGGCGGCGACGCTGCTCGCGAGCCCGGGGGGGATCAACGACTGCGACATCGCCTACGACCCCGACAAGGGTGTGCACTGGGCGGCCGACTGGAGCGGGAACCTCTTCCAGTACGACGGCGCCTGGAACCAGTCCATGGTGCTCAGCGGATTGTCCTCGGTCGCGGCGCTCGAGTACGTGCCGGCGCCTTCGGCCCTCGCCGTGCTCGGCCTCGGGGGCCTGACGGCGATGCGCCGCCGGCGCTGAGCGGGGGGCGCGCGGTGGAGTCCGAAAGAAACGACGCCCGCCCCATCTCCGGGGCGGGCGTTTCACGTTCACGTCGTGGGCGAGCCCGTGCGCGCGGCGGGCTTCACAACGGGCGGCCGCCGTTGGGGCCGAACTTCAGGGCCGCGATGCGCTCGGGCAGGCTGAGCAGACGGATAAAGCCCTCGGCGTGCTTCTGGTTGTACACCTCGTCGGCGGAGAAAGTCGCGTAGCTCTCCTCGTAGAGGCTGTTCGGTGAGGAGCGGCCCACGAGGATCGCCGACCCCTTGTAGAGACGGACGAGGGCGCGCCCGGTGAGCCGCTCGGCGATCTTGTCGGCGCAAGCGGAGAGCGCCTCGCGCAGCGGCGTGAACCAGCGCCCGTTATAGACCAGCTCGGCGAAGGTGATCGCCATCTGCTGCTTCCAGTGGGTCGTTTCGCGGTCGAGCACGCACTGCTCGATCCCCTTGAGGGCCTCGACGAGCACGGTGCCGCCGGGCGTTTCGTACACGCCGCGGGACTTCATGCCCACGAGGCGGTTCTCGAGGATGTCCACACGCCCGACGCCGTGGGCGCCCGCGACCTTATTGAGGTGGGCGACGAGCTGCTCGGGGGCGAGGCGCTCGCCGTCCACGGCGACCGGCCGGCCGGCCTCGAAGTCGATCGCGACGTCCTGCGGCTTGTTCGGCGCGTCGGCGGGGTTGACGGTCAGCATCCACACGTCGTCCGGCGGCGGGCAGGCGGGGTCCTCGAGCGAGCCGCCCTCGTGGGAGATGTGCCAGAGGTTGCGGTCGCGGCTGTAGATCTTCTTGGCCGAGGCGGTGGTGGGGATGTTGCGCTGCGCCAGATAGTTCAGCAGGTCCTCGCGGGAGCGGAGGTTCCAGTGACGCCACGGGGCGATCACCTCGAGATCCGGCGCGAGGGCCGCGAAGGTGGACTCGAAGCGGACCTGGTCGTTGCCCTTGCCGGTGCAGCCGTGGCTGACCGCGTCGGCGCCGACCTCGCGGGCGACGTCGACCTGGGCCTTGGCGAGCAGCGGGCGGGCGATCGAGGTGCCGAGCAGATAGTCGTGCTCGTAGTGGATGCCCCCGAGCATGGTGGGGAAGACGTAGTCCCGGACGAACTCGCGCTTGAGGTCCACGACCTTGCAGGCCGAGGCGCCGGAGGCGATCGCCTTCTTCTCGATCCCGGCGAGCTCCTCCTCGCCCTGGCCGACGTCGCCGGCGTAGGCGACGACCTCGCAATCCATGTTCTCGCGCAGCCAGGGGATGACGGCGGAGGTGTCGAGCCCGCCGGAATACGCCAGAACGACCTTCTTCTTCGCCATGGAGGCCTCCGCCGGGCGGGGCGCCGCCCGTCTTTCGGGGAGGAGGATATGCGGCGGCTCCGCGGGTGTATAGGTATTCAGGCGGTGAATCTCGGCGCGGGCCGCGCCGCGCCGTCGCGGCGTAGGATGCGCTCCGGCGCCGACGCCGGAAGGAGCCCGACATGATGCTCTTTGCCGCCGCAGGGACGATCGCCATGACGCTCGCACAGCCCGCGCACGACCAGCCCGAGAGCGCCGACGCGTTCCGGGTGCTCGTGTATTCACGCACCGCCGGATTCCGGCACGGGAACATCCCCGACGGGATCGAGGCGATCGAGAAGCTCGGCGAAGAGCACGGCTTCGGCGTGGACGCCACCGAGGACCCGACGCGCTTCACCGAGGAGAACCTCGACCAGTACGCCGCCGTCGTCTTCCTCAGCACCACCGGCGACGTGCTCGACCCCGAGCAGGAGAAGGCCTTCGAGGCGTACATCGCCAAGGGGCGGGGCTACGTGGGCATCCACGCCGCCGCCGACACCGAGTACGACTGGCCGTGGTATGGAGAGCTGGTCGGCGGCTACTTCCAGAGCCACCCGGCGGTGCAGGCGGCGGACGTGCGCGTAGAGGACCGCGAGCACCCCTCGACGCGGCACCTGCCCGAGATCTGGCGACGGACGGACGAGTGGTACAACTACCGCGAGAACCCCCGCGGCAAGGTGCACGTGCTGCTCACGCTCGACGAGAGCTCGTACGAGAACGGCGAGATGGGAGAGGACCACCCGATCGCCTGGTGCCGCGAGTTCGGCGGCGGGCGGGCGTGGTACACGGGCGGCGGGCACACGAGCGAGAGCTTCGCGGAGCCCGACTTCTTGGCCCACATCGTCGGCGGCATCCGCTGGGCGGCCGGCGTCGCCGAAGCCGCCCAGCCGGAGCAGACCGAGCCGGCGGTCAGGTAGCGGGGCAGCTCACGACGGAGAAAGGTGGTTCACCGCGGAGAGCACGGAGGAGGGAACGGAGCAGGGCATTGAACGACAGATGAACGCGGGTGGCAAAGTTGAAGACAGGAGGCCCGAACCCTCGTCTCCAAATCTATGTCAATCTGTGTCAATCAGTGGCTCCGACCTCCGCCCGCGCGGCCGCGACGGGAGCTCGAGTCAACACAGAGGCGCAGAGACACAGAGGGGAATCCCTCCGGCTTGGCCTCTGTGTCTTTGCGCCTCTATGTTCAATTCTCTGCCTCACTCCGCCGGCACGCACCGCGTCGACGCCCAGCGGCGCAGCGCCGCGAGCCGGTCGGCCATGATGACCGAGAGTGGGGGGGAGCCGCGGAGGGCGTCGGCGATCAGCTCGGTCGAGAGCTTCTTCTTGGTGTTGAAGGCGCGGTGGAGCGAGGAGACGATGGCCTGCTCGATCTCGGCGCCGCTGTAGCCCTCGCTCGCGGCGACCAGCGTGGGGAGGTCGAGCTGCTCCGGGTCGTGACCGCGACGCTTCACGTGCGTTCGGAGGATCGCGGCCCGGGCCTCCTCGCCCGGCAGATCGACAAAGAAGATCTCGTCGAAGCGGCCCTTGCGGAGGAGCTCGGGCGGGAGCGCCTGCACGTCGTTGGCGGTGGCGACGAGGAAGACCGGCGCTGTGTGCTCCTGCATCCAGGTGAGGAGCGAGCCGAACATGCGCCGGCTCAGGCCGCCGTCGTTGGACTGCTCCGCGGCGGACGCGAAGCCCTTCTCGATCTCGTCGATCCAGAGGACGATCGGCGCCATAGCTTCGGCCTGGCGGAAGGCCTCGCGCAGGCGGCGCTCGGATTCGCCGACGTAGCGGTCGTAGAGCACGCCGGGGTCGAGGCGGAGCAGCGGCCGGCGCCAAGCCGTGGCGATCGCCTTGGCGCAGAGGCTCTTGCCGGCGCCTTGCACGCCGAGCAGCAGGATGCCGCGGGGAGGGGTGATGCCGAATTCGACGGCCTTGGTGCTGAACGCCCGCTCGCGCTCGGCGAGCCACTCCTTGAGGCGCCCCATGCCGCCGATCTCGTCGAGGGAAGCGGGCGACTCGACGTACTCGAGCACTCCCTGCTCGCCGACCATCCGGCGCTTCGCGGCGAGCACCCGGTTGAGGTCCTCGGCGTCGAAGCGGCGGTCGGAGGCGACGATGTCGCGGACGATCTGGGCGCACTGGCGCCGGGAGAGGCCGCGCAGGTTTTTCAGGACGAGCTGGTAGTCCGACGAGCCGATCTCGACGTCGATGCCGTGCTGCTGGTGCATGTCGCGCAGGGTGGCGCGGACGAGCTTGTCGATCTGGTCGTCATCGGGGTAGCCGAGCTGGAAGGGCGTGGCCCAGGCGCGGACCGAATCGGGCAGGCGGGAGTCGTGGTCGAGCAGGACGACGCAGCTCCCGGCGTTCGCGGCGTGGAGGAGCAGGCGGCGGAGGGTGCGGAGCGTGCCGGGGTCGTCGAGGTGGCGGGCGAGGTCGATCAGGAGGATGACGCTGGAGGGGTCGTGGATGGCGAGCCAGGCCATCGCCGCCGCGGGGTGGGTGGTGTCGGGGACCGGGAGGGGCTCGGTCGAGAGCGGTGCGGAGAGGCCGTCGATGGAGTCCCACTGCCAGAGGTGGGCGCCGAGGTCCTTGGCGCACTCTCGGACCAGCTCGACCGCCTCGGGCTCCTCGTGGGTGACGATGTGGACGGCGGGATGACGGGCGCGGATGAGGGAGCAGAGCTGG
>DASRXL010000047.1:0-20263 GCA_035654175.1 Phycisphaerales bacterium
CCTCGTCGGCGTCCCCGAAGCGCCCGGAGACCGTCGTGCTCCCGGCGTGCACCGCCACAAGCTCGCCGCCCGAGAACTCGCCGCTCGTGAACGTCTCGATGTTCCCGCCGGCCTGGATCGTTCCCTCTCCGGCGATGCGCCCGAAGGCGAACCGCGTCACCGCCTCGTCGATCACCACGTCCGAATCGCCGGCCAGCACGCCCTGCACCTGCACCAGGCCCATCGACGCGCCCTCGGTCGACACGATGTCGAACCCGGTCAAGACACCCGACCCGGTCGCGCGGACCACGATCCCCGATCCGAGGTTCGTGCGGTGGAGGATCACGCGCCCGTTCGCGGCGTCGAAGAACGCCGAGCCCGGGCCCGTGAAGGTGATCGTGCCCGTCCCCGCGCCGGTCGAGAAGCTGAACGCCGAGCCGTTGGGCAGGGGCGTGCCCGCCGGCGCCGCCGCGATGTCGTCGTGCGCCACCGGCCGGCGGAAGCCGCCGGAGGCGATCTTGCCGCCCGCCGTCGCGCCGGGCAGCAGGGTGTCGGTGAACACGCTGCTCCCCGTGCCGACGCCGCCGACCTGGATCGTGTTCACGCTAGAGAAACCGATCTCGAGTCGGTCGTCGGCGCTGTTGTAGACCCGGTCGGCGCCGGGGTTCATCCCCGCCGCGACCGTGGTGTTGGTCATGTTGCCCGAGACGGCGATCACGCCGATGTTGCCGGAGTTGGTGGTGTCCGCGTCGTCGCCGAACCCGCCCGGCGCCAGGTCGTCGCCCAGGCTGCGCACGCCCGCGAGCACCAGCGCCCGGTCCATGTTGCCGCCGACCGAGATGTTCGCGATCGATCCGCCCGCGGCGAGGGTCGAAACCCCGGCGTTCCCGGGCGTGCCGTCCGTCAGGATGCTCCCGGCCACGCTGACCGTGCCCAGGGCCCGCCCGGCGTGGATCGTGGTCTCGAACATCCCGCCGCCGCTGACCACGATGCTCGTGATGTTCCACCCGGCGCGGATCACGGGGCCGTCGGTCCCCGTGGTGGGCGCGATCCCGGGCGGGAGCTGGCCCCGCAGCGAGTCGTACCCGCTGCCCGAGGACAGGCTGTGGTTCACGCCGATGTCGCCGAAGACTCCGTCCGCGCTGGCGAGCACCGTCACGCCGACGATGTCACGGTCGGAGTAGATGTCGCCGTACAGGTTGCCGCCGTTGATGACCACCGACTCGACGTTGCCGTCGTAGGCCCGAACGCTGCCGGTAGGCAGGAGCGACCCGTTGGTGATCGTCAGCGACGCGATGCCGCCCGTATACGCCACGACGTTCCCGCCGTAGTCGCCCGTGATCGCGACCGCGCCGATCCCCTCGGCCGCGTAGAGGGAGCCGGAGAGCCCCATGGGGGCGTCCGGCCTGTTGGCCACGGGCCCGATCGTCGCGGAGGCCAGCCTGCCGCCGACGCGCACGTCGGTGAAGATGTGCCCGCCGGCGCTCACCTCGGCGAGGTGGCCCTGGACGAAGATCATCCCGGAGTACTCCGGGCGCCCGAGGTGCCGCCCGGCCTGCAGCAGGCCGACGCCCTTGCTGATGTCCGTGTCGAGGATCAGGTCGCGGGCCGCGACGAGCTCGCCCACCGTGCCCCGGTTGGTTGTCGTCGTGACGCTCACGATCACGTCGCCCGCCGTCGAGCTCACGCTCCCGATCGGGCCGCTCGCGACAATCGACCCGGTGACGCGGTTGGCCGCGGTGATCTCGCCGATCTCGCCCGTCGGCCCGCTGACGGTGAACTCTGTGTTGACGATCTCGTTCAGCGCCGTCACGCTCCCCAGCTCCCCGGAGACGCCGATGCGGCTGGTGCGGATCGCGTTCGCCGTGAGCAGGTCGAGGCGGCCGAGCGAGAGCGTGCTCGAGACCATCGACCCGGAGATGGCGATGCTCGGCACGCGCCCGCTGACGGTCAGCTCGACGCGGCGCCAGGTGTCGGCCGTGACCAGCCCGGTGACGCCCCCGACGACCTCGATCCGCAGGTCTCGGATGTCGCCCCCGGTGAACGTGCCGATGTTCCGGCCCACGATGATCGTGTTGAAGTGGAACTCGTGCGGGCCCCCCGTCAGCGTCGAGTTGCGAGCCCTCGTGATGTCGAGGTCCTCGATGTCGTTGCGCACCGTGATCGTCGAGCCGTCGAACACGCCCTCGTCCAGGTCGAGGTGATCGATGGTGTCGGCCTCGATCTCCGAGCGGAAGATCACGAGGTTGCGCCCGCCGATCGTCCCGATGCTGCCGAGATACGCGCTGCCGTCGCCGTCGGCGTACGAGAAGAGGAACGAATCGAGGTTCATCGCCCCGATGTACGCCCCGTCGATCACGCCCTCCGACACGTTGATCGTCCCGACGCCGCCGACCTCGGGCAGGCCGTCGGGCCCCGGCTCCGCCGTCAGGTTGCCCGCGGCGATGATGCCCGAGATGAACGCGCCCGGGTGGTTCAGCGCGTCCGCGTCGACCCTCCGGATCTCGTCCGACGCGAAGATCCCGGCCGAAGCGAACGGCGCGCGCCCGCCCCCGGCCAGACCCTCGCCGACGTCGACCTGGTCGATGTTCTGCGCATAGATGTGGCCGAAGATGCCCTCCAGCGCGCTCCCGCCCGCCAGCAGGTCGGCGTCCGCCGCCACCAGGAGCAGGTCCCCGCCGCCCTGCAGAATCACGTCGCCGATCCCGCGCCCGGAGGTCACCGACTGCACGTCCCCCCCGCGCACGACCAGCCCGTTCAGGTACGGGCTGAGCGGCGATCCCACGTCGTCCAGGTAGAGCCCGTCGATCACTCCCGCCGGCCTGAAGGTGCCCTGGAGGTCGGCGCTGTTGACGATCACCTCCGCCGGAATGCCGAGGGCGCCCCCCACGGCGGTCTGCTCCCCCAGCGCGATGCCGAGGAACGGCCCGATCTGGTCCGGTCCGAAGGCCGGCATCTGCGTGCGCCCGAGGTCGCCGTCCTCGATGTTGAGGGTGTTCAGCCCGCCCACGTCCGCGGCGACGATGTCGCCCCCCGGCGTCGTGTTCTCGATCCGGTCCAGCGCCACCTGGCTCTCGATGCGCCACACGTCCACCTCGACCTCACCGTCGATCACGATCTGCGAGGCCGCGTCGGCCCCGGTCACCATGATCCGGCCGATCGAGATGGGCGTGTCGGAGTTCTCCCCGTCGGCCCGGCCGATGCCCGTGATGCGCAGCGACCGCCCGCCGGACAGGTCCAGGCCGCCGCCGTCGTTGCCGTCGATCCGCGCGATCACCACGCCCTCGCCGTTGTCCACCGGCAGCACGCGGACCACGCCCGCGAACGCCCCCTCGACGGGCCCCTGCACCTCGATGCGCACGATGCCGCCGCCGTCGTCGACGAACTCGACCGCCTGCCCGACGAACAGGCTGAACCCGTGGTCGTTGCTGCTCGCGACGTCGATCTGCGGGAAGTCGGCGAACCGGATGTCCGAGCCCGCGCCCAGGATGAAGTCCGACGAGAAGTACTGCCCCCGATGGATCCCCTCCTCGTCGCCGGACCGCGCGATGTCCTGGCTCACGAGGAAGGCGCCGACCGTCGAGCCGGGAGAGGTGTTGAGCAGCAGGGTGCCGCCGGTGATGTGGCTGCCCACACGGAACATGCCGATGCTGCCGTCGCCGCCGTTCACGCCCGTTCGCAGGTCGATGCCGATGCCGAAGATGTAGGTGTCCGGGTCGGGGTCCTGGTTGATCGCGATGGCGCCCTTGATGTCGATGACGCCCACGCGCCCGCCCACCTGCATGATCATGCCGTAGACGTCGCCCTCCAGGCCGTCGCCCGCCAGCCCCCCGACCACCGGGCTCATGCCCGCGTACATCGAGCCCAGGTCGCCCGTCACGAAGAGGTCGCCCGAGCGGATGTCCGAACCCGCCACCAGGCTGTACAGGCTCCCCGCGGACGAGAAGGACGTCTGGTCCATGTCCATCTGGGTTTCGTCGCCGTCGTCGTTGTCGGTCCCCGGCCGGTTCATCACCTCCGAGGGGTCCTGGTCGGTCCCGTCCGGCCCGGTGAAGGCCGTGCCGACGCGCACGACGCCCATGCTCCCCGAGAGCGTCTGCACCGACGGGAAGCCGGCGACGTTCCCCACGCCCGACGCGCCCGCCGTGCGATAGGAGCCCAGCGTGACCGGCGCCAGGCCGCCCAGGGTGATGGCGTACGACCAACCGCTCCCGTTGTCGCCGTCCACCGACCCCACGCCCACGTCGCTCACCTCGATGTAGAACACACCGGCGTGCGGCGGGGTGAACGTGACCGTCTGCGACGTCAGGGTCTCGAGGTTCGTCACCGAGCGCGGGAATTCGGTCGAGGCGACCGGACGCCCGTTCTGATCGAGGACGCGCACCAGGCCCACCAGCGCGATGCTGTTCACCTGGATCGAGATCGGGTTGGCCCCGCTGACGGCGAAGCCGTACATGTCCACGCCGTCCTCGCCGTTGATCGGGTCGCCGAAGCCCAGCGTGCCCGAGATCTGCACGGACGTGGAGATCGACCCGACGAACTCCGCGCCCAGCAGCGTGTCGTTCCGGTACGTCGAGGTGTTGAAGATCGGCGTCCGCCCGAAGCCGAAGTCGAGCAGCGGCCCGGTGTTGACGTCGAAGAAGCCCTCCACCGGGAACAGGATGTCGCCGATGATGACCGCCTCGGGATCCTGCACGTCGGGATCCAGCTGGAAGATCTTCTCGCGCTCGATGAAGCGGAACGAGTCGCGCGGCGGACGCGCGACCGAGTCGGTCAGGTCGCCCGCGACCGTCACGTGCATCTCCGAGCGGCCGCCGATCGCCAGCTCGCCGAGCGTGCGCCCGACGGTGAGCTGGCTGTTGGTGCTGTAGAACGCGTCGGCGTCCACGATCTCGCCCGCGTCCTCGTCCACCACCCACATGCCCGCGTCGCCGCCCACGTACATCGTCCCGAGATCGCCCTCGACCGACACGGTGCCCACCATGTAGCCGAAGTACAGCTCGTTGACCGCGCCCGAGAACCGGGACGAGCCGTGCATCACGCCGTGGATGTACACCGACCCCATCGACTCGCCGCCCGCGACGAACACGCCCTGGTCCGCCCGGCTGAAGCCATCGGTGACAAAGCCGTTCTCCGCGGCCCCGGCCGCGTCGTACGTGCCGCTGTTCGCGTTGTTCCGCACGTAGGGCGCGCCGAAGATCACGGACCCCGGGCCCGTGGGAAGACCGTACGTCGTGGGCTGCCCGCTGTCGTCGTAGAGCGCGAAGTAGCCGAAGCCGGCCGCCTCGAAGTCGTCGTAAATGCCGACGAAGTTGTCCACGCGCGTGAAGAGGAAGCCCTGCTCGTCGTCGAACTCGATCGTCCCGCCGAACATCGTCACGGTCGCGCGGGCGTCCACCCCGGAGAGCCGGATCTGCCCGATGCCGTCGTTGAAGTTGGGAACCCCGTCGTCGTCGAGGTCGACCAGCGTCAGCTCGATGCCGTCGGGCCGCCCCAGCGCGAGCGTCAGCCGCATGTCCCGCCCGTAGAGGTCGAGCACCTGCACCGTCGAGCCCACCGGGCCCGAGAAGGACATCTGCGCCCCGAAGATGCGCTCCTCGACGATGTCGGCGAACACGCCCGGCGTGATCGCGAACGACAGGTCGTCCAGGCGCATGTCCTCGGCCGCCAGCGCCCGCACGCGGATCCCCGTGAAGGCCTCACGCGTCGCGTCCGACGTGTCGAACGTGAACGTCCCGATGCCGCGCTGCCGCTGCACCGCGTCGCCGGAGGTGTTCTGGTCCATCAGCTCCGTGCCGGTGTAGCTCGCGATCACCTCGTCGAAGAACATCAGGTCCACCACGAACCCGTTGGGCAGCAGGCCGAAGCCGTCCGGGTCCGAGATCGTGAACGTCGCGGTCGTCGCCGTGATCACCTGCGAGGTGCCGGAGTCGTCGTCGACCGACATCGGCTCGAACATCCAGAACGAGCCCGACACGGCGTTGATCTGGATGTACCGCTCGTCCTCCTCCGTGTCCGGCGGATCGATCCGGAAGTTCTGGCTGAACCCGAACCCGTGCGTCACCCGGATGTCCGAGTCGTCGAAGATCGTCCGGTTCGCGATCGGACCCGGGCCCTCGTCGTTGAAGTCCTCCGTCGCGTCCTCCGCGTCCGCGTCCTGGACCTCCGTCGCCGAGTCGAGGTACGGGATCGTGTAGCCGAACGTCGCCGTCGCCTGGCCGATCCCGTCCCCGTCGCCGTCCATGTCCGGCGTGATCGTCAGCGAGAACAGAAGCTTGCGCTGCTCCAGCTGCTCGAACTGCGCCTCCCGCACCGACGCACCGCGGACCGAACCGGCGCGCGAGCGGAGCGAACGAACGTCTGGACGATTGCGGCGAGACTTCATGGCGACTCCTGCACCCCTGTTGAAGCGTCCTCGGTCTGCGGTGCGCCCCACACTGGCTCGGGACGCACCGGACGCCCCCGCGATTCCACCACCCGCGTCTTGCGACGCCGCGGACGGGCTCGATTGGGCCTCCGGCCTGCCAGGTTCGAGGGGTCGGAGCTCACGCCCCGCCCACGCTCCCGACGCGACCGGGAGCACCCTCCCGCGCAGGCCACAGCCTAGCTCACCCGAAGCGCCGGCACAAGCCGCTGGTCCTCCTGGTCGGCCCCGGTCTTGCGACAAGCGGGGGTCGCGCCGTTGGGCGGGCCGACCGGTGGTCGGGAGCGCCTCGCGGCCCTCCCGCCCATCCGTATACGGTGGCCATCATCTCTCGGTTGCTTCGCCGGATCAACCCGAATCTTTGCCGATTCGTCACAGGATCCGCTTCGACCGCGGGTAGCTCCCGAGCACGATCAGCTCCTTGCAGTGCTCAGACGCCTCCCCCAGCGCCCCCGCCACGTGCCGGTCGTCGCGATGCCCCAGCAGGTCCACGAAGAACGTGTACTCCCAGTTCGTCTTCCCGCTCGGACGCTTGTCGATGTGCGACAGGTTGATCCCCGCCTGCTTGAACACCAGCAGCACGTCCACCAGCGCCCCGGGCTTGTCCACCGTGTTGAACATCACGCTCGTCTTGTCGTCCCCCGAACGCTTGGCCTTGTGCCGGCTGATCACCGCGAACCTGGTGATGTTGTTGGGGTCGTCCTCGATCCGCGCGAACAGCACGTTCAGCCCGTAGAGCTTCCCCGCAAGCTCCGACCCGATCGCCGCCGACCCAGGCTCCGCCCCGATCGCCCCCGCCGTCCGGTTCTCCTCCACCGCCGTCTGCGCCGCCCGGCTCGAGCTCGCCGCGGGGATCAGCTGGGCCTGCGGGTACTGCGTCGCCAGCCACATGCGGCACTGGCTGAACACCTCCGGCTTGGAATGAATCCGCCGCACCTGCTTCGGCTCGCAGTTGGCCAGCAGCGAGTGGTGCACGTTCAGCTGCGCCTCGGCGTAGATCGTCACCTCGCCCCGCGTCGCCTTGAACGCGTCCAGCGTCTCCGTGATCCCGCCACCCAGCGAGTTCTCGATCGGCGCCAGCCCGTAATCCACGTGCCCGCGGCGCACCTCCGTGAACACCCCCCCGATCTCGTGCAGGTCCTCATACGCCACGCTCGAGCCGAACTGCTTGGTCGCCGCCAGGTGCGAGTACGACCCCGGCGGGCCCAGGTACCCGATCCGCAGCGGGTTCTCCAGCGCGAAGCTCCCGCTCATGATCTCCCGGTACACCGCCTCGATCGTGCGGCTGGGCAGCGGCCCGCGGTTCGCCCGCACCACCCGGTCGAGCACCTCCTGCTCCCGGTGGGGCGCATAGATCGGAATCCCCGCGTCCCGCTTCCTCCGCCCCACCTTCACCACCAGCTTCGACCGCTCGTTCAGCAGCCGGATCAACTCGTGATCCATCTCGCTGATCTGCTCCCGAAGCCGGGCCAGCGCACGGGTGTCCGTCGGCCGCTCCGTCGCCGACGATTCCGGATCCAGCCCCGCCGGCGCCGCCTCGACGAACCCGCTCGTGGGTCGCCGCCCCCCCCGCTTCGAGGCCTTCGACGCCTTCTTCGCCATCGGCCCTAACCCCTTATTCAGTAAGAGCTTGCGCTCATGACAGGTCTTTCAGACCGGACCGGCGGCAGAGTCGGGTATCTTTATCGGTCAGGTGAGAAGAGAAATCCCGCGGCCCGGGATCCCCCGCGAGAAATCGCCGGCGGCGCGGGCCGAACTGTACTCCTGGGAGGGGGTATGACCAACGCCGTCATGGCAGCGGCGCCCGGGCTGTGGGGCCCAGGCGCCAAGCCCGGACCGGACGCGGCCCAAGCCGCCGAGCCGATCGTCCACGCCGCCCGCGCCGGCGCCGCCGACGCTCTCGACCTCGCCGCCGCCTCCCCGGCGCTCGTCATCGCGCTGGGCGTCGGGCTCGCCCTCTGGCTGGTGGGCGATCGCCTCTTCCGGCCCGCGGCGTCGCTCGTCGGAGCCGTCGTCGGCGCCCTGCTCGGCCTGGCCGTCTCGGCCTCGTGGCAGGGCGGGCAGGTCGCCGGCGTGCCGGCCCCCTACGCCGCCATCGGCCTCGGATCGCTCCTGGGCCTCGCCATCGGCGCCGCCATGTACCGCCTGGCCGTCGGCGGCGCCGCCGCGATCACCCTCGCCGGCTTGGCCGGCGCGCTCGCCGCGGCCGTCGCGCTCCACGAGCCGCCCACCGGCCCCCCGGCCGACCGGCCCGACACCACGGCCCAGGCCGCCGGCGCGGAATCTCCCCGCATCGAGCACGCCGGCTTCGGCGACGACCTCTCGCTCGACCAGCTCCGCGCCGCCGCCGACGACGCCGGCTCGCGCCTCCGCGCCGAGTGGGAAGCGATCCCCGGGCACGTGCGCACCTTGGTCACCGCGGCCTCGATCCTCGGGTGCGTCGTTGGCTTCGCGGCGGGCGTGATCAAGCCGCGCACCGCCGGCCCCGCCGTCGCCGCCCTCGCCGGCGCGGGGCTCTGGATCGGGGCCACCACCGCGCTGCTCATCCAGGCCGGGCGCCAGCCTCCGCCCATGCCGACCGAGCGCCCGGGCGCGTGGCTGGTCGCGTGGATGCTGGTCGCGTTGATCGGCTTCGCCGCCCAGAGGCGGGTCTTCCGCCCCGCCGCGCTCGTCGCCAACCGGAGCGACGCGGACTGACCGGCCTCAGTGATCGCCCGGTGACAGCGGGGCCGCGTGCCCGCCGGCGTCCGCGTGCGGCTGCTCCGGCGCATCGGCCGGCCCCGTCTCGCCCTCGACGAACACCCTGAGTTCGGCGGCGTTCTCGCTGGCGCCCATCAGCGCGTCGCCCAGGAAGGCCAGCACCACCACGCCCCCCGCCGAGATCACCGCGCCCGTGACCCTCGCCGGAACGCCTGCCCCGCGCACCGGGGCGCCGTCCGCCGGCTCGAGCATCGCCGCCATGGCCACGCGCAGGTAGTAATACGCCGCGATCGCCGAGTTGATCGCCAGGATCACCACCAGCGCCACGCGCCCGGCGCCCAGCGCCGAGGTGAACAGCGGGATCTTCCCGAAGAAGCCGAGGATCGGCGGGAAGCCCAGCAGGCTCAGCATGCACAGCACCAGCGCCCACCCGAGCAGCGGGCGCGTGCGGCAGAGGCCGCGCAAGTCCGCGATCTCCTCCACTTCCTCCGCGTCGTCCCGGCCGCCGCGCTCCAGGCAGGCGAGCACCGCGAACGCGCCGGTGTTCATCACGCCGTAGCACAGCAGGTAGAAGAGCACCGCCGCGATCCCGTTGCTCTCGAAGGTGCCCCGCCCCGGCCCGGCCACCACGCCGACGAGCATGTACCCCGAGTGCGCGATCGAGGAGTAGGCCAGCAGCCGCTTCACGTTGGACTGCAGCGTCGCCAGCACGTTGCCGACGGTCATCGTGAGCACCGCGACGGCCACGAGCAGGGCGTCCACCGCCTCGGGCAGGGCCCGCTCCTCGCCCCCCCAGCCGAGAGCCGCCGCGAGCGTCAAGATGGCGATCATCCCCGCCGTCTTCGGCACGAACGCCAGAAACGCCGCCATCGCGCTCGACGAGCCCTGGTACACGTCGGCCGTGTAGAAGTGCATCGGCACCGCGGCGATCTTAAACGAGACGCCGATCAGCGCGACCACCATGCCCGTCAGCGCGATCGGACCGACGCCGTGCGCCGCGAAGTGCGCCCCCATCTCCACGAACCGCGTCGTCCCCGTCCCGCCATAGAGCAGCGCGAACCCGTACAGGAAGATCGCCGCCCCCAGCGCGCCCAGGAAAAAGTACTTGACGCCCGCCTCCTGCGACCGGCGGAACCCCCCCCTGCCCCGCCCGCTCAGCACCACCATCACGTAGGTCGGCAGGCTCGTCAGCTCGAGCGCGAGAAAGAGCAAGATCAGGTCCCCCGCCGTCGCGACCAGCATCGCGCCCATCAGGCTGAACAGGAAGAAGGAGTAGAACTCCGCCCGCGTCGTCCGCAGCGGGTCGAACGGCTTCCCGCCCTCGATCGCCGCCTCCTCCTCGCGGTCCACCGTCCCCGTGATCACCAGCAGGAGCACCAGCCCGATCGCCGCGATCAGCGTCTTCGCGAACGGCATCATCCCCGGCAGGATCGCCCACGCCGGGGCCCGCGGCGTCGCGATCGCCATCGCCATCGCGATCACCAGGAATATCCCCGCCACCACCCCCGTCTGCTTGCGCACGGGGGCGCTGGGCGAGAGCCCGATCACCATCGTGAAGCACGCGCCGATGAACAGCACGATCTCGGGCCAGAGGTAGGAGATCCGCTCGATCATCGCCCCGCCTCCGCGAGCTCGGCGCCGCCCCGGACCGCTGCCGCGTGCTCCCCCGTGGGCGCGGCCCCCGGCCCCGCCGGATCGGCCCCCGCCCCGCGCTGCACGAGCAGCACCGTGTCCCGGATCGGAGCCTCAATGGACCTGATCAGCGGCGTGGGGTACAGCCCCAGCACCAGGCACAGCGCCGCCAGAGGGAGCAGCACGCCGATCTCGCGCGCCGTGAGATCCGCCGGCAGCCCGCCCCCATGCGCGCCGTGGCCCCCGTGATCGCCGTGGCCAGCCGGCTCGATCAGCGGGCCGAAGCACATCCGCCCCACCATGTAGAGCAGGTACATCGCCGCCACGATCACGCCCAGCCCCGCGGCCGCCGCGAACCACGGCCCGAGCACGCCCCACGTCGCCCCCGGCGCGCCGCCCGCAGCCCAGCCCTCGTCGGCTTGGAACGTGCCCAGCATGCACAGGAACTCGCTGACAAACCCGTTCAGCCCCGGCAGCCCGACGGACGCCATCGCGAAGAACACCATGAACGTGCCCCACACCGGCATCTTCGCCGCCAGACCCCCGAGCTCCCGCATCGAGCGCGTGTGGTACCGCTCGTACATGAAGCCGACCAGGAAGAAGAGCGCCCCGGTCGAGAGCCCGTGGTTGATCATGTAGAGCACCGAGCCGGTGATGCCCGTCGTGTTGATCGCCACCAGCCCGAGCACGCAGAACCCCAGGTGCGAGACGGAGGAGTACGCGACGAGCTTCTTGACGTCCGTCTGCACCCAGCAGATCAGCCCCGCATAGAGGATGCCGATGATGCACAGCACCGCGATGGCCGGTGCGTATTCCACCACCGCGTCCGGCGCGAAGGGCAGCACGAACCGGTAGATCGCGTACGTCCCCAGCTTCAGCAGCACACCCGCCAGGATCACCGAGCCCGCCGTCGGCGCCTCGGTGTGCGCCAGCGGGAGCCAGGTGTGCACGGGGAACAGCGGCACCTTCACCGCGAAGCCCGCCAGCATCGCCAGGAGCACCGCCCCCTGCTCCGCCGGCGACATCCGGTGCGCGTGCTCGGTCAGGATCCCGATGTCGAAGGTCCAAGAGCCCGCCGACCGCGAGGTGAACCACGCGATATAGACCAGCCCGGCCAGCGCGATCATCGACCCGGTGAAGGTGAAGAGGAAGAACTTCACCGCCGCCTTCCGCCGGTTCGTCGAGCCGAACATGCTGATCAGCACGTACATCGGGATCAGCGTGAACTCGAAGCAGATGTAGAAAAGCACGAGATCCCGCGCCGCGAACACGCCCGTCATCGCCGCCTGCAGGATCAGCAGCCACGCGTAGAACGTCCTCTGGTGCTCGCCGATCGCCGTCCACGACCCCAGCACGCACAGCGGCCCCAGGATCGCCGTCAGCACCACCAGCCACAGCGCGACCGAGTCGACGCCGAGCGAGAAGCTCAGCCCGATCTCCGGCAGCCACGCCAGCGTCATCCCGAGCTGCCGCGCGTTCCCCGCGTCACCCCACTCGAACGACCGCAGCGCGAAGCCCACGAGCACAAGCGGCAGGAGCGTCCCCGCCAGCGCGATCGAGCGCGCGTGCCCCGCCGGGCGCACGATCACCGCCGCCGCGAAGGCCAGGGGGACAAGCATGAGCAGCGCCAGCGTCACTCGAGCCTTCCTCTCTATATCGAGAGCAGCACCACCGCCACCACCAGCACCGCCAGCCCCCCCGCCATCCCCGCGGCGTACCCGTGCATGTGGCCGTTCTGCCACGGCCGGATCCGCGACCCCGTCAGCCGCGGCAGCACCCCCGCGAGGTTCACCGCCCCGTCCACGATCAGACGGTCGATCGTGTGGAACACGTGGGAGAGCACCCGCAGCGGCAGCACGATCACCGCCTCGTACAGCTCGTCCACGTACCACTTGTGCTGCGCCCACCGCGGGATGGGGCCGAGCGCCGGCAGCAGCGCGTCGGCCCGGCTGTGCGCCGCCGATCTCCGCCCAAGGAAGTGCAGCACGAACGCCACGCCGATCCCGATCAGGCCGACGACCGACGACACGTAGTACATCACCGCGTGCGGATCCATCCCCAGGAATGTCCCGTGCGCCGCCGGTTGCCCGGCGCCGTGGTCCGTGCCACCCAGGAACGCCGCGGCACCGGCAAAGTTCGCGCTCGACCGGTGCACCATGTGGCCCACCCAGCCGTGCTCCTGCCGGTGCACGAAGTACACCCCCGCCGCCGCGATCGAGGCGACCGCCAGCACGCCCAGCACCAGGTTGATCGCCCAGCCCGGCGCGTGCGGATGGAAGGTGCCACGGCTGTCCAAGCCGTGCGCCTCGCCGCCATGCCCATGCCCCGCGCGCGCCGCGTGCCCGTGCGGATCGTGCACGTGCTCCCCGTGCTCGGCCGCGACCTTCTCCTCGGCGGCGCCGTGGTGCTCGTCGCCCGGTTCAAACTCGACCGGCCCGATGAACACCCGGAAGAACACGCGGAACGTGTAGTACGCCGTGAGCCCCGCCGTCAGCAGCAGGATCCACCCGATCGCCTGGTACCCCGGACCGGGCGTCACGAAGCTCTCCGCCAGGATCATGTCCTTGCTGAAGAAGCCCGCCGTGAGCGGGAACCCGGCCAGGTTCAGACACCCGATCAGCATCGCGAGCGTGACGATCTTCCACCCCGGCAGCCGCCCGACGCCGCTGAGCTTCCGCAGGTCGAGCTGCCCCGCGAACCCGTGCATCACCGCGCCGCAGCAGAGGAACAGCGTCGCCTTGAAGAAGGCGTGCGTGAAGACGTGGAACGCCGCCCCCGCGCTCGTCAGCACCGCCAGGCCGCAGAACATGTAGCCGAGCTGCGACACCGTCGAATAGGCCATGATCCGCTTGATGTCGAACTGGGCCATGCCGATCGTCGCGGCCAGCAGCGCCGTCAGCGCCCCCACCCACGCCACGATCGGGAGCGCGAACTCGCTCACCAGGAAGAAGGGGAACGTGCGGGCGATCAGGTACACCCCCGCCGTCACCATCGTCGCCGCGTGGATCAGCGCGCTGACCGGCGTCGGCCCCTCCATCGCGTCCGGCAGCCAGACGTACAGCGGCAATTGGGCGCTCTTGCCGAACGCCCCTACCATGAACAGCGCCGGGATCAGCATCACCTGGAACGGCACCTCCGCCGCCCGGCCTTCCTGCACCATGTCGATGTAGGGCTGCACCTGCGGCCAGAGCTCGCCGTACCTGAACGTCCCGAACTTCACGAACGTCAGGAACAGCCCCATCAGGAGCCCGAAGTCGCCGATCCGGTTGACGATGAACGCCTTCTTCGCCGCCGCCACCGCGCTGGGCTTCTTGTAGAAGTACCCGATCAGGAGATACGAGCACAGTCCCACGCCCTCCCAGCCCAGGAAGAGCAGGACCAGGTTCTCCCCCATCACCAGGCACGCCATGCTGAACACGAAGAGGCTGAACGCCGCGAAGAACCGGCAGTACCCCGTCCCCACGTCGTGACTCATGTACTCGCTGGCGTAGAGCGCGATCAGGGTCGCCAGCCCGGTGACGAACAGCATCCACAGGCACGTCAGGCTGTCGATGTAGAACGCAAAGTCCGCGTGCAGGCTCTGCCCGTGACCCGGCCCCCACGAGACGTGGATCCACTCGAACGCCGTGGCCACCATCGGCGCGCCGCTCTCGGGCAGTTGAAGGTACATCGCCACCGTCACCGCGAAGCTCGCCCCGAGGCACCCGACCGTCAGCCAGGCGGGCAGCTTCGTCCTGACCCGCAGGATCGCGCACAGCGTCGCGAGCACCACCCCCAGGATCGGCAGCGCCGGGATCAGCGCGATCCAAAGCGGGCCGTTCGCCGGCAGCGCGATCCCGTGCGCCGGCGCGTGCGCGGCGTGCCCGCCGCCCACGCCCTCCACGTGCCCGGACTGCACGATCGCCGCCACCCCCGCCGCGACAGATCCCAGGATGTCATGCGCTCGCTCGATCATGCGTCAGTCTTGAGTCTTGAGTCTTGCGGCTGGATCGCCCACCCCTGTCACCCACACACCCCTGTCCCCCCTCACCCCCTCATCTCCCTCCACTCCTCGCCGCTGAGGGAGTCCTTCTTCCTGAACAGCAGCACCACGAGCGCCAGCGCCAGCGCCGCCTCCGCCGCCGCGACCGTCAGCACGAAGATCACGAACGTCTGCCCCGTGTGCTCGAGATGGAACCGGCTGAACGCCACCAGCGCCAGCCCCGCCGCCTGGAACATGAGCTCCGTGCACAGGAACATGATGATCAGGTTGCGACGGGTCAGGAACCCGATCATCCCGATCGCGAACAGCGCCGCGGACAGAAACAGGTAGTGCGCCAGCGTCGCCCCGCCCATCGGCTCGGGATATCCCGCCTGCGCCAGCGTCAACGCCGACCCGACGAGCTCGCTCACGGCCGGACCTCCTTGTCCGCGAACACCGACCCCGCCGCGGCCAGAGCCTGCGACTGGCGCAGCTTGGCTTCCTCCTCGAACTCGATCTGCTTGCGGCTGAGCACCGTCGCCCCCAGCATCGCCATCAGCAGGATCACCCCCGCGATCTCGATCGAGCCGGGGTGCTCGTTGAGCAGGTCGAACCCCACCGCCTCCACGTTCGTGACCCTCAGCTCCGCCGGCAGCGGCGCCTCGCGCTCGCCCTCCGACCCCGCGAGCGTCACCGTGCTCCTGTCCGCGTTCACCGAGATCAGCCGCTCATCGGTCTCGAGCAGGTCCGCCCGCCGGAGCGCCGTCAGCACCCGCTCCTCGGCGACCTTGTTCGGCATCGAGGCAAGCAGCGCGTCCGGGGCCGGCCTCGCGGGATGCTCCATCGTCCCCGAGCCGGCCATCAGCATCGTCGTGAGCGCCGCCAGCAGCACGAACCCGGCCACCGTCGCGGCCACGGGCGAGCGGCTCTCGACGTCGTAGTCCGCCAGGAGGTCCATCTCCTCCTCGCTGGGCGCCTGCGTCGCGAGCATGATCACGAAGAGGTACGTGATCAGGATCGCCCCCGCGTACACGATCACCAGCGCGAACGCCATGAACTCGGCGCTCAGGATCAGGTACAGCCCGCAGCTCGACAGGATCGTCAGGATGAAGAAGAGCGCCGAGTACACCGGCCGCGGGTGCGTGATCACGCGCAGGGCGCTCCCCGCCGCGATCAGCCCGAAGATGTAGAAGTTGAAGTTGGGGATCTGCTCCGGGTGCCGCAGGCCGAGCCCGAGAAGCACCACCCCCAGCCCTGCCCCCCCCACGACCGCGCCGAGCACCTGCGGGCTGATCCTCCGCCGCGGCAGGGCCATCGCCACGCCCACGCCCCCGAGCGCCAGACCCAGAAACAGGAGGAAGGGATTGATGAGCTGATCCAAGATCCGCCTCGATCGCGCCCGACCGGCCCGGGCCCAAATCCCTCCCCGACGCGGGCCTCACAGCCCGCCGCGACCGGGGCCCACAGGATAGAGCCGCCACTAGCTTGCTTCCACAACTGGGTGGTCCAGCCCCCTCCCGGTCTGGACGAGTCCGCTTGCCCGCGTGCGCAACACCGGGCGCCACGGGCGGCGTGCCAGTGCTTCCTCACCACCTGTGCCACTGGCAGCTTGCCCGCCTGTGCTTCTCTTTCTCACTGACCGCTCGCCCGCGCCCTGCACACCCCGGAAATCTCCCGGCCGTACTATCTCCCCGTGAGCGAGAGCCCCCAACCGCGCAGCCGCCCCAAGTGGGTGCCCAACGCGCTGGTCATCCTCCGTCTCGTCCTCGCGGCGGTCTTCGTCGCGCTCCTCTCCATCCGGCCGCTTGCGAGCACCGCCCAGCTCGTTGCAGGCGCCATCCTCTTTCTCGTCGCCGCGCTCACCGACATGCTCGACGGCAAGCTCGCCCGCGCATGGGACGCGATCACCCGCTTCGGACGCGTCATGGACCCCTTCGCCGACAAGATCCTCGTGCTCGGCGCGTTCGTGTGCCTCGCCGGGCCGGCCTTTGCGCTCGATCTCGACGGCCGGCGCATCCAGGCCTCCGGCGTCGAGCCCTGGATGGTGGTCGTCATCCTTGGGCGCGAGCTCCTCATCACCAGCCTCCGCGCCCTGGTCGAAGGCGAGGGCCGCGACTTCTCCGCGATACCCGCCGGCAAGCTCAAGATGATCCTGCAGTCCGCGGCCGTGCCGCTGATCCTTCTCATCCTAGCCTGGGGACACTACCGGCCCGGCGAGATTGGGCGCTGGATCATCCTCTTTACAGCCTGGGCCACCGTGGTCGTGACCGTCCTCAGCGGAATCCCCTACCTTCAGCGGGCGCTCGGCCGCCCCCGAGCCGCAATGGAGCCCCCGCCCTCATGACCTACGCCCTCTCCCCCCTCGGCCGGCGTCTCGTCACCACGTTCGGTCTCGGCTTCCGCCGCCCCGCTTCGGGCACCTGGGGCTCGCTCCCGCCCGTCATCCTCGCGGCGATCCTCCTCGCCCTCGGCCTCCCCGCCGAGAGCCTCGCCTTCGGCCTCATTCTCATCGTCGTCTCGGGCGTGTTCCTCGGGGCATGCCTCCGCTTCGGCGACCCCGCCGCCGCGGAGTTCGGACGGGACGACCCCTCGCAGGTCGTCGCCGACGAGACCGGCGCCATGGCCCTCGTCCTCGCCTTCCTCCCCGCCGGCTCGACCGCCTCGCCGCTCCTCGCGGCACTCACCCTGGCGCTCGCCTTCCTCGCGTTCCGTGTCTTCGACATCCTCAAGCCGTTCCCCGCCGCGCAGCTCCAGAACCTCCCCGGCGCATGGGGCGTCCTCCTCGACGATGTCGCCGCCGCGATCTACGCCCTCATCGCCCTCCACCTCGCCGCGACGGTCCTCTGACCTGCACCGCGAGAATGCTCGCCGCCCTCGAAGGCCGAATTTGACCACGCATGAACGCAGGTGAACACGGATGAGAAAGACACGAGCTGTGGGGTGAGCACGTCGCCTTGCTCAATCCCTTCTACTCTGCACTCATCCGCGTTCATCTGTGGCGAAAGGGCCCCCCGCATTCCGCCATCGCGAGCTCACCTACCTCGTCCACTCGTTGTTCGCGCGGTCTTTGTCGGGCAGAATGCCCGCCGGATCCACCGTCACCCGCTCGACGCGCCGGCCGCGCGGGTCCCACCCCGCCGTCCACGCGTTCGTCGTCGCCCAGATCTCGACGGGCAGGTCGCGCGTCTCTACCGTCCCGTCGTCGTACTCGATCTCGAGCCGCACCGGCATGACCATCTCGTCGCGGCTCTCGAGGTCGACGTAGACCCACGAGCCGTCCTCCGCGTGCTCCACGTTCACCACCGCCTGGTCGAGCGTCGCCGTTGAATAGATCCAGCCCCGCCAGAACCACGCCAGGTCCATCCCCGCGACGTCCTCCATCGTGCGGAAGAAGTCGCTCGGCTGCGGGTGCTTGAACGCCCACCGGTCGATGTACTCCCGGAACGCCCGGTCGAACCGCTCGTGCCCCAGCACGAACTCGCGGAGCTGCCAGAGCGCCGCCGCGGGCTTGCCGTACGCGAGATACCCGAGCCTCCCGCGCCAGATCTGATCCGGGAACGTCATCATGGGCTGCTGGTTGCCCTGGAGCTGGTTCTCCAGCACGTTCGCCGCCGTGCCCCGCGCGCCCTCCGACATCCCGCCCAGGTACTCCATCTTCGTATAGATGTTGATGAACGTGTTGAATCCCTCGTCCATCCACGCGTGCCGCCGCTCGTCGGTGTTCACCATCATCGGGAACCACGTGTGCCCGAACTCGTGGTCCGTCACGCCGTAGAGCCCCTCGCGGCTGCGGCGCCCGCCGCAGAACACGAACCCCGGATACTCCATGCCGCCCACCTCGCCGTTCACATTCGTCGCGACCGGATACGGGAACGGGTGCCACTTCGACGAGTTGAAGCCGATCGAGTGCCGCGCCATCTGCACCGCCTCGTGCCACGTCTCCGTCGCCTCCTTCGGATACACCGCCTGCACCAGCACGCGATCATCCTCCGAGAACGCGCACCCCGGCACCTCCAGCCCCGCGGCATCCCAGATGAAAGCCGCGCTCGACGCCCACGCGAACGTCCGCATCCCCCGCGACGTGAAGCGCCACGTCAGCGCCCCCTCGCCCGCCGGCCAGCTCGCCGGGTCCCCGACCTCCGCCGCCGACCGCACCACCACCGTCTCCTCCCCCGCCCGCGCCCGCTCCAGCCGCTCGCGCGCCTCCGGAGTCAGCACCTCCGACGCGTTCCGCAGCTCGCCCGACGCGACGACCACGTGCGACCGCGGCGCCGTGATCCGCACGTCGAAGTCGCCGAAGTTCGTGTAGAACTCGCCCTGCCCCAGGTACCCCATCGTGTTCCAGCCGTCCACGTCGTCGTACACGGCCACCGCCGGAAACCACTGCGCGATCTCGAAGATCGTGCCCTGCTCCACGTCCTCCATCGCCAGCCGGTCCGCCCCGAAGGGCGGGATGTTGAAGCTCCACGCCATCTCGAACTCGAATGTCTCTCCCGGCCCGATCGGCTCCGGGAGATCGACCCGCCCCATCGTGTCGTACACCGCGAGCGGCAGGTCCTCGCCCGCCGCGCGCAGGCGCTCGATCTCGAAGCCGCCCTGGAACCCCTCGCGATACCCGAACCGCGAGCCCGGCTCCTTCGAGAGCGCCCCGATGCTGTGCTCCCTGAACAGGTTCTGCTCCAGGTGGAGCCAGAGATACTCCAGCTCGTGCGGCGAGTTGTTGTGGTACGTCACCACCGCGCTCGCCCGCACCGCGCGCTCGGCCCCGAGCAGCTCCGCGTCGATCCGGTAGTCCACCTGCTGCTGCCAATACGCCGGCCCCGGCTCGCCGGTCGCCGTGCGCACCTCGTCGGCGTCGGGCCACTCCAGCGGCGCGAAGATGCTGGACCCCTGGAAGCCGAACGGGTCCCGGAACCCCGCGTCCGAGGTCGGCCCCGCCGGCGCACCCCGCTCCCGCCCGGCCGCCTGCGCCGCCCCGGCGGGCTCCCCCGCCGCACCCCCCGCCCCGGGAGCTCCCCGGCGCGCCGCGCACCCGGCGACGACCACGCTCACCCCGATCGCCGCCGCGCCCAACCAACCGCACGCCTCCCGCATCGATCGCTCCTTCCGCATCATGGACCGGCAGCATACACGGCGTGAATTCCCGCTCAGGCGCGCCCCCTCGCAATCCGTCGCCCGTCGGCCCCAATAATCCCGGCGTGCCGTGCCTGCTCGCCGCCATCGCGTTCTTCTTCCCGCGCTTCGCGATCCTCCTGCTCGTCATTTTCGGCGACTACATCGGGCGGGCTTACGCCACCACGCTCTGGCCGCTCCTGGGCTTCTTCTTCATGCCCTACACCACGCTCGCCTACGCGTGGGCCAAGAACACGAATGGCTCCGTGGACGGCCTGTACCTCATCGCCGTCGTCGTCGCGGTGCTCGTGGACCTCGGCGTGATCGGGGGCGGCGGCTCCTCCGCCCGCAAGGCGCGGCGCGCCAAGGCCAAGCGCCTGGACTGACGCAGCCGCGCTCGCCGCCCCCCCCCCCCCCCCCCCCCCCCCCCCCCCCCCCCCCCCCCCCCCCCCCCC
>DASRXL010000048.1:0-12768 GCA_035654175.1 Phycisphaerales bacterium
TCGGTGGGCGGCAACGTCGTGCTGCTCAGCTACGGGCGCGATGAGGAGCTGGAGGCGGACAAGCTCGGCATCCAGTACATGGTGGCCAACGGCTACAGCCCCGAGGGCCAGCGTCAGGTGATGGAGGTGCTGCGCGACGCGGCGGGCGGGGGCGCGCCCCCGGAGTGGCTGAGCACCCACCCGGCAAGCGACACGCGCATCAATCGGATCAACGAGATGCTGGACGGGCAGTACGCGTACACGCGGAACAACGCGGAGTATCAGCTGTACCCGGACCGGTACCAGCAACGCATGCTGGCCCGGCTCCGCAACCTTCCGCCGGCCAAGCAGCAGGAGCCGCCGCAGGCCGCGGGGGCGGCGGGCTTTGAGCTGGCCAACGCGGTCACGTGGTGCGCGCACTGCGCCGCGGGGGCCGCCCACCATCGCTGAGCCCGCCGGCCCAATGCTCGGCGAAGCCCGCGATCGAGGCGACGAGGTCGGTCAGATCGCGCCCGCGCGGGGTGAGGCGGTACTCCACGCGCGGCGGCACCTCCGCGAAGGCCCGTCTCTCCACGAGCCCGAAGTCGGTCAGCTTCCGCAGCCGCTGCGAGAGCACCTTCGAGCTCAGGCCCGGGTTGTCGCGTTGCATCTCGCTCGGGCGGTGCCGCCCCTGCTCGATCGATCGGAGCACCGCGATCGTCCACTTGCAGCGGAGGATGTCGGTCACCCTGTGGAACGCCTCGCTGCGGTCCGGGGTGTCGGGCCAGGCCATGCCGGTCTCTCCCAATCCCAACCACTTTGTCACCAACGCACCGAGCGGTCGCCGGGTTGAAGCGAGCGCGACCGTGCCGTGCAATCACTGCGTGAACACGATACACCCAGTGCACAGGGAGCAACGCATGCACCGCTCGGCATCACTCACAGTCGCGGCCGCGGTCCTCGGGAGCGCCCTATTGGGCGCCGGCGCAGGCACCGGGGCCGGCCAGCCCGAGATTCCCGGCTACACCCGGGGATCCGAGGCCTTGGAAGCGGCTCCGATCACGCTCGGGGAGTTCGAGAAGATCAAGGCGACCGCGCTGCTCACCGACGAGGACGTGCGGTACCTCCGCATGTCGAAGGAGGTGCTCGCGCCGCACGTGGAAGAGCTGGTGGGTGTCTGGTACGGGTTCGTCGGCTCGCAGCCGCACCTGCTCGAATCGTTCGTCGACAGGGAGTCGGGCGAGCCCGACGCCGACTACCTCGCACGGGTACGCGACAGGTTTGAGCAGTGGGTGCTGGACACGGCGTCGGCCGAGTACGACCAGGAGTGGCTCGACTACCAGTTCGAGATCGCGCGCCGGCACCACCGTTCGGGCAAGAACCGGACCGACTCCGCCGACGCGGCGCCGATCGTGCCGTTTAGATACATCCCTGTGCTTGTGGTGCCGGTCACCACGACCCTCAAGCCCTTCCTTGCACGCGGCGGGCACAGCCCGGAGGAGATCGAGAAGATGCACGCCGCGTGGGTCAAGTCCGTCACGGTGCAGGCCACCCTGTGGAGCTATCCCTACGTGGAGGAGGGCGGTTTCTAGCTCCTCTTGGGGGCGGGCGCTCCCCCGACTCCCCAGAAGCGGGCCCAGTTGGCCCACGCGAAGCCCCCGAGATCCTCCTCGCTCCAGCCGCGCCAGGCGAGCTCCTCGATGAGCTTGTGGAGGTCGGCCGGCGCGCTGATGCCGCGGGGGAGGTCGGTCGCCGTGATGCCGCCGTCCATGTCGGTGCCGAGGCCGACCCCCCGCCGGTGGCCCATGATCGAGCACACGTGCTCGACGTGATCGATCGCCTCGGCGACCGATGGGCGGTCGTCCGGATCATTGCGGTTCAGCCCCGGGCGGATGAAGTTGCGCACGAGGTTGAGTCCGACGACGCCGCCGCGCCGGCCGATCTCGGCGATGGTCTCGTCGGCGAGGTGGCGCTGCCAGTCCTTGTTGTCGGCGCCGCCGAGCAGCGCCCTGCAGTTGGAGTGCGAGGCGATGACCGGCGCCGCGGTGAGCGCGAGAAGTTCGTCGGTGGCGGGTTGGGAGAGGTGGGAGAGGTCGTGGACGACGCCCAGATCGTCCATGGCCAGGGCCAGCTCGCGCCCGATGGGCGTGAGGCCGGCGCCGAGGCCGTTCCCGCCGGCATAGCGAGAGCCGCGCCACCAAGCCATGCCGATCGCGATCACCCCGGCGTCGGCCCAGTCGGGGAGCTGATCGGGCGACTCGATCGGGTCGGCGCATTCCATGAGGATGCCGAGGAGCAGTGGGCCCGCGGCGGGATCGGCGCCTGGGCTTGGGCTCGGGGCTCGTCGGGGCAGGAGCTCTATCACGCCGGCGTCGCGCCAGGCGTGGTACAGCTTGAGTTGACGCATCCCCGCCCGCCAGGCGCCGGCGGCGTCGCCCAGCGCATAGGTGAAGGCGCCGCTGTCGGTCTCGGACGGTGCGGGGCCGGCGACGGCCTCGGTGAAGATCGTTCCGAGGCATGCCCGGACGTTCCCCGCGCGGAGGGACGGCAGCGTGATCGACGCCGGCTGGAGGCGGCCCCGACAGTCCGAGAGCTCGGCGTGCATGTCGCGCCCCAGCTCGGCGAGGTGGGCGAGGTCGAGATGCGCGTCAAAGAGCGGGTACGCCATGGGGTCCTCGGGCTTTCCGGCCCGTCCTGGGCCGGGCCGGATGAAATGTAGCGGGCCCGGTTACCAGTTACACTCCGTCGGGCCGCCACCTCGCGGCGGCCGGGCGTCGGGTCGGGAGGGTTGCGCTCATGCGGAAGCTGAATCAGGGGATGCGTCGTGGCGGCGTGCTCGCGGGATGCCTCATCGCGGCGGCGGTGGTGGCGATCCTGCTCGTGATCGGCGCCGTGTTCGTCGCGATGAACTGGCGCTCGTGGACGAGCCAGGCGCTGCACAGCGCCGTCCAGGCCGCGGTCTCCGAGAGCGCGCTGCCGGCGCAGGAGCAGCAGGAAGTCATGGCGGTGGCCGACGAGTTCACCGCCGAGTTCAAGGCCGGCGAGGTGTCGGCGGCGCAGTTCGGCCAGGTGCTCAAGCAGGTGAGCGAGAGCCCGATCATGCCCGCGATGGTCGTCATGGGCGTGGAGCGGAGCTACATCGAGAAGTCCTCGCTCTCGCCGGAGGAGAAGGCCGAGGGGGCCAAGCATCTGAGCCGGTTCGTGCGCGGCGTGCGGGAGGGCAAGATCTCGCAGACCAAGATCGACGACGTGACGGAGCCGATCCACGCGCCGATCGGCAGCAGCGACAAGGTCGCGATCCACGCCGGGAACATCAACGTCGAGCTGAAGCAGCCCGAAGACGTGAAGCCGGAGGAGCTGAGCCGATTCCTCGCGAACGCCAAGGCCGAGGCCGACGCCGCGGGCATACCCGACGAGAAGTTCGAGATCGACTGGTCCGAGGAGCTGCGCGGGGCGATCGACCGGGCGATGGGGCGTGCGGAGCCGGCGGCCGACGAGGCCACGGAAACGACCGAGCCGGCCGACGAGAGCGGCGGGGGCTGAGCGCGGGGGCTGGCGGCTCCCGGCGGAGCAATGCACCCAGCGAGCCGGCCCGTGTGGGGCCGGAGGATGGCCGGAATCCGAATTGCCGGCATGAATTGCCGGCTTGCGCCGGCATTTCGGGCCGACGCGGCCCCGGCTCGCTACTGGACGTCGACCGTAGATGGTTGACGGTCCACGATGATCTCCGCCTGGGTCTTGGCGACAACCTCGTCCTTCGTCGCGCCGGGGGCGACTTCCTTGAGCACGAAGCGCCTGCGGTCGTAGTCCATCTGCAGGACGCAGAGGTCGCTGATCACCATGTCGATGCAGCGCCGGCCGGTGAGCGGGAGCGTGCATTCCTTGAGGATCTTGGGCTCCCCCTTCTTGTTGCAGTGCTCCATCATGACGATGACCTTCTTCACGCCCGCGACGAGGTCCATGGCGCCGCCCATGCCCTTGACCATCTTGCCGGGGATCATCCAGTTGGCGATATCGCCCTCCTGGCTGACCTCCATGGCGCCCAGGATGCACATGTCGATGTGCCCGCCGCGGATCATCGCGAAGCTCTCCGCCGAGCTGAAGTAGCTGGCGCCCTCCCGCGCAGTCACCGTCTGCTTGCCCGCGTTGATGAGGTCGGCATCGACCTCGGCGTCCGCGGGGAACGGCCCGATGCCGAGCAGGCCGTTCTCCGATTGGAGCCAGACGTCGACGCCCTCCGGGATGTAGTTGGCCACCAGCGTGGGCATGCCGATCCCGAGGTTCACGATGAAGCCGTCGCGGAGCTCACGCGCGGCACGGCGGGCGATCTGGTCGCGGTTCAGCGGCATGCCCGCATGATACAGGGCGCCCACCGCCTCAGCCGGTCACGTGCTCGAACGCCATGCGGTACCCCGCCCGCCAGATCGGGTATGCGACCTCGCACCGGAATCCGACGAACCGGTCCGGGTCGAGCCCGAGCCGATCGAAGAAGAAGGCGGTGAGTTGCGTGTGCCGGGGGTACGCCTGCGACGCGGCCTGCGCGACGCCCCGCCCGAGCAGCTGCAGGCGAGGCTGGCCCGGGAACCGGGTGATCCAGCGGTCGTCGCCCGGGCTCGAGAGGTTCGGGTACCACATCTGCGCATCGACGCTCGGGCGGTACCGCCGCTCCAGGCCCTCGTGGAGATAGACGTCGAAGAGCAGCTGGCGCGTTGGGGCGTTCACCAGCGTCCACACCTCGTCGAGCGTGGGCTTGCCCTGGTCGTCGCGCATCGGGTGGCGCGAGCGCTCCCCCAGCACGACGTCGATCTCGATCTCCGAGCGCAGCGCGTCAGGGTCGATCACCTGCACGAGCTTGCCCCCACCGCCGCGGCTGGTCACGGTCGGCAGCGGGTGCGTGGTGAAGGGCGCCAGGATGGCCGATTGGGTGCGCCCCGCGGCGGGCGCATCGTCGAGGAGGCGGGCGGGGCCGTCGGGCTGCTCGAACGTGAGCGTGTTGCCCGAGCTGAGCACCATGGGCATCCCGCCGGGCCTCACGCGGCTGGAGATCTGACCGTGCGCGAGCATCCGTTCCAGCAGCGATGCGTCACGCGCGGCGGGCTGGAAGATGTACAGGCTGACCGATGTTCCGATGCTCCGCCCGGTCAGGCGGCTCGCCGCCTCAAAGAGGGCCGCCCGTTCGGCCTCGGCCTGGAGGCTCGCGGCCTCGGGACGGGGGTGGCTCGCCCCGAGCCGGGCCGCCAGGCGCGACTGGCTGCCGCCGGCCTGTTCGATGAACGACGCGAGCTGGCTCACCGCCGCGGCGGCGAGGTCGAGGGCGCGCTGGTCGGCGCCGCGTGCCCGGAGGGCCTCCAGGAACTGCTCGAGCCCGCGCACGCCGGGGAGCGCCGCCAGCATCTCCGGACGGGGCTCGGGTCCGCCGAGCGCCTGCACGATCCGCTGGCATGTCGGACGGACCACATCGAGGTGCCGGGACATCCCGCTGGCGCCGCGGGCGTGCTCGGGCAGATCCCGGACGAGGCCTCCAAGCTCGGCATGCAGCCTCGCGGCGATCCGGGCGGCTTGCTCTCTTTCTTGCGGGGAAAGAGGGGAGGCAAGCTGGCGGCGGGGTCCTGCCCGGACGGTCGGCATCACGCGGACGATACCAGAGGGCCCGCCGGACGTCCTCTCCGGGGCATGGGCCGGCGGAGGCGATGGAGGCCCCAGGTTTTGCGGCGCAGAGGGGGTTTTCATCGCGGCACTGGAACTGGGCACGGCCTTGACGCGAAGTCCAGGGTGGTCACTTGACCTCGAGATTGATCTCAGTATTATTCTCAGAACAGGTTTCAAGTCCAGCCTGATCTTCGCGGATCGGGATGGGCAGAATCAGGGGAGCTGGGATGCACAGGCTGAAACTCACGACGGTGGGGCTCGTTGTGGCCGCCGGATTCGCGGCCGCCAGGGCCGGCGAGATCCAGACACTGCCCTCGCTCGGCGGGTGGGCGTCGTTCGCGTACGACGTGAACGAGCACGGGCAGGTGGTGGGGGAGGCGTATCTCGCGGGCGACGAGGTCGCGCACGCCGTGCTTTGGACGGACGGCGTCGCGACTGACCTCGGGGCCATCGCCGGGAGCTCGGCGGCGTGGGCGATCAATGACGGGGGCCAGGTCGTCGGCTGGAGCGGGACGGGCGGGTTTCTGAACACCGCGGTGTTGTGGGAGAACGGCTCGCTGCTCGATTTGGGCGCGGACATGCACGCCGCGGGCAGTTCGGTGGCATGGGACATCACCGAGGGTGGGCTCGTGGTTGGCCAGGCCTCGCTTGACGGGGGTTTCCCGGCGGGCTTTGTGTGGAACGGGCCGGGCACCGGGATGGAGGCGGGAACGATCCCGGGCTACAACGGCGGGGCGAACAAGGGCGTGAATGAGTCGGGCGTGACGGTGGGTCACGGGTATTTCTTCGGCGATCCGGACCGCGCGATGATGGGCGTGCCCGACGGCGAGGGCGGGTACGAGGCGTTCGAGATCGGGCCCCCCGGCTATACGTTCAGCATCGCGACGGAGATCAACGACGCGGGCACGATCGTGGGCTTCGCGAATGACGGCAACGGCCCGTGGAACGCGGCGATCTTCACGCTGGACGGGGACAATCCCGTCGTGTCGCTCGGCACGCTGCCGGGCCTCGAGAACAGCGAGGCCTACGACGTGAACGAGGCGGGGGTGATCGTCGGCACGGCGTGGGACAACGACTTTCTGCTCGATCCGCGCGCCTGGGTGTACTTCGGAGGTGCGATGCACGACCTGAACGACCTGCTCGGGCCGGGGCAGACCGAGTGGGCGGTGCTCCTGAGCGCCGAGGGGATCAACGACCGCGGCGACGTGGTGGGCTACGGGGTGACGACCGGCGGCGAGGTGCGCGGGTTCCTGTTCTCGGGCGTCGCGCCGGGGCCGTGCGCCGGGTCGGACGTGAATAGCGATGGGCGCGTGGACACGCAGGACGTCCTGGCCTTCCTGAACCTCTGGGCGGCCGGGGACCCGGGCGCGGACTGGAACGCCGACGGCGCCGTTGACAGCAGGGACGTGCTGGCGTTTCTCAACGCGTGGGTGGCCTGCCGCTGACGGCGGGGTATGTTCAACCCGTGGGCATCTGCTCGGGACCCGAGCGAGGAAGGAGATTGCGATGCGGAAGATGCTGGTGAGCGCGGCGCTCTTGTGCTGGTGTGCGGGCGCGGCGAGCGCGCAGTTCGCGGACTTCGACGCCGAGACCGAGGGCTTCCTCGGCGAGACGTACACGACCGGGGGCATCACCTTCTTCGACGCCAACAACGTCAGCGGGTTCTACCCCGACGGCACGCCGTTCGGCGCCGACGAGCTCGGGAGCGAGCTGATCATCGAGCAGTCCACGGTCGTGTGGAACGACTTCCCCGATTTCGTGTCGCTGCCGAACACGCTGACTTTCGGCACGGCCTTCATCCCCGGGGACAACGTCACCATCGGGCCGCTCGCGACGGCGTCGATGAGCGCCGCGGGCTCGTTCACTTCGGGCGCGCTCGACCTCATCTACTACGAGAACGGCCCGTGGGGCGGCATCACGGTGACGCTCGACGCGCTGCTCAACGGGCAGGTGGTCGGGAGCACGTCATTCGTCGTCGCCGGCGACGACCCGAACGGACGCGACAACCCCGCCGCGGTACACCTCGCGGTCGATGCTCCCGCCTTCGACTCGATGCGGATCTACGCGACGCTCAACGGCGAGTACACGACGATCCGGGGGCTGCTGGACAACGTCGCGATGGTGCCGGCGCCGGGGGCGCTGGCGGTCGCGGGCGTCGGCCTGCTCGCCGGGGCGCGCCGCCGGCGCGTCTGAACCGCGGATTCCCTTCACCCCTCCAGGCCGGGTGCATCGCCAGGGTGGCGGTGCCCGGCCTTCCTTCTTTCTCGGGTTGCGGCCCTTCAGCGGCAACGCGCGGCGCGCGCGGTTATTCGCCGAGCAGCGCGGCCGCGAGGGAGCGGAGGTCCGGCACTTCGAGATCGGGCTCAACGTCGGACGCGGGTCGCGGCGTGGCGCCGCCCCCGGGGCGGCCTGCGCGCCGGTTGACCCAGACTGTCGAGATCCCCATGGATTGCGCCGGGACGACGTCGTGGTAGAGGCTCTGCGCGACGTGCAGGATGCGCGCGCCGGGGACGCCGAGCGCCTGGATCGCGTGCCAGAAGTGGCCGATGGCTGGCTTGTAGCTGCGCGTGTCCTCGGCGGTGATCACGGCGGCGAAGTCGAAGTCATGCCCGTCGATGAGCTTCGGGCGGGTTCGCTCGAACAGGTCGCGGTCGATGTTGGAGAGGATCGCGAGGTCGTACGCCCGCGCGAGGCGGGCGAGGGCCTTGGGCGTGTCGCGGAAGGCGGGCCAACGCGGGATCGAATCGGCGAGGGTGTGCTCCTCGCCGGCGGCGAGCCGGACGCCGAGCGAGCCGGCGAGGCTGCGGGTGACGTCCGCGAGCACATCGCGGTATGGCCGGTACTCGCCGGCCTGAGCCGCGGGCTCGAGCGCCGCGTGCAGCGCCAGCAGCTCCTCGTCGCCGGGACTGGGAACGCCGTGCCGCCCGAGCAGCGCCCGCAGCGCGTCGAGCATCCCCGCCTCCCAGTCGATCAGCGTGCCGTAGCAGTCGAACGTGAGGACCTGGTATTTGGCGGGGTCGAGCATCAGGGTGTCTCGCGCCGGCGCGGCGTCATCGGGCCCGCCGCTGGGCGCGCCGGCGGAGCCGGCGCGCGACAGCGCCTCTGAAGAGATACACGCCGATCAGGAACGGGACGACGCCGACGGCGCCGATCTTCACGCCCTCGATCATCCCCTGCTGGGCCGCGGCCTCCGTGCCCTCGGGCTGACCGAGGGGGTCGCTCATCGCCCCCTGGTAAAGGCCGACGAGCTGGCGGAGCGCGAGCCAGATGCCGTACAGCATCACCCCGGCGCCGGCGAGCATGAGGATGAGGCCGCTGAGCATTCGCATGGCGGCATTGTTGGAGGGGTCAGGGGCCGGGGAGGTGCCTGGAGCGCACGGCGTCGCTGATCATGCGGACCCCCGACCAGCCGAGCACGATCCACGCGGCGTCGGTGCATACCTCGTAGACGAGTGGGAAGACGAGGGTGGGGTGGACGGCTGCCGCAAAGCAGGAGTCGGTCGGCACATTGAGGCGCGCGGGGTCGAGCGTGCTGTAGAAGGCGCGCCAGAGGTGCGAGACCAGTACCGAGAGGGCCAGCAGCATCAGGCCGTCGGTCGCGAGCGCGGCGGGGGCGCGGGCGAGGAGATAGGCGCGCACCAGCGAGAGGGGCGCGCGGCCCGAGGGGAGAGGGTTCGGCCGAGTCGTCATGCGGGCTCCTCCCGGCGCGGCGGCGTCTCAGGCCGGGCGGGTGGTGCGCTGCTCGATACGCTTCTCGCTGACCGTCCTGACCACGCGGTCCACGTAGCTGCCGGGGGTGTGGACGGCGTCGGGCTCGAGCGCACCGACGGGGACGATCTCCTCGACCTCGGCGACGACGAACGCGGCGGCGGTCGCCATCATGGGGTTGAAGTTGCGGGCGGTCTTGCGGTAGATGAGGTTTCCGAATCCGTCGGCCTTCCAAGCCTTGACGAGCGCGAGGTCGGCGAAGAGACCGGTCTCCATAACGAACTCGCGCTCGGCGGTGGAGGGGTCGTCGGCGTTCACGCGCGCGAGGTGGCGGGGCGGGCGCATGGTTCGGCGCTCCTTGCCCTCGGCGATGCGGGTGCCCGCTCCCGTCGCCGTAAAGAACGCGGGGATGCCCGCGCCGCCCGCGCGGATGCGCTCGGCAAGCGTGCCCTGCGGGTTGAACTCGACCTCGAGCTCTCCGTCGATGAACTGACGCTCGAATGTCGCGTTTTCCCCAACATAGCTCGAGATCATCCTGCGGATCTGGCGGGTCTGCAGCAGGAGTCCGAGGCCGAAGTCATCGACGCCGGCGTTGTTGGAGATGCACGTGAGCTCCCTCACATTTGTGTCGCGCAGCGCAACGATGAGGTGCTCGGGTATGCCGCAGAGACCGAAGCCGCCGACCATCACCGTGCATCCGTCATAGAGGATCCCACGATCCCGAAGGTCTGCGAGCGCGTCGCGCGCGTGATCACGGATTTTGCCGCTCATTGTGATTCTCGTTCGATATACTCTTTGCATCGGGGGTGGACGCCGCCCGATCTCGGATTAGCCTATCAGCAGCGCGAGGGGGACGCGAACTGGGGGCGGGCCATGGGACGGCGGTCGGCGGATGAGACGTGGGACCGGTTGCTCCAAGATATCGCCGAGGCCCCCGGCATCGGGCTAGGGATCGTGACGGTCGGCGGCCTGATTCTCTACCACAACGCGGAGGCGGCGCGGCTGCATTTCGGCGACGCCGGCATGAATGTCGTCGGCAGGCGCATCGACGAGCTCTACCCGCCGGAGTGGGTCGAGGGGCGTCTGGCGGCGTACCGGCGGGTGGTGGAGAGTGGGCGCACGATGCTCATGCGCTCGCTCCATCGGGGCGTGCACATCGAGACGACTCTGCGCCCCATCGCGTCCGAGGAGGGGGAGGAGCCGACGATCCTTCTCATCCTGCGCCCCGGGCGCACGCCGGACGACGCGATCCCCGCGCAGACCGAGGTGCTCGAGCACGACGCGGTCTCGCTTGGGCCGCTGGGCGTGCTCACGCCGCGGGAGCTCGAGGTGCTCGCGCTGATCGGGCGGGGGCAGAGCGCGCGGGAGATCGGGACGATCCTGGGGTGCTCGCCGCGCACGGTGGAGCGGCATCGCGACGCGATCGGCAAGAAGCTCCGTAAGAGCGACCGGGTGGAGCTCGCGCTGATCGCGCACGCGGCGGGGCTGGAGCTGCGGGACGCGAGGCGCAAGCGGATCGAGCCGTTGGTGGGGCCGGGGAGGATGGCCGAGCGTATCTTTGAGCCGAAGGCGCCGAACGATTCGCGGGGCGCGGCGAAGAACGGGGCGCGCGAGTCGCAGCGCGGCCCTCATTAAGGAGCGTTCACGCCGCGCGCTCTTCGACATTTCACGCGAGAATCCGTGTGCTCCGCCTCCGAGGGCTGTGCTCTGTTCAAGGATCCAAATTCCTTGCGAGTGCATAACTCGTGATGTACGCTTCCGGCGATACGCCGCGCGCCTCGGTCGCCGGATCCAACGTGTGGGAGGAGCCAGTGGAACGCGGCAGCGATCTTCCTCTAGATGAATGGATGTCGGTGTTCGCCAACGCGCCTGGCGTGGGCGTGGCGCTCGTCTCGTCCGATCTTCGCATCCTGTACGCAAACCCGGCGGCGGCGAGGCTCTACGCATCGAGCTCGCCGGAGGAGCTTCATGAAAGACACCTCTCGGAGCTGTTCCCCGCGCCCTGGGTGGAGGAGCGGCAGGCGCTGGTCCGGCGCGTGCTCGCGACGGGCAAGCCGGTGATCGTCCGGGCGATCATGCGGGGCAAGCAGGTGGAGGCCACGATCCTGCCGGTGCCGGCGGAGATCGCCGAGGCGCCCAACGAGCGCCCGGAGAACGACCGCGTGCTCATCGTGACGATCGAGGGCGAGACGCCCCAGCAGTTCATCCCCGAGGGGGTCGAGGTCGTGGAGTCGGACGCGGTGGATCTCGGCCCGCTGGCGGTGCTCACGCCGCGGGAGCTGGAGGTGCTCGCGCTCATCGGGCAGGGCCACTCCGCGAAGGAGATCGCGTCGATCCTGAATTGCTCCCCCCGCACGGTGGAGCGGCACCGCGACTCGATCGGCAAGAAGCTCGACAAGGACGACCGCGTCAAGCTGGCGCTCGTCGCGCGGGCGGCGGGGCTGGAGCTGCGCGACGCGCAGCTCAACCGCGTGACGCTCCCGGGGCGCGACGACTCGTTCCAGGAGCTCAAGCCCACGCCGATGCAGCGCGCCGGCCAGGTGCGGCGCGACGGCCACGCGGCCAACGGCGACTGAGGGCGCGCGTCAGGGCTTGGTCGGGAAGAGCGCTTGCTGATCGCGCACCTCGCGCGGGCGCGCGGTGAGGTCCTCGAGCTCGCGCTTGATGTCCTCGATCGTGGACATCTGGAGGTGCTCGCTGGCGAAGCGGATGTACGCGATGCCGTCGATCTCGCGCAGCCGGCGCATCACCCGCTCACCGATCACGCTCGAGTCCACCTCGCGCTCAAACTCGCGGCTGAGCTCCTCCTCGACCTCCTCGACGATCTTCCGCTTGGCCGAGTCGGGCACGGGCCGCTTGCCGCACGCGTTCATCACGCCCGCCAGCACCCTCTCGGTGTCGAAGGGCACGCGGGTGCCGCCGCGCTTCACGACCATCAGGCGCGACGTCTGTTCCACTCGCTCATAGGTGGTGAACCGCTTGCCGCAGCCGAGACACTCCCGCCTGCGGCGGATGACCCGCCCGCCCTCGCTGGCGCGGGAGTCGATGACCTTGTCGTTGTCTTTCTCACAGAACGGGCAGATCACGTCGCGGCACCCCGGCGCGGGGGCTTTCCCCCGGCGGCCACATATTGACGCCGCGGGCCCATTCCGTCAAAGCGGGTCCTCTCAACGCCCCTGGAACGGCTCCCCGGCTGGGCGGAGGACCTGACCGGCCGCGAGAGCCGCCTGATCCACTCCGGGCCGAGCCCGAGCAATCGCGCGGCGAGTCGGGCGTCTCCGAGTTCCCGGGCGGCAATTCATTCCAGAGTGTCGCCGGAGGGTTCGCCGGCTTCCGGCCGGGCGAGAGCTCCGTGATGGGTATCGGCGGTCGCGAGCTCGCCGGGCGCCCCGGCGGGGTCGATGAGCGTGGAGGCGAGCATGTCCTCGAGTACGGACTCGCGCGCGCTGTGCG
>DASRXL010000049.1:0-7785 GCA_035654175.1 Phycisphaerales bacterium
CTGGACGTACGCCCGGCTGCCCTTCGACATCGCCCAGCTCGGCGGGTTCCGCGTCGAAGCCTTTGCCGCGCAGGAGGGCGAGGGCGACCTGGGGTACGTCGCCGGCCGCCCGCTCGGCCAGGTCGGCCACGGCTGGTCGCAGCAGACGTTCGCCTCGTCGGGGTTCATCGGCGTCGTGGGGCTCAACCCCGGCGGCCTCGCGGGCTACCAGCAGCAGGAGCCCGGCACCGACAGCAACCCGCTCGGCCACGAAGGCACCCGGCTGATCCCCCTCCGCCCCGAGGCCCTGCCCGACAGGTGGCTGGGTCTCGCGATGCTGCGGGAGCTGGTCTGGAACGGCGTAAGCCCCAACGAGCTGCGCATCGAGCAGGTGCGCGCCCTGCGCGAGTGGGTCGAGCGCGGCGGGCACCTCGTCGTCGTGCTCCCGGCGGTGGGGCAGGACTGGCTGGCGATCAGCAATCAGGAGCTCGCGACCATGCTCCCGGTCGTCTCGGTCGAGCGCCTGGAGAGCGTGCCGCTGGCCTCGCTGCGCCCGCTGCTGACCGACGCCACGCCCGAGGAGCTCACGCTGTCCGAGACGCCGGTCACGCTGCACGCGTTCGAGCCCATGGCCGAGGCCGAGCCCGGCGAGGCCGACCGAATCCTGGTCGACCCCGAGGGCCGGTGCATCGTCGTCACCCGCAACCTCGGCATCGGCGCGACGACGCTGGTGGGGCTCCCCGCGTGGCACCAGGCGCTCGCCCGCAGCCAACTGCCCGAGGCGGACGTCTTCTGGCATCGCGTGCTCGGGCGGCGCGGCCACATCGCCACCCAATCGGAGTTCGAGGCCAAGCGCACCGCCGAGAGCATGGACTTCCGGCCCGGCGGGCGGCCCCAGGTCCGGCTCGACGGGGACATCTCGGACCAGATCGCCAAGAGCGGCCGCTCGCTCGCGGGCGTGATGCTCGGGCTCGTGGTGTTCATCGTGTACTGGATCGTGGCCGGCCCGGGGGCCTACGCGGTGCTCCGGCACAAGTCGAAGACCCAGCACGCCTGGCTGGCGTTCCTCGGCGCGTCGCTCGCGTTTACCGCCCTCGCCTGGGGCGGCGCGACGCTGCTCCGCCCAAAGCGGGTCGAGATCTCCCACCTCTCCTTCCTCGACCACGTGTACGGCCAGCGGGTGCAGCGAGTGAAGACCTGGGCGAGCGTGCTGGTCCCCGTCTATGGCGACGCGACGGTTGCGCTGCAGTCAGACGACGCCGGCGCCGGCGGCAGCCGCTTCGTGCAGGCGGTGGCCCCCTGGGAGTCGCCGCCGAGCATCGGCCTCGGCGGGCGCGGCGCCTTCCCCGATGCCCGCGCCTACCAGATCGACTCCCGCGCACCCGACTCCCTCACCTTCCCCGCCAGAGCGACGGTGAAGCAGGTCCAGCTCGATTGGGCCGGCGGGCTCGCGTGGGAGTCGATCTCCCCGGTGCTCGGGGAGGGGGACGACCCCTTCACCGCCGTCCGCTTCACGCGCGATGGCGACGCGGCGGCGCTCGAGGGCGCCCTCGTGCACAACCTGCCCGGCACGCTCGAGCACGTCCACGTCATCGTCTTTCGCCAGCAGGCCCCGGTGCGCGCGTCCCTGGCCAAGGGCGCCCTGCTCACGAGCGCGAACTCCTGGTCCCCCGGCGATTGGGCCCCGGGCCAGCCGCTTGACCTGCACGCCGTGACCATGCAGGCCGCCGACACGGGCGTCGGCAAGATGCTCACCGCGCTCGGCAGGCTCAAGTCCGGGACCGACGGGCTGCCGACGGGCACCGGCGCCGCCGAGGCCGACCGCTTCGAGTGGCTCGCGTTCTTCAACCTCTTCGACGGCCCGAACTACCTCGACACCCGCGGCAGCATGGAGGGCCCGCCGCTGCAGCGCCGCGAGGCCACGCACGCCCTGGATCTCAGCCGCTGGGCCACGCGCCCCTGCCTGGTCGTGCTCGCGACGCTGCGGACCGCCGGCGAGGACTCCCTGCCGGCCCCGATCCAGGTCTCGACGAACGGGGGCCTCCGCCGGCCCTACTGCTCGGGCACCACCGTCGTGCGCTGGGTGTACCCGCTCCCGCCAAACCCGCCCGAAGTTCAGCCCGAAACTCTGCCCGCCGATGCGACCGATCCGGATGCGGGCGGAGACTGAGCCCCGAAGGGAGTACCGTGCCGTGCGGATGATCGAGACGATCAACCTGACCAAGCGCTACGCCGACCTTGTCGCGCTCGACAACCTCAACCTCACCATCGACGAGGGCGACTGCTTCGGCTTCATCGGCCCCAACGGCGCCGGCAAGACCACCACGATCAAGATCCTCGCCACGCTCCTCAAGCCCTCGAGCGGCCAGGCCCAGGTCTGCGGCCTCACCGTTGGCTACCAGAACCGCCAGATCCGGCCCCTCATCGGCTACGTCCCCGACTTCATGGGCGCCTACGAGGACATGGTCGTCACCGAATACCTCGAGTTCTTCGCCGCCGCCTACAACATCAATGGCGACGCGCGGCGCAAGGTCGTCCGCGACGTGCTCGAGCTGACGGACCTGACGTACAAGGCGACGGCGGAGGTGAACTCGCTCTCGCGCGGCATGCAGCAGCGGCTGAGCATCGCCCGCGTGCTGCTCCACGATCCCAAGGTGCTGCTCATGGACGAGCCGGCCTCCGGCCTCGACCCCCGCGCCCGCATCGAGATCCGCGAGCTTCTCAAGGAGCTCAAGCGGATGGGCAAGACCATCCTGATCTCCAGCCACATCCTGCACGAGCTGGCGGAACTGTGCAACGTCGTCGGCATCATCGAGCGCGGCAAGCTGCTCTACAGCGGCCCGGTGAGCGACATCCTCCGCCGCGCGAAGGTGGGGCACGTGCTGCACGTCGGCGTCGCCGACCGCTTCGGCGAGGCCGCGGAGGTGATGGCGCGGTTCCCCGGCGTGAACAAGGTCAGCCGTGTGGAGGGCGCGCTCACGGTCAACGGCAAGCCCGCGCCGCTCTTCCACGTGGCGCTCGAGGACGGCAAGGGCCACACCTTCACGGATCTCCCCAACATCCTCATCAACCAGGGCTTCCGCATCGCCCAGTTCAGCGAGGAGGCGGTCAACCTGGAAACGGCCTTTATGAGGCTGACGAAGGGATTGGTGCAGTAAGCGGCACGTGGCGCCGGCGCCGGTTCCCGAGGCCATGCGGGCCGGAGATCGCCAGGATACCCGTGCCACCCAACGCCGTGAACTTCCCTCTTCCGAACGCCCCCGTAGGGGGCGCTGTCGATAGCCCCGGGCAATCGGAGTCCGTCCGAGGCGGACGGAGTGAGCCCGGGGTGGGCGTCGTGCGCGCAGCAGAGCCCCCCGAATGGGGGCGAAGGCGCCAACCATGCCTCCGCTTTCGAGCACAAGTTCATGGCGTTGGGTGCCACCTTCCGCGTGCGCGAGTTCCGGCAGACTCCGCCCCGGGTGTGTCCCGAAACCATTCCCGTCGGTCTACCGCGCGGAACCCGTTCGCGAGTCCTCACAAACGTACCCCGGTCCGGCCAGGTTGAGCCGACCGGCTTGGCGGGGCCCGGCGCGTATCTCACCCTCCACTCTGGAGCCTCGGGCAGGGGTTCCGGCCGCGGTCCGCGGCATTCTGGGAGGGGTCGTTATGACTGAGCGCAGTCCGAGGTCGCCGCATGTGCAGGCGTGCACGGTCATTCTCGCGGCGGGCCTGGTCGTCGGGTTGCCGGGCGCCGCCCCGCTCGGCGCGGCCGCGAGCGGCATGGGGGAGAGCGGCGCCGACGCGGGCACGCTCGTGCTCACCGGGCTCGTCCGCGACTTCCAGGAGCAGGGAGCGGACTACGGCCACGCCGACATGGAGCGCAAGCCCTGCGAGGGCTTCGGGCACTACATCGGGATCGTCGCCGACGAGCTCGACACCGAGGGTAAGCCGGTCTTCAGCAGCACCGGCTGCCTGGTCAGCAAGCCGCCGAGGGACAAGGCCGGCAACAACATCGTCCCCTCGAAGAGCTACATCGATCACCGCCCGGGCGACGTCCCCGGGTCCTGGGACTGCTTCGAGGACCCCGGCCACGAGTGCGACGGCGAGCACAACGCGTCGGCGTCGGGCGACGTCAATATCAACCCCAATAACAGCCCCAACAACGAGTTCATGCTCACCAAGCTCAACGGCGACACGATCACCCGCGACGACCTGCACAAGAACTACAAGGGCTACAGCGGCCTGGCCACGATGATCCGCTTCAAGCCCAAGGGCAACGGCAACCAGAACGGCCTGATCATCAACGGCCAGCCCTACCCCGTGGACAACGGTCAGCTCTACATCATCTCGGCCCCTTCGATGCACGTCGAGGTCTACAACGACAAGATCGTCAAGGGCAGGGCGATGGGCCACTGGTGGTTCCGCATCACCGACGGCGAGGGCGTGACCATCTCAGGCGACGAGTCCTGCCACGAGGACACCGACAGCTGCGACATCGCCTATGCCGGCGGCGGCGCGGTGTACTCGCCCGAGTCGGTGGCGCAGTGGTTCCGCGACGTGCCCGGCGTGAACCTGTCGAAGGAGGTCGCGCTCACCTTCGAGATGGATCCCGGCAGCGGCAACTACGTCTTCGACGACCAGATCGATCCCCTCTACCAGTCCAAGGGAGGCTTCTTCCCGATCGACGGCGAGCTGTACGGCGACTCCGCCGGCGAGGAGCACAACTACCACTTCACCTTCGAGATGCGCACGACCTTCACGCACCACGCCGACGAGGCCCGCACGTTCACCTTCGAGGGCGACGACGACGTCTGGGTGTTCATCGACGGCAGGCTGGTGATCGACGTCGGCGGCGTGCACGAGCCGGTCCGGCAGACCATCGACCTCGACCGCCTGGGCTGGCTCGAGGACGGCGAGGAATACGAGCTCGTCTTCTTCTTCGCCGAGCGCCACCGCATGATGTCGCACCTGCGGATCGAGACCTCGATCGACCTCCAGCGCGTCGAGCCCCCGCTCTCCTCCGCCCTCTACGACTGACCCGCCGGGCCCTATTCCCCGGCGCCCGGGCTGGCTCGCGCAGCCCGGGCGTCCTTGCGCGCCCCGGGGCCCCGGGTCTCCCCGGGCGGCGTGCGCGGTCAGGCTCCGCGCGCCGTGGTACGATGTGCTCCGGACCCCGGGAGCAACCACGATGAGCAATCGAGTTCTGATCCGCCTCCGCTGCGCCCTCGCGGCGATCGCCGTCGCGCCGTGCGCCCTCGCGCAGCCGATGGAATACCCGCCCGCCGAGCGCCAGCCGGTGGTCGACGAATACTTCGGCGTCAAGGTGCCCGACCCCTACCGCTGGCTCGAGGACGAGCAGTCCGAGCAGAGCCAGGAGTGGATCCGGGCGCAGAACGCGATCACCTTCGCGCACCTCGACGCGATCCCCGCCCGCGATCGGCTCGTCGGGCGCATCACCGAGCTCTACAACTTCGAGCGCTTCGGCATCCCCTTCGAGGAGGGCGGCAAGTACTTCTGGTCGCGCAACGACGGGCTGCAGAACCAGAGCGTGCTCTACGTGGCCGACTCGCTCCAGTCCGAGCCGCGCGTGCTCATCGACCCCAACACCTTCAGCGCCGACGGCACCGTCGCGCTCTCCGGCACCTCCGTCAGCCCGGACGGCCGGCTCATCGCGTACGCCGTCTCCGACGGCGGCTCCGACTGGAACACCTGGCGCGTCATGGACGTCGGGACCGGCGAGCTGCTCGACGACCTCGTCGAGCACACGAAATTCACCGGCATCTCCTGGGACCGCGACAGCTCCGGCTTCTACTACAGCCGCTACCCGCTGGGCGAAGACGGCAAGCCCGACGACCAGAAGTCGCTCATCGTCTACCACCACGCCCTCGGCGCCGCGCAGGACCAGGACGAGCTCGTCTACCAGGCCGAGGTTCCCGAGCACAACGCCTACGCCGCCGTCACCGAGGACGGCAAGTTCCTGATGATCTACCACTCGCACGGGTACCTCGCCAACGCCGTCTACAGCAAGCGGCTGGACGATCCCGAGGCGGAGGTGACCCCGGTCTTTGACAAATGGGACGCCCGCTACGACTTCCTCGGCAATGTCGGCGAGACCATGCTCTTCTCGACCACCCTCGAGGCCCCCAACACCAGGGTCATCGCCGTGGGCGCCCCCAACCCCGATCGGATCCGCGAGGTCATCCCCGAGCAGGAGCAGCCCGTGCAGGGCGTGAGCCTGGTCGGACGCCACCTCATCGTCGAGTATCTCGAGGACGCCCGCAGCGTCGTCAAGGTCTTCGACATCGCCGGCAGGCACCTGCGAAACGTCGACCTCCCCGGCATCGGCTCGGCCGCGGGCTTCGGCGGCCACGCCGACCGCACCGAGACGTTCTACTCCTTCACCGGCTTCACCAGCCCCGGCGCGATCTACCGCTACGACGTGGCGACCGGGGCGAGCGAGCTCTTCCGCGAGCCGAAGGTTAAGATCGACCTCGACCAGTTCGAGACCAACCAGGTGTTCTACGAGAGCAGGGACGGGACCAAGGTGCCCATGTTCCTCGTGCACCGCAAGGGCCTGGAGCTCAACGGCCAGAACCCCACCCTGCTCTACGGGTACGGCGGCTTCAACATCTCTCTCACCCCTTCCTTCAGCGTCTCGCGCCTCGCCTGGATCGAGATGGGCGGCGTCTACGCCGTCGCCAACCTGCGCGGCGGGGGCGAGTACGGAGAGGAGTGGCACCTCGCCGGCACCAAGGCCAGCAAGCAGAACGTCTTCGACGACTTCATCGCCGCCGCCGAGTGGCTCATCGCCGAGGGCTACACCTCGACGCCCAAGCTCGCGATCGAGGGCGGCAGCAACGGCGGCCTGCTGGTCGGCGCCTGCATGACGCAGCGCCCGGACCTCTACGGAGCGTGCGTGCCGCACGTCGGCGTGCTCGACATGTTGCGCTACCACCTCCAGAGTGCCAACGCCCGCCAGTGGTCGGACGACTATGGGCTCTCGGAGAACGAGGAGGACTTCCGGGCCCAGTGGGCGTACTCGCCGTACCACAATGTGCGCGACGGCGCGTGCTACCCGCCGACCCTCGTCGTCACCGCCGAGGGCGACGACCGCGTCATGCCCTGGCACAGCTACAAGTTCGCGGCGATGCTGCAGCACGCCCATGCCTGCGACAACCCCGTGCTCATCCGCGTCGAGACCCGCGCCGGGCACGGCGGCGGAAAGCCCCTCTCCATGGCGATCAAGGAGACCGCGGACGTGTACGCGTTCCTGGTCAAGCACCTCGGGATGGACGTGGAGTAGCGCCCTCCGCCACCGGCCTTCCTCGCTCCGAGGCGAGCGCCGGCCGAGACGCGGCGCTCGCCCGCGCCGCCCGGAGAGTTCTGCCGGCGAGCGCCGCGCCCGCGCGGCCCGGGCCTCCGCGCCGCCGCCGCCGATCGCCCGATCCCCCGGGTGGGCGACACGCCCACCGAAGACCGAGAAGCACCGGACGCCCCCCGAGGAGCCCGCGATGTTCGCAGCCCGTACCCTGATCGGAGTCCTCGCCGCCGCGCTGCTCGGCGGTGCGTCCGCCCGCGCGCAGCAGAACCGGCTTTCCGAGCAAGAGGCGCAGGAAGGCTGGGAGCTGCTCTTCAGCGGCGACTCGCTCGAGGGCTGGACCACGAGCGGCAACCCCGAAGCGTGGCTCGTGCTGGACGGCGAGATCCACACCACCGGCAACGGCGGGTGGTGGCTCCGCACCGAGAAGCGCTACCGCGATTTCGACCTCAAGCTCGACTTCCTCGTGCCGGAGAACGGCAACTCCGGCGTCGGGCTCCGCGGCT
>DASRXL010000050.1:0-4691 GCA_035654175.1 Phycisphaerales bacterium
GCTCGCGAGCCCGAGGAGCACCACGATGCCGATGAGCCCCGTCGGGTGCTCCATGCGCCGTTCCCTCCACCCCGCCGGGACAGGGCCGCATGGTACCGCGTGACACGCAGACCCGCTCATACAATGATGGGCCGATGCCGAGCGGGCGCACGCAGGTCGAGATCTCCTGGGACGAGGCGCCCGCGCTGATCGAGGCCGCAGCGAATCGCCTCCGGGCCGGGCCCGGCCGGCCCGTTGTCGTGGGCGTGACGGGCCCTGTCGGCTCGGGCAAGAGCACCCTGGCCTCCCGCCTCGGCGGCGCGGGCGTCTCCACCGATTGGTACCTCCCCGACTACGACGCGCTGCCCGAACACGAGCGCGACGAGCCCCGCCACGCCTCCCTCGACCTGCTCGCCGCCCATCTCGCAGCGCTCCGCCGCGCCGAGGCGATCGACGCCCCCCAATGGTCCTTCCACTCGCACAGGCGCGAGGGGCGCCGCCGCGTCGAGCCCGCCCCCCTCGTCGTCTGCGAGGGGCTGTTCGCCCTGCACCGCGAGGTGCGCCCCCTGATCGACGTCGGTGTGTACGTGGACGCGCCCGCCGCTCTCCGGTGGCGCCGCTGGGCGGCCCAGGAGCGGGCGGGCGCCCGCGGCTGGGGCGTCGAGCGGGCCAGGGCCTACTTCGAGCGCGTCGCCGAGCCAACGTTCGACAAATCCGCGAGCGAGTATCGTGGAAGGGCGGCATTCATCGTGGCCAACCGCGGCAGCGGTCCGTTGGGCGGGGGCCAGGCCGGGGAAAGGACGACGGCATGAAGCGATCGGGCACGGACCGCGCGAACACAGTCATCCTCCTGCTGATGGCCGGCGCGGCCCACACTTGCGCATACGGGCAGGCCTTCCCGGACGACGACCCCGGCGCGTGGGCCCAGCAGGTGGCGGTCGAGTACGAGGTCTCGCTCGCCCGGGCGCATTCCCAGCTCGTGGATATCGCCGTGACGGCGCCCACCGGCGGAGCCGCGGCGGTGGACCTGCGCCTGCCCACCTGGCGCCCCGGGCGCTACGAGATCCTCGACCCCGCGGGCACGGTCCTCACGCTCACCGCGACGGACGAGTCCGGGCGCGAGCTGGCCGTGACCAAGACCGACAAATCAACGTGGCGGGTCGAGGCCGCGGGCGCGGAGCGCGTGCGGGCGGAGTACACGATCTACGCCAACTCGCTCGGCGACCGTACCCGCCACGCCGACGACACGCACGCCTTCCTGAGCGGCTCGGCGGTGTTCGTCTACCTCGACGAGCTGCGCGACCGGCCGCTGCGGGTGCGCATCGACGCGCCCGAGGAGTGGAGCGTCGCCACCGGGCTCGCCCCCGATCCCGAGATGGAGCGCGCCTGGCTCGCCCCCCAGTATGACGTGCTCGTGGATTCCCCCTTCGAGATCGGCGAGCACTGGACCACCACGTTCTCGGTCGGCGGCCGCCCGCACGAGATTGTGGTGTGGGGCCCCGTCGAGCCCGACGCCGAGCGGCTCCAGACCGACTTCGCGAAGATCGTCGAGGCGCAGCGGGCGATCTTCGACGGGCCGGAGGGCGAGCTGCCCTACCAGCGCTACGTGTTCCTCGTGCATGCCCAGCCTGGGATCGGCGGCGGCACCGAGCACCTCAACTCCACGATCATGCAGACCCGCCCCGAGGCGTTCGACGAGGGTGACTCGGCCTATGACGGCTTTCTCGGGCTCGTCTCGCACGAGATGTTCCACACGTGGAACGTCAAGCGCCTGCGCCCCGCCGGGCTCGTGCCCTACGACTACCAGCGCGAGAACTACACCGACCTGCTCTGGGTGGCCGAGGGCACGACCAGCTACTACGACGATGTCGTGCTCGTCCGCGCCGGCCTGCTCGGGCCCGACAAGTACCTCTCCCAGATGGCCTCGACGATCTCGCGCGAGCTGCGCCGGCCCGGCTACGCCGTCCAGAGCCTCGCCGACTCCAGCTTCGACGCGTGGGTGAAGTTCAACCGCTCCACCCCCAACGACGCCAACGCCACCGTCTCGTTCTACACCAAGGGCGCGCTCGTCAGCCTCATGCTCGACATGGAGCTCCGCGGGCGCACCGGCAACGCCGTCTCGCTGGACCACGTGCTGCGAGACCTCTACGAGCGCCGCACGCTCGACTCCGGCGGCTTCACCACCGCGCACATGCTGGAGGCGCTCCAGAGGCTCTCCGGAACGTCCTTCGACGACTTTTTCGCGGCGTACGTGACCGGCACCGAGCCGCTCGACCTGGAGCCGGCCTTCGCCGTCGCCGGAATCGAGATGCACCCCGACGAGCGGCCCGAGGGCTCGTACCTCGGGCTCTCGACCGGCGGCGGGTCCGTGCGCACCGTGAGCGCCGACGGCCCCGCCTTCGGCGCGGGGGTGCAGGTGGACGACGTGATCAAGTCGATCGACGGCGAGCCCTTCGGGGGTTCGCTCGACGACCTGCTCGAGCGCACCGAGCCCGGGACGGTGCTGGTCCTTGAGGTCGAGCGCCGCGGCGAGCCCCGCACTATCGAGGTCACGAGCGCCGAAGCCCCGGTCGAGCGCTGGGCCCTCGAGCGCGTCGAATCGCCCACGCAGGCCCAACGTGCCGCGTACGAGTCCTGGCTCGGCCGGCCCTGGCCGGAGCCCGAGCTGCCCGCCGACGACCCGCCCGTCCCCGGCGACCCCTGAACCGGCGACGCCCCGCGGCGCACCGTCAGCGCGGCGTGTACGTCAGCGGCCCCCCGGGCCCCAGCTCCAGCCCCAGCTCGATCCATCCCAGCAGCATCGCCGTCCACAGCACGATGAGGACGAGCGTGTAGGGCAGCATCGTCGAGATCAGCGTGCCCATGCCCGCCCGCGGCGCGTACTTCTGCATCACCACCAGGATAATGATCATGTAGGCGTTCAGCGGCGTGATGATGTTCGTCACCGAGTCGCCGATGCGGTAGGCGCACTGCGTCAGCTCCGGGCTGATCCCGACCAGCATGAACATCGGCACGAAGATCGGGGCCAGCATCGAGTACTTCGCGCTCATCGACGCGATGCAGATGTTGAACGTCGCGACGAACACGATGAACGCGACCAGCAGCACGCTCGGACTCATCCCCGACTCGGCGAGCCTCGCCCCGCCCGCGTACGCCAACATCTTGTCGAGGTTCGAGTACTTGAAATACTCGATGAACTGGGCCGCGAAGAACGAGAGCACGATGATCGGCGCCATCGCCGCCATGGTCTCGGTCATCAGCCTCGCCATGTCCGCGCCCTTGCGGATCACCCCGGTCGCTATGCCGTAGACCACGCCCGGGAGCAGGAACACCAGGAACAGCAGCGGCACGATCGACTCGACCCAGCGGTCGAACTGGTCCGCCCCGCGCACGACGCCGGGGATCGCGCCCATCCGCCCCCGCGCGTCGTCCAGCGGCCAGCCCGGCACGAGCGCCGCCGCGATGAGCAGCCCGCTCGCGATCGCCACCACGAGCATCGCCCAGCCCAGCGCGGCCCACTCCCGGCCGGTCAGCCGCTGCGCCCGGAGGTCGGCCGCGTCCACGGTCGAGGGCCCGCCCTCCTCCGGGCTCTTCCGCGCGAATCGACGCTCCACGATCAGCGACGACACCGCCCAGCCCGCCAGCGTCACGAGCACCGTCGACGCGATCATGAACCACCAGTTCGCCGGCGGCTCCACCGCGTACTCCGGGTCGACCGCCTGCGCCCCCGCCGTCGAGAGTCCCGCCAGCAGCGGGTCGAGGCTGGTCACCAGGAGGTTCGCATTGAAGCCGCCGGCGATCCCCGCGAACGCCGCCGCGATCCCCGCCAGGGGCGACCTGCCCACGCTCTTGTAGAGAGCTGCCGCGACCGGGGGCAGCACGATGTACCCCGCGTCCGTCCCGAGGCTCGACATCACGCCGAGGAACACCATCGTCGGGGTGAGCAGCCGCTTGGGCACGACCAGCATCACCGCCTTCAGCCCCGCCCCGATGAACCCCGACTTCTCCGCCAGCCCGATCCCCAGCATCCCGACCAGCACCACCCCGAGCGGCGGAAAGTTGATGAAGTTGTCCACCATGCTCGAGACGGCGTAGTACAGCCCGTCCGGGGAGAGCAGGCTCCGGGCGGTGAAGGGCCGGCCGTCGTTGCGGCTGAGATCCTCGACCAGCCGCGTCTGCGGCCGCCCATCGTCGCCGAGCACCGGCTCGGTCCGCGCCTCCCCGGTCTCCTGATCGATCACCGGCCGCCCCCCCACATCGAGCACCGGGGCGGTCACCACCTCCAGCTTCATGGCCTGGACCGACCAGCCGGCGCCCGAGCCGATCGCGGAAACCACCATGACGAGCACGGCCCCGAGCACGAACAGAAGCGCCGGTTCCGGAAGCTTGTTCCCGGCCCACTCGACCCAGTCGAGGAGGCTGCGCCGGCTCCCCGGCGTCGGCTGCGTCATCGACATCTGGCACTCCCGATTCGGGGCCGCCCGTTGCATCGCCGCCGGGCCCGACCACGGCCCGAGCATACAGCATCGACCCGGGGACCTCGCCGGCAACGCCGCTCGCGGGCTGCGCCCCGCCCGCCCGGGACTTTCACACATTCGGTGCCACGGCACCGTGAGCGCCGGACCGCGCGGCACCCGCGGGCATGATCCGCTATCTTGAATGAGGGCAAGCCGCGCACGCAGAGTCCCCACGAGGCACCGTATGACCACCCC
>DASRXL010000051.1:0-7829 GCA_035654175.1 Phycisphaerales bacterium
ACGGGCGCGTGCCCCAGAGGTGGCACACCGAGTTCACGCTCCACGTGACGTGGTGCACGAGCAGGATGCGCACCAGCCCGCCCCACAGGAATCCCAGCAGCGCGCCCGACCACGAGAGCGTGACGAGCCCGCCGATCAGCGCCGGGAGAAGCATGCTCAGCAGAACCCACACGGGGAAGAGCGCGCTCACCACGCGCACCAGCCGGCTCTTGCGAAGGTCGGGCGCGTAGCGATCGATGTCCACCTCCGACGCGCGGAGCATCCACCCCACGTGCGCGTGGTACACGCCCTCGAGGATCGCCCATACGCCTTCGCCATGCTCGTGCGGCGAGTGCGGGTCGCCCGGTCGGTCGCTGAGCTGGTGGTGCTTGCGGTGAAAGGCCGCCCAGCGGAGGATGGGCCCCTCCGCCGACATCGAGCCGAGGACGCCGAGCGCGGCCGCGACGGCACCCCCCGTCTCGAACGATCTGTGCGTGAAGAACCGGTGATACCCGACGGTGACGCCGAGCCCGGTGGGCACATACATGCCCAGGAGGAGGCAGAGCTCCAGCGCGCCGAAGCCCCGGCCCCAGGCGAGCCCCATCGCCGCCGCCAGCCCCCCGAGGGGCCCGAGTACGAGCAACAGGATTATCGCGCGGTGGAGGCGCGGGGCATGGCGCCGCGAATCGCGCTCCACGCGATCCGCGCCGTCGCCCCCTGGGCACGGAGGAGAAAGAGCATTCATACGTGCGGCCCTCGCGGTGCAAGTGTGTCGCCGCTCGGCGCGCCGCGCGTCCGGAGCGCCCCCCGCCGGCAACGCTATGGCCGGCGCGGACAATCCGACGTCACGCCACACCCGCGCATCGCCATAATTGCCGACGTGGAGAGTTGCGACGCCGCAAAAGGAGGCGCAATGCCCACGCGCAGCGCTAAGTTCTCTTTCACGGAGTTTGCACTTCGATATCGGTAATCAGGATCGCGCGCCGCTGACTCCCGTGTGCCCCCGGCGGCTCGACCGCCAGTGCCTCACGCGCGTTTCGCGATCACCCGCTCCGGCGCCGGCACCCGCACGTTCCACACCAGCCCGAGCTTCGCGAGCGTCCAGATCACGAGGTAGCTCGTGTCGATCTCCCACCAGCGCAGCCCGTGGCGCGCCGAGGTCGGGAAGGCGTGGTGGTTGTTGTGCCACCCCTCGCCGAAGGCCAGCACGCCCACGATCGGGTTGTTGCGGCTCTCGTCGTGGCTCTTGAACGGGCGCGTGCCCCAGAGGTGGCACACCGAGTTCACGCTCCACGTGACGTGGTGCACGAGCAGGATGCGCACCAGCCCGCCCCACAGGAATCCCAGCAGCGCGCCCGACCACGAGAGCGTGACGAGTCCGCCGATCAGCGCCGGGAGAAGCATGCTCAGCAGAACCCACACGGGGAAGAGCGCGCTCACCACACGCACCAGCCGCCTCTTGCGAAGGTCGACCACGTACCGCCCCACGTCCACGTCCGACGCCCGCATCATCCAGCCCATGTGCGCGCTCACGAAGCCCTTGAGCGTCGCCCACACGCCTTCGCCGTGCTCGTGCGGCGAGTGCGGATCGCCGGGCCGGTCGCTGTGCTGGTGATGCTTGCGATGGAACGCCACCCACCGCAGCACCGGCCCCTCGACCGACATCGAGCCGAGAATCCCGAAGACCGCCGTGAGCACCCGCCCGGTCTCGAACGACTTGTGCGTGAACAGCCGGTGATACCCCACCGTCACCCCCAGCCCGGTGAGCACGTACATCCCCAGCAGCAGCCCCAGCTCCACCCACCCGAACCCCCAGCCCCACGCGTACGCCATCGCGGCGACCAGCCCGGCCAGCGGCACGAGCATGACGATGAGCGTGACGACGCGCTGGAACTGCGAGATCTGGTGCGGCGCGCCCTCGTCGCGGGACGGGTCGGCCCCACGGACCGCGCCCGCATCGCCGGGCGAACAGGCATCAGGGGACGGGTAGGCATCGAGAGCGGCGCGGCCTGCGCCCGGGGTCGAGATTTGGGTCATGCGAGCGTGGTTCCAGCCCTGAGAGCAAGCCGCGGCGAGATCTTCAGGGCGGATCAAGCGGGGCAGCCCGCGCCGCGCGCCATCCGCGCCGGCCCAAGCCACCCGCATAGTACGGAGCCCGGAAGGCCCCGGTGCGGCAGATACCGATCCCCCGCCCAAGATGGCCCGGATTGCTCAGTGGCGGCGCGGCTGTCACGGCCGTGCTCCCGCGCGCGAGGAACCGCCTCGCATGCACGATCTCCGCTTGCGGAGATCACGAGAGCATCTCGCCCCATTGTGCGGCACGTTCACTCCCCTGTCCAAAGCTGCTGTCATGGCAGCGCGTCCATCTCGTCGCCGAACGCCACCGTTCGCTCTCCGAGATATGCCACGAACCCTCGTCGGAATCGGTTGATTCTCAACCATTGGGTGACCACGTATCCAGGCTCGCGTCGGAGCTCGGGGTCAAAGACGGTGCGGGTGGGATTCGAACCCACGAGGCCCTTTCGGGCCTGCACGATTTCAAGTCGTGTGCCTTCAACCGCTCGGCCACCGCACCCGCAGGCTGGCACGGCGGTCCCAGCCGTGCGCGCCGTCACCAGACGCGATGAATCATATCCAAAGCCCCATCTTCGGCCTCTCCCGCGCGCGCGACGTCCGGAATGGCCGCCCTGCCCCTCTCCCGGGGGCGATGTTCTTGACAATCCCTCACGCCGCGGGAATACTTGCACGATGACGCAAGTAAACCCGCGTATGAGCACCCCCCCCGCAGCCAACCCGCCCACTCCCAAGGCCGCCGCACGACGACGCGCAGCCATCGACAAGCTCCTCGATACCGACCTCTTCAAGGCCCTCGCCGACCCCACCCGCGTCCGCCTGCTCGCCTGCCTCATCAAGTGCGGCCGGCGGTGCTCGGTCAGTGAGGTCGCCGAGTGCTGCTCCGTCGATTTCTCGGTGGTCGCCCGCCACCTCGCCCTCCTCGCCCGCGCCGGCGCCCTCGACGCCGTCAAGGAGGGCCGCACCGTCTGGTATTCCCCCCGCTGCGCGCACCTCACCGGCCACTTCCGGGCCCTCGCCGACTCCATCGACGAGTGGTGCTGCACCGAGTCCGAGCAATGCTGCGACGCCGGTGGAGGTCCCTGCGGCTGCGCGTAACCACAGCCCGTCTCTAGGTCTCATAGGACCTGCACGACCAATGAGGCCGATCGCCAACGCCGGCGAAGGCCGGACCAACGGAGAGTTCCCATGACCAGTCCCAACAAGCCCGCCTGCTGCGCCCCCGACTGCTGCGCCGACACCAAGCCGTCGAACGCCGCCACGGGCAGCGCCGCCGACGTCCGCGACAAGGTCCGCGAGGGCTACGGCCAGATCGCCCGCTCCGGACAGTGGTCCGGCGTGCAGGCCGAGCCCGCCCCCGCCTCCTGCTGCGGCGCGAGCGCGCAGCCATCCGGGACGAGCGGCGGCGGGGGAGGCGGCGGCTGCTGCGGCGGCCCGACCACCCTTACCCCCGACCAAGTCGCCCAGGCTGTCGGCTACGCGAGCGCCGATCTCGCCGCCATCCCGCGCGGCGCCAACATGGGCCTCTCCTGCGGCAATCCCACCGCCCTCGCCTCGCTCAAGGCCGGCGAAACCGTCGTCGACCTCGGCTCCGGCGGCGGTTTCGACTGCTTCATCGCCGGCCCCAAGGTCGGACCCGCCGGACGCGTCATCGGCGTGGACATGACCCCCGACATGCTCACCAAGGCCCGGCGCAACCTCGCCGCCTACCGCGAGCAGACCGGCCTCGAAAACGTCGAGTTCCGCCTCGGCGAGATCGAGCACCTGCCCCTCCCCGACAACTCCGTCGACGTCGTGATCTCCAACTGCGTCCTCAACCTCTCGCCCGACAAGGCGCAGGTCTGGCGCGAGATCGCCCGCGTTCTCAAGCCGGGCGGGCGCGTCGCCGTGTCCGACCTCGCCCTGCTCCGCCCGCTCCCCGAGAGCGTCCGGGCCGATGTCGAGGCCCTCGTCGGCTGCATCGCCGGCGCCGTGCTCGTCGAAGAAACCCGTGCGCAGGCCCACGCGGCCGGCCTGGCCGAGATCGAGCTCGACTCCACGCCCCAGTACATCGACGCCATGACCGAGTGGCAGGACCCGCTCTACCGCAAGATCCTCGAGGCGCTCCCCCGCGGCTCCAAGGCGGGCGACTTCATCACCAGCCTCGGCGTCCGGGCCCGCAAGCCGGCCTGAGCCTCACGCCCCCCGCAGGGCTCATTCCGCGAGCGCCACCCGTCCTTCTGATTCGCGCGCAGTCCCCGCGCCGATCACCGCGTCGATCGCCTCCCCCATCAGCTCCCTCGTCCGCGTCGTCGCCCGCCCGATCCCCAGCACCCGCGCCGCCTCGCGCTCAAGGTCCTCGCGCGCCAGCGCGATCTGCTCCCGGAGCACCCGGCGCACCGCCGCGGACCGCTCAGCGAGCGGAATCCACTCCGCGTCCCGCTGGCTCGCCTCGTCGTCGGTCGGCGCGCGCACTTGGTCGAACGACACCGGGTCGGCGCCGGCGGCCCACAGCGCGTCGCCCGCGCGCACGACCGTCCCGCCACCGAGCGCCGCCGCGAGCACCTCGCCGAACCGCTCCCGGTACCGATCCGTGATCCGCGTGACCCCGAACCATTCCGCAAGCCGGCGCAGCGCCAGCTCCGGCACGATCGGCCCCTCCTGCTCGACAACCGCAGCCAGCGCCGCCGCCGCCCGCTCGGTGTTCCGCTCCGCGAATATGTCCGCGGCCGGCGTCGCCCCCTTCGGCCGCTCCGCCACGCGGTACACGCAGCGGTTGCTCTCTCCGCGGGCGCCACTGCTCGGCCCCGGCTCTGAGGGGCTGCCCAGTGCGGAAGTCCTCCGGTCCTCGTCCCGCGCCACTGGCGGCTCGCCCGTCAGTGCGTGCTGCGCACCCCGCTCCTCCGGAGCGGCTCCCCCCTCTGCAACGTCCGACGGGCCCGCGGCTTCCGTAGCCGCGGGCTCCGCGCGCTTCCCGCTGTTCTCCGCACTCTCTCGCCGCGCCCTCTCGATCTCCGCCTCGATCTGCGCGATACACCCCTCGCGGTCCACCCTCCACGCCGGGGACCACACCCGCGTCAGCCTCCACCCCAGCCCCTCCAGCACCGAGTGCCGCGTCCGCTCCCGGTCGCGCGCGGTGCTCGCCCCGCGGTACATCGGCCCGTCGCACTCGATCCCGAGCACGTACCGGCCCTCCCGCTCGGGATGGCGCACCGCGAGATCGACGCGGTACCCCGCGCACCCCACCCGCGCGTCCACGCTCCAACCGCGCTCCGCCAGCGCGTCGCGCACGTCGGCCTCCAGTTCGCTCGGCGTGATCGCCCCGCGGTGCGCCGCCGCGGCCTCGGCGATCGCCGCGGGCCCGCGCTCCGCATACTCGAGGAACCGCTTGAAGTGCCGCACACCGAGCGCCCGCGTGCGGGACAGGTCGATCGCCTCCGCCCGCATCGAGCTGAAGACCAGCAGCCGCTCTCTCGCCCGCGTGATCGCGACGTTCAGCCGCCGCTCGCCGCCCTCGGCGTTCAGCGGCCCGAAGTTCATGCTCACCCGCCCCTGCGCATCCGGCCCGAACCCCACGCTGAAGATGATCGTGTCCCGCTCGTCCCCCTGCACGTTCTCGAGGTTCTTGACGAAGACCGGCTCCTCGGCCTCGCTGAAAGACCGCTCAATCTCCGGCCTCTCGCGCCGGGCCTCGTCGAGCATGTCCTCGATCAGCCCCTGCTGCTGAGCGTTGAACGTCACGACGCCGATGCTCCCGGCGGCCCCCGGCTGGGCCAGCAGCCGCAGCACCTCCGCCACCACCGCCTCCGCCTCGCCCCGGTTCGTCCGCGTCCCGCCGCGGTCGTACACCGCCCCCTCCACCAGGCGCAGGCTCACTCCGAGGCGCTCCGACCTCTCCAGCGGCGACGGAAAGGTCTGGAGCTGGTTGTCGTAGTAGTGATGGTTCGAGAACGTGATCAGGCTCTCGTGGCGGGAGCGGTAGTGCCACTTCAGCCGCAAGCTCGGCACGCCCGACGCGTTGCACTCCTGGAGGATGCTCTCCAGCTCCTCGTCCTCCGGCGTGACGATCTCCTCCCCGCCTTCTCCGCCCTCGAGCGTGCCGAAAAAGTTCGTCGGCGGCAACTGCTTCGAATCGCCCACCACGATGACGTCGGTCCCACGCGCGATCGCTCCGATCGCGTCCCACACCGGAATCTGGGACGCCTCGTCGAACACCACCAGGTCGAACGGCGGCAGCTTCGGGTCCAGGTACTGCGCCACCGACAGCGGGCTCATGAGGAAGCATGGCTTCAGACGCGGCAGCAGATTCGGGAGCAGCTCGATCAGCCGGCGCGTCGGCAGGTGCCGCGCCCGCTTCTGCCGCTCGCGCTCGAGAATGCCCACCTCCGAGCCCGCGGCCGGCGCGCCGCTGCGCCCCGGCAGCCGCTCGGCCAGGCGTGCCGCGACCGTCAGCCTCGTCAGCCGGATCAGCTCCTCGTCGAGGCGCCGGAACCGGCCGATCGCCTCGCCGTGCGCCCGCGCGTTGAAGCACCGGATCTCCGGACTCGCATCGGCCGCCCACACGAGCCACCGCTCGCCGAACGACCGCTCGAACGCGCCGCGCAGCTCGCCCCTGGCGATCTCCCCGCGCTCATAGGCCCCGACCAGCGCCGCCAGGCCGGATGCCGCGGCGCCGTCGCGCTCGCGCCGCCACCGGCACCAGTCGTTCAGGCGGCCCAGCCCCGCCGCCCAGCGCGCTAGCGCGTCGCGCGCCCGCGCCGCCCACTCGGGCTCCCCGTCCGCGCCCCAGGCCGCCGCGCCGTCCGCCGCAAGCAGCTCACGCGCCCGCTTCCACGCCGCGCCCCAGCCGTTCCATTCCTCGCTCAGCGTTTGGCAGGCCGCGCCGAGGGGCGAACCCGCGATCGGCGCTCGCGCCGCGTCCGCCGCCGCCGCGAGCAGGGCATCGTGCAGCGGGCGCACGGCGGCCGAGCCGCGCAGGGGCGCGATCGCCTCGCGGAACGCGACGCTCCACTCCAGCACCGTTGCCAGCTCGTCCCAATCCGCTTCCCCGCCCCTCCACCGCCGCCCGAAATAGGTCGCGCCGTCGCTCCCCGCCGCGCCCAGGTCCCGGTCCAGCGCGCCGACGGCCAGAGCCTCTCCGAGATCCGCGAACACACCCTCCAGCGAGCCCGGCGCGCCGAGACACAGCGGACGGATCCGTCTCCGCACGCCCCGCGCCGCGAACCAGCGCAGGATCGCGGGCCATGAGCGGGCCCGCCTCGCCGCGTCGAGCAGCGAGAGCAGGTCCGCCGAGAAGAGCTCCGGCCGATAGCGCGCCAGGAGCGCCGCCCGTCTCCGGTCCCTCTCCCGGCCGCGATCGATCCACCCGCGCAGCTCCGTCGCGAGCCCCGCGAAATCCGGCGCCCGCACCAGAGCCCCCTCCGGCGCGGGGCACGTCCGCAGCCGCTCCGCCCCCTCGCACAACGCGCGCAGCTCCGGAGAGTTGAGCGTCGGCGCGATCTCCGCGCCCTCCCGCGCCAGCAGCTCGCGTGCGACGGCCTCCGCGCCCGCGCCCAAGTCGGCGATCGCGCCCGCCGCGTCGCCGATCGCCCGCCTTGCCTCCTCGGGCAGCGCGAACGACCACTCGCCCCGGCCGATGCCGCGCAGCGGGTGCTCGCCCGGCGGGTCCACCGCCTCGGCCGCAGCGCCGAGCGCGTCGATCCCCTCGCGCCACCGGCGGAGCGTCGATCCGTCGACCGCGCTGTAGTCGCCGATCGCCAGGTCCACCCGCGCGCCATCCCCCAGCCGCGCGAGCCTGC
>DASRXL010000052.1:0-11928 GCA_035654175.1 Phycisphaerales bacterium
AATCGCGAGGACGTGCTCCTGGTTGGGGTCCCCGTCGGTGGCGGTCACGAACAGCGTGGTGTGGTCCTCCGACAGATGGAACGGGTACACCTCGAACTGCCCCTCGGTGAGCTGCCGGAGCTGCTGGTACCGCGGGTCAAGCAGGTGGAGCTGGCGGAAGCCGGAGAGCTCGGTGATGAAGATCATGCGCCGGCTGTCCGGCAAGTACCACGGCACCACCATGCCCGGCGTGTTCGGGCCGCCGAAGTGGAAGAACTCGTACACGACGCGCGCGTTCTCGATCTTGAACTCGGGCTTCTCCTCGTCCTTGTCCCCGGCGTCCTCGCCGGCCTTCGCTCCCCTCCGCCCGTCCTGCTCGCCGCCCCCGTCGCGTCGCCCCCCGTCCTGCTCCCGCTCTTCTTCCTTCTGGTCCTCCTCCTCCTGCTCCTCCTCCTGCTCGTCTTCCTCCTCCTCGTCCTGATCGTCCTTGTCCCCCTCCTGCTCGTCCCGACCTAGCTCGTCCGCCGCATCCTCTTCAGCACCGGCCGCGCCCGACTTCTCGGCCTCTCCCTCCGCCTTCTCATCCACGAACCCCGCCTCGAGCACCTTGACCAGGCCGGTCTTCTGCTCGTACGCCGCGAACGCAACGCGGCTGGAGTCCGGCGACCACTCCGGCACGCGCAGCGTGTCGCGCGGCCCGGTGATTCGCTTCGTGAAGACCCGCTCCAGCGTGCCCTCCTCGGTCTCGTGGCCGCCCAGGTCGTACAGGTACACGCTCGAGAACGCCTCCGGCCAGGGGTCGTCGGGCATGTGGCGCGTCACCTGCTCCGCGCGCGCGAATCGGTCGCGGTAGTTCACGATCGTGACCTGCCGGCCCGCCCCCCAGAAGTTGTCGCCGCGGTTCGCCAGGAACACGAGCCGCTTCCGGTCCGGGCTGATCCGATACCCCACCATGCGCTCGCCGTCCTTCAGCTCGGGATCGAGCTGCACGATCCGGTGGTCGCCGAACGTCACCATCAGCAGCGCCCCCTCGCGCAGGTACGTGTAGCCGGCGCCGTCCGGCAGATACTGCACGTCCGCCTCCCGCTCCCGCGTGCGCGTCAGGCGCGTGAGGTCGCCCCGGTACGGCTCCACGGGCCTGAGTTCGGGCCGCTCGGTCTTCCGGGCCTCTCCGCTCCCCGCGTCGTCGGCCTCGTCGTCCGAAGCGTCGTCGCCCTGCTCCCCCGCGCCCTCATCACCATCCTCGCTCTCACGACCTTCTGTCTCCGCGTCGCCGTTCTCTTCGCCGTCCTCATCCGCGTCGCCGTCGCCCTCATCGTCCCCAGCGCCCTCTCCATCCGCCGCATCCCCGTCCTTCGCCGGCGGCTCCTCGGCCTCCGGCTCGGGGCGCTCGATCGGCGCCGCCCACTTCTCCTCGTCGATCACCAGCCGGTAGAGGTCGCCCCCCGCAAGCACCAGCATCTCGTTGCCCTCGGGCGACCACTCGTAGTTCTGAACTCCCCCGTAGCGGGGCGCCTCCTTCTCCGGCTTCTTCCCGTCCTTCTCGTCGTTGATCTCCGCGTCGTCCACCAGAACCACGTCCCCCAGCGTCAGGCGCTCGCCGACCGCGTCGATCACGCCCCGCGGCGTGCGGTCCTCGTCCCCACCCTCCGGCTCCTCGTCACGCTCCAGCGAGAGCGCGAGCGACGCCGCGGGCTCCCCGAGCACGAGCTCGCCGGCGAGCTCATCGCCGTCGCGCGTCAGCGTCAGGTCTCCGCGCACCCCGAGCTTCTCGTCCGCCACTGTGGCCTTCAGCGTGTGCGCCGCCCGGTCGAACTCTCCCTCCGACACGGGCAGGCGCACCAACCCGATGCGCAGCTCGCCCGAGATCGCGCCGTCCGCTCCCGCCGAGAGAGAGAGCTCGCACTCGCCCGGCCTGACCGAGTCGGCGCCATCATCCGCCGTCGCCTCGCCGCTCCAGTCGCCCACCGGCGCCCCATCGCTCCAGCCCATGGCCAGCGCCTGCTCGTGCGCGAGCTGCGTCAGCGTGACGCCCGCCTTCTTCGCCTTCTCCGCGCGGTCGTCCCGCACCTCGCGCACGTCGGCCTGGAACTCCGCCATCCGCCCCACGCTCGTGATGCGCCGAGTGCGCCCCGTCCGAGTGTCGTAGATGTAAAGGTCCGACCCGTGCCGCCTCTCGAGCCAGGGACGATAGAGGAATGCGCAATACCTCCCGTCGCGGCTGAAGGACGCGCTCCCGGCGCTCGGCCCGAAGAAGCTCTTTTCCGGGAAGATCCGCTCCAGCGTCAGCTTCTCGTCGTCCGCCTTCTCCCCGTCCGCCCCGGCCTGCCCGGCCTCGCCGGCGCCCTTGCTCACGACGGGGTCCACCCCGCGACCGCCCGCTTCGGAGCCGGCCCATCGCCCGGACCCCGTGCCCGCCGGCACGCCCGCCGCGAGAATGCTCAGAAGAATGGCCGCCGCGGAGGTGCTCAGCAATGCGCGAGTGATCATGTCGTGCTCCCTACCCCGAAGAGAGCACGAGCATAGTGGAACCCACCGGCCGCGCCGAGCAGGGAGCCCATCGGTCAGCGCGGCCATGCCCGGGGCTCCCCTGGTTATCGCTGCTCCGGGATGCGCACCGTCGGGCCCGGCCCGCCGAACGGCTTTAGAAGCGGAGCGCCGCCGCCAGCGGCGCGCCCTCCGGCATCAGCTCCGGCTCGGCGGCGAGCACCTCGGCGCCCGTGAGCAGGGCCCTCCTCGCCGCCTCATCGAGCAGGTCCTCGCTCTCCTCGCGCCGGGTGGGATGCACCTCGACGCCCACGCCACCCTTCCCGGTGCGCCCCCAGAGCGGCTCGGCCCGGCGCACAACGAGCGTCCCCACGCGCCCGTGCTCCAGCGCCTCGAGGATCTCGCGCACGGAGGTCGTGACGAGCCCCGCGCCCAGCGCCTGCCGGATGGCTTCGAGCCGCCTGCGATGCGCCTCCTCCACCCGGGGAGCGATCGCCTTCATCGCCAGCTCGTGAATCTGCCGCGCGTCGAGCAGGTCGGGGTTGCCCTCGATCCCCTCCCGCATGATCTCGGGGAAGCTGCTCGCGTTGCGATACGCCGCCGCGATGTTCTCCACGCCCGCCAGCATGAGCGGCACGCCGCGATCGACGAGCACGCCACGGATGTGGTGATCGAGCCGCGTGACGAACTGGCCGAGCTCGTCCTTCGAGTCGCCGGCGCTGCGCCCGTGCCCGTGGAACATCGCGGCCCGGCGCTGGCCCGGCCCGGCGGGAGACGTCCGGGTGTGGAACTGGAGCGACTTCTCCTCCCAGTCGGTGCCGACCGCCTCCGCAAGGCTCGTCGGCCCGCCGCTGATGTCCACCTCGCGTGCCCCCGAGCTGTCGCACTCGAACAGCCGCGCCGACTTCTGGCTCAGGGCCAGCACCATGAAGCGCAGGTCGTCGGCCATCGCTCCCAGCAGCGGCCGGATGCAGAAGTGGTCGGCGACCGTGGCCAGCTCCTCGACCGCCGCCGGCAGCCGCCTGACCACCACACCCTGCGTCGGCGAGGCCAGCGCGGCCAAGCCCTCGCTCTGGTGCATCCAGAAGTCCGGCTGCATCTCGAGATCCCGCAGCGGCGCGAGCAGGCCGCGCACGTCGGCGCCCCGCCCCAGCCGATCCGCACGCCGCTCGGCCTCCGCGACCAGGTTCTTGAAGCGGATCCGGTCCTCGAGCACCTCCTGGCCGAAGCGGTGCGTGGGCAGATAAATGGAGATGCACGTCGCGCCGTTGGCGCCGGCGAGCTGTCGCAGCTCCTGACGCGAGCACGTTCCAAGTTCGGCGATCATACCTTCTCCTTCTCATGGCCCGCGACGACGGCGCCCGCGAGCATGCGCCACGATAGTGGGAGGCCGACGGCCCACGCGCGAAACAGCGGTGAGAACACGCTCATGTTTGCGGCGGCGCGCCCGCGCGCGGCGCTCTGTACGCGCGTGGAAACACCGAGCGTCCGTCCGAGCCGCGTGCGTCGAGCGCGCCTCAGCCCTCGGCGCTCTCCTCGCCCAGATGCGCCGAGCGCCGCCCCGCGAGCCTGGCCGCCTCGCGCCGGTGCTCGGCGGCGAGATCCGGCCTCTGCCCGCCCGCCTCGTAGATCCGCGCCAGTGCGGCGTGCGGGAAGGCCTGGTCCGGATTGATCCGCAGCGAGGTCCCAAGCGCACGCGCCGCCCACGGCACGCGCCCGAGCCGCAGCAGCGCGATCCCGAGGTTCCGGTGCGCATCGGCCTGGTGGTGCAGCAGCGCGATGGACATCACGTGCGCCAGCACCGCCTCCTGCAGCTTGCCCTGCCGCCGGTACGCCACCCCCAGCCCATCCAGCGCGGGCGCGCAGTCCGGGTCGAGCGCCAAGGCCGAGCCGAACGCCCGCTCGGCGTCGTCCCACCGGCGCTGCTGCAGGTAAACGAACCCGACCTGCGTCTGGATGTGCGCGTTGGCCCCGCCCTCCGCCTCCGCCCGGCGCAGGTGCTCCATCGCCTCGTCCACTCGACCCCTGCGTATCGCGATCATCCCCCGGTATTGCGCCGCCAGCGGCGCCGACTCGCCGCTCGCGAGCACCCCCTCGACCACCTCCTCGCATTCGCGCAGCCGCCCCAGCGCGAGCAGGCAGTTGGCCAGCGCGATCCTCGCGCCCGGCTCTTCAGGGTCCTCCTCCGCCAGCGAGGTGAACTCTCCGAGCGCCATCAGCGGCCGACCCGTCGCGAGATACACCTGCCCGAGGTTCCGCCGCCGGTCACGCACGACCGCCCCCATGCTGTCGTCCTCCACGTACCCGAGCTGCGACAGCTGCACCATCATCTCCCGCACCGCCCAGGGATCCTCCTCCGCCGCCGGCGCGTCGTGCTCCTCGCCCGGCGCCTCGTACGTTGCGACCGTCCGCACCGCCGCCGCCCGCTCATACATCGGGAGCAGCGGGCTCCCGTCCATGTCCTCCGCCACCGGCTGGCCCAGCATCGCCAGGATCGTCGGCGTCACGTCGAGCAGCGACGCCCCGTACACCTGCTCCCCCCGCTTGATGTGCGGCCCCCTCACCGCCAGAACGCCGTACGGACGATGCCACGCCACCGGCGCCCCCGCCTGGATCTTGCCCGAGACGCGCGGCCGCCGATCGCCGCTGTGGAAGCCGTGGTCGCTCACGACAATCACCGTCGTGTCCTCCCCCGCGATCTCCAGCAGCCGCCCCAGCATCATGTCGTGGAACGTGTACACGGCGTCCATCACCCCGCTGTAGAGCTCGAACTCGCGCAGGTCCACCCCGGGCCGCCGCGGCGGGTGATACTCCATGAACTCGTGCCCGAACCGGTCGATCTCCTCGAAGTAGACGGCGCACAAATCCCACCGCTCCGAGGTCATCAACGCCGTCGCGGCGGCCTGGATCGACGCGCACCGCGCCAGCATCGCCACCAGCCGCTGCATCAGCGGATCCTCGCGCGGGTCCACCTCCAGCGCCCGCTCGACGAAATGCCTCGCCTGCTGCGCCGTGACCTGCCCCGGGTGCACCCGAAGCGCCTCCACGGCCGGGGCGAGCTCCGCCGGATGCACCGAGCCCGCCACCCCGGGCCACGGCTCCGTGATCGGGCCCACCGGACGCGCGAACCGGTCGGTGACCACGAAGCCCGGGATGTGTTCGGCGGGATGGCTCGCGAACCAATTGACCACGCCGCACCGCAGCCCTCGGCGCGAGAGGATGTTCCACACCGCCTTGCACCGGCGCGACGTGCTCGTCACCGGACGCACTTTCCCCGTCGTTCCGTCCGGCTCGGCAAACCCGAGGATGCCGTGCTTGTCCGCGTGCTTGCCCGTCGCGATCGAGGTCCACAGGATCGGCGAGAGCATCGGGTGCAGGCTCGCGATGTTCCCGCGCACGCCCGATTCGACCAGCCGCCGCAGGTGCGGCATCCGCCCCGCCCCGAGCAAGGGATCGATCATGCGCCAGTCGGCGCCGTCCCAGCCGATCAGCAGCACGCGCTTCGCGGGCCGCTCCAGCGGCTCCAGCGCCGCGCCCTCCGCCTCCGCCGGTGCGCCCTCGCTCACGGCCGATCCCCCTCCCGCGCCCGGACCGCTCCCCGGCCGCCGGCGCCACGCTGCCTGTAGAGCGAAGGCTCCACGGCCGCGAGCATCGCGCCCTCGTCGAGCCCGCCCCCGAGAAACTCGCCGATCTCCCGCACCGCTGGCCCGGAGTCCGCCACGAGCCCGTTGTACGAGACCGCGAGCCACGCGACGTCCGGGCGCGCGTCGAGCCACGCCTCGGTGGTGCGCAGCTCCGCCTCGTAGAGCCTGCCGAGGAGCTCGGGCTCGATGCGTCCGCCCCTCCTGCCCGCCCTGCCGAGCATCACCCGCTGCGACGCGATCACCTCCTCCACGGGCCGGCGCATGAGCAGGACGCGGCACGCGCACGGCGCGGGCAGGCGCCGCACCAGCGGGATGACCACCTTCACCGCCCGCCCCCGCGCCTCGCCTATCCACGAGGCGTCCGCCGCGAGCCGCTTCACCGGCTCATACTCGTAATAGCCGCGACGGTTGTCCTCGTCCGGCGCGCGGACGCCGTCCGTCAGCGCCGGCACGCCGCCCGCCCCGAGCATCGCCATCATCATCGAGGTGCCGGACCGCGGCAGCCCGGACACGACGGTGACGTACTGGCCTCGCTCCGCGCTCGTCATCGCAGACCGCACGCCCCGGGCCGCTCCCGGCCCGCGGCGGCCGTCAATCCTCTCTGCGTCGCCCGCCCAGCGCCGCCGCCCCGAACGCCAGGGCCGCCAGCGTCCCCGGCGCCGGGACCGCGCCCGCCGCGATCGGGGCGCCCGGAGTCATCTCGTACGCCCAGCCGAAGGTCTCCAGCTCAAACCCGTTGCGCACGACGCCGATCCAGCCGTAGTGCGTCTGGTAATCGACCTTGATCCGCGCGCCCAGGTACGTCCGCACGCCCTCCGGGATCAGGCTGAAGAAGTCGCCGTAATAACGCTGCGCGATGAAGCCGACGTAGAAGTCCTGGCCCAGCCCGCCGATCTGCGTGCCGGCCGCGACCCCCTGCAGGAAGTAGCCGTCGATCAGCAGGCCGCCGTTGGTGTAGATCGACGTCGCGTAGTTGTTGACGAAGTCGTAGTAGATCTGCTGGCGGAATGTCTTGTAGTTCTGGTCGTACCCCCAGCCGGGGGAGCCGTACGGATACACCGCGCCGAGCTGCTCGGTCGGTCCGAGCGTGATATCCAGGAACTGCCGGTCAAGATAGGGCTCGTCGAAGGTGTACTGCGGCCCCAGGCCCCAATCGAACTCTCCGCCCGAATTGTCGAAGTGCTGGATGTCCGCGTACGCGATCGTGCCGGAGGCGATCGTGATCGCCACCGCAAGAGCGTCGCCCCTCGCCGGCGTCTTGGCGCTGTCCTTCGGCATGGCTCCTCCCTTCGGCCGCCGGCGCGAGGCTCACACGCCCCCCGCACCGCGGTCCGGCTCTCTCTCGCGCCGATCGAGAAGCCGGCGCGCGGGCCAGCCTACCCGGCCGATCCACGGGGTGCAACACCCCGGCCGGAGAAACGCGCCCTCACCCCGACGGGCCGCCCAAGCCGGTGAGATCCGGGCGGACTGGGCAAATCGGGCGATGCGCGCCCCTCTCGCTCGCCCCACCGCCGCCGCACCTCCCCGTATGCTGCGCACCCACGCGCCCCCGGCCGGCGCGCGCCGCCACCGACCCGGAACGACAAGGAAGAACCGAGCATGAGAGCGCTCGCCACGCCGACCACCGCCCCGCTGATCGCCCTGCTGACCGCCCTCGCCCTCGCGCCCGCTCCCGCCCAGGAGGCGACGCAGAGCGCGCCCCCCGACGCAGGCCCGAACGCAGGCCAGAGTGCCGCGCAGAGCGCCCCGCCGCAGCCCGCCAACGAAGCCCAGGACGCAGAAGCCCAGGACCCAGAAGTCCACGACGCAGAAGCCCAAGACGCGGAAGCCCCAGACGCCGACGATCGCTCCTCCTTCGACAACTCCACCTTCGCGCCCCTCCGCGCCCGCTCCATCGGGCCCGCGCTCGTCTCCGGACGCGTCGCCGACTTCGCCCACGACCCCGCCGATCCCAGCCGCTTCTTCGTCGCCGTCGCCTCCGGCGGCGTCTGGCGCACCACCGACGGCGGCGTCACCTACTCCCCAGTCTTCGACTCCCAGGGCTCATATTCGATCGGCTGCGTCGAGGTCGATCCCAGCAGCCCCGACACCGTCTGGGTCGGCACCGGCGAGAACAAGTCCCAGCGCTCCGTCTCGTTCGGCGACGGCCTCTACAAGTCCAGCGACGGCGGCGACTCCTGGGAGAACGTCGGCCTCGCCGACTCCGAGCACATCGGCGCGATCGCGATCCACCCCGAGGACACCGACACCGTCTTCGTCGCCGCCCAAGGCCCCCTCTGGCGCTCCGGCGGCGATCGCGGCCTCTACAAGACCACCAACGGCGGCAAGACCTGGCGCCGCGTGCTCCACATCTCCGACGACACCGGCGTCAACGAGGTCCACATCGACCCCTCCGACCCGCTCGTCATGTACACCGTCGCCTACCAGCGCCGCCGCCACCAGTGGACACTCGTCGACGGCGGACCCGAGTCCGCCGTCTACCGCTCGCTCGACGGCGGCGACAACTGGTCCAAGTCCTCCCGCGGCCTGCCCGGCGGCGATCTCGGCAAGATCGGCCTCGCCATCTCCCCCGCCGACCCCCGCACCGTCTACGCCATCGTCAACGCCACCGAGGACAACTCCGCCTTCTACCGCTCCACCAACAAGGGCGAGACCTGGCAGCGCATGAGCGCCTACAAGACCGACAGCCCCCAGTACTACAACGAGATCGTCGCCGACCCCCACAACGCCGACCGCGTCTACCTCATGGACACCGTCATGCAGGTGACCGAGGACGGCGGCCGCACGTGGTCCAGCGTCCCCACCCAGCGCAAGCACGTCGATAGCCACGCCCTCTGGATCGACCCCCGCGACCAGAACCATCTCCTCGCCGGGGTCGACGGCGGCGTCTACGAGTCCTTCAGCCGCGGCCAGACCTGGCGCTACACCCCCAACCTCCCCGTCACCCAGTTCTACAAGGTCGCCCTCGACAACGCCTCCCCCTTCTACAACGTTTACGGCGGCACGCAGGACAACAACACCCTCGGCGGCCCCTCCCAGACCTTCGACGCCGCCGGCATCGCGAGCGAGCACTGGTTCACCGTCGTCGGCGGCGACGGCTTCGAGCCCGCCGTCGATCCCACCGACGAGAACATCGTCTACGGCCAGTCGCAGTACGGCAACCTCGTCCGCCACGACCGCCGCACCGGCGACAGCGTCTTCATCCAGCCCGCGCACGTCCCCGGCGACCCGCCCTACTACTGGAACTGGGACTCCCCCCTCCTCATCAGCCCGCACGACCCCGCACGCATCTACTTCGCCGGCAACTTCCTCTTCCGCTCCGACGACCGCGGCGACTCGTGGACCCGCATCTCCGACGTCCTCAACCGCGGCATCGACCGCGACAGGCTCGAGGTCATGGGCAAGATCCAGCCCCCCGAGGCCGTGGACAAGCACCTCTACACCTCCATCTACGGCACGGCCGTCAGCCTCGCCGAGTCCCCGCTCGTCGAGGGCCTCCTCTACGCCGGCACCGACGACGGCCTCGTCCACGTCTCCGAAGACGGTGGCCAGACCTGGCGCAAGATCGACGCCTTCCCCGGCGTGCCGCACAAAACCTATGTCTCCGACCTCGAGGCCTCCCGCCACCACCCCGACCGCGTCTACGCCTCCTTCGACAACCACAAGGCCGGCGACTTCACCCCCTACCTCCTCCGCTCCGACGATCGCGGCCAGACCTGGGTCAGCATCGCCGGCGACCTCCCCAAGCGCGACACGGTCTACGCACTCGCCGAGGACCACGAGCTCGAGGGCCTCCTCTTCGTCGGCGCCGAGTTCGGCGCCTACTGGACCCTCACCGGCGGCGAGAAGTGGCACAAGCTCAAGGGCCTGCCCACCATCGCCGTGCGCGACGTCGAGATCCAGCGCCGCGAGAACGACCTCGTCATGGCAACCTTCGGGCGCGGCTTCTACATCCTCGACGACTACGAGCTCATGCGCCAGGTCGACAAGCCCGCCCTCGACCAGCCCGCACACCTCTTCCCCATCGAGGACGCCCTCCTCTACCCCACCCGCTCCCGCGGCACCGGCTCCCAGGGCCAGACCTTCTACTCCGCCGACAACCCGCCCTTCGGCGCCGTCATCAACTACCACGTCAAGGACGAGCTGCCCAAGAGCTTGAAGGAGCAGCGCAAGGAGAAGGCCAAGGCCGACCCGGAATACCACCCCACCATCGACGAGCTCCGCGCCGAAGACCTGGAGCAACCCGACGCCATCCGCCTCGTCATCCGCGACGCCGAAGGGCGCGTCATCGCCCGCCTCGACGCCGACGGCTCCAAGGGCATGCACCGCGCCGTCTGGGACCTCCGCGCCGACGGCTCCGGCCCCGTCTCCGGCGGCCCCGGCTACACCGCCCCCGAGGGCGCCTACGCCGCGCAGCTCGTCAAGACCGTCGACGGCGTCACCACCGCCCTCGGCGAGCCCCGCGAGTTCAGGGTCGTCGACCTCAAGATGGGCACCTTCCCCGTCGACGACGCGCCCGGCGTGCTCGCCTTCCAGCGCGCTGTGGACGAGCTCGCCGGCGCCGTCCGCGCCGCCGGGCGGGTGCTCGCCGACGCCCAGGCCCGCCTCGACGCGATCGAGAGCTCGATCCAGTCCTCCCCCGGGGCCGACCTCGCGCTCCTCGCCGAGACGCACGCGCTCCAGGAGCGCATCAACGAGCTCGACCTCCGCCTGAACGGCGACAGCTCCGCCGCACGACGCATGTACCCCACGCTCCCCGGCATCGCCGACCGCGTCGGCTACGCCCAGGGCGTGCAGCGGGCGATCAACACCACGCCCACGCAGACCATGCGCGACCAGTACCGCTACGCCGGCGAGGAGTTCAAGGCCTGGCTCGCCGAGCTCCGCACCCTGGTCGAGACCGACCTCCGCACCCTCGAGGAGCGGCTCGACGCCGCGGGCGCCAACTGGACCCCCGGCCGATTCCCCGAGTGGGATTTCTAAGGAAAGCCCCGCCCTCGCGGACCGCCTCCGGGTCCGAGAACCGCGCCCCTCCCCCGCTCTCCCGGCGCAAGCCCCGATTCGCTGGCATTCCGGCGCGGGCGTGGTCTATTGCCCACACGCCGCACGCCCGCGGCGTCTCGGACAGAAGGAGAGCGGACATGCTGCGCCCACTGCTCCCGGCGTGCGTCGCCGGCGCCATCGCCACCACCGCCCACGCGGGCATCCTCAGTTTCGCCTCCGACTCCAGCGACCAGAGCTGGACCTTCACCGGCGGCACGCACAGCAACCATTTCGCGATCCACGACGGCACCCCCACCGACGACCTCATGCGCCTCCTGATCGACGACGACAACGGCCCCCTCGACCCCCTCGCCTACGACGCCGACTTCAACTTCCACGCGCACATGACCCACGTGAGCAGCACGCCGATCCAGGGCGGCATGTTCCTCCACACCTACGACATCGAGGGCGACGCCGGCTGGTACACCGCCGACGGCCCCGTCGTGGAGCTCACCTTCGACGGCGCTGTCATGACCGTCATCGGCACCGAGCTCGCCTGGGGCGCCGCCGGCTCCATCTTCGGCGACGAGACTTTCTCCGCCGTCACCTACACCAGCTACGTCGACGCCCCCGACCACGGCGTCTTCGCCGGCCAATCCGTGGGACCCGACGACTTCGCCTTCACCCTCACCTCCATCAACACCAGCGGCGTGATCCCCTACGACCACGACCCCGCATTCCGCGGCGTGGCCCTCGACCCCGCCACCATGCTCCCCGCCCACGACTTCTTCGCCGAGGGCTCCTACTCCGGTTCCGCCCACTTCATCCCCACCCC
>DASRXL010000053.1:0-14014 GCA_035654175.1 Phycisphaerales bacterium
CACGCCGATGCGCCCACATCTCGTCGTCACCGCCGTCCTCCTGGCCACCTTTGGCGGCCTCGCCCCGGCACAGGAAGGCGCGGCCGCGCCCCAGCTTCGCACGAGGTGGGCCGGCGAGGTCTCGCCCACCAGCCCGCACCCGGAGTATCCCCGTCCGACGATGGTGCGTGCGGACTGGCTCAGCCTGAACGGCCCGTGGCGATGGCGTGAGGCCAGCGGCTCGGAGACTGAGCCGCCGCGGGAGGGGTTCGAGGGCGAGATCCTTGTCCCGTTCCCGTTTGAATCGTCGCTGTCGGGTGTGGGGCGCCAGGTCGAGCGGGCGTGGTGCGTGCGGAGCTTCGAGGCGCCTGAGGCCTGGGCGGGCAGGCGGGTGCTGCTGCACTTCGGGGCCGTCGATTGGCACGCGGAGGTGTGGGTGAATGGCGAGCGCATCGGTGAGCACAAGGGCGGGTACGACCCCTTCACCTTCGACATCACCGACGCGCTCTCCGGCTCGGGCGAGCAGACGCTCGCCGTGCGGATCTACGACCCGAGCGACGGCTCGACCCAGCCCCGCGGTAAGCAGGTGCGCGAGCCGGAGGGGATCTGGTACACCCCCACCACCGGCATCTGGCAGACGGTCTGGCTCGAGCCCGTGCCGGAGACGAGCGTCGAGAGCATCACGATCGAGCCCGATTTCGACAACAAGAGCGCCCGCGTGACGGTGAACGTCCGCGGCGACGCGACCGGGGCCGAGCTCTTCCTTGGCGTCGTGAAGCGGAACTCCACGAGTCCCGCCGGCTTTGCGCCGGCGAAGGTCGGCGAGCCCGCGACGATCGACCTCTCCTCGGACTTCCACGCCTGGTCGCCCGACCAGCCCGAGCTGTACGACCTCTTGGTCACGCTCTCCGACGCCGACGGCTCGGAGGAGGTCGTGCAGTCGTACTTCGGCATTCGCAAGATTGAGGTCAAGCCGGACGACCGCGGGGTCACCCGCATCCACCTCAACGGCGAGCCCCTGTTTCTGCACGGCCCGCTCGACCAGGGCTTCTGGCCCGACGGCCTCTACACCGCGCCGACCGACGAGGCGCTCAAGTACGACCTGGAGGTCACCAAGCGCCTCGGCTTCAACGCTGTGCGCAAGCACGTCAAGGTCGAGCCCGAACGCTGGTACTACTGGTGCGACACGATGGGCCTGGCCGTGATCCAGGACATGCCCTCGGGCGACGAGTACATCGGGCCGGGCGACCCCGACATCGTGCGCACGCCGGAGTCGGCGGCGCAGTTCGAGCTCGAGCTCGGGCGGATGATCGAAGCCAACCACCACCACCCCTCGATCGTGATGTGGGTGCCCTTCAACGAGGGCTGGGGGCAGTACGATACCCAGCGCATCGCGGCCATGGTGAAGGAGCTCGACCCCACGCGCCTGGTCGACTGCGCCAGCGGATGGGCCGACCGCCCCGCCGGCGACGTAATCGACTGGCACGTCTATCCCGGGCCCGGCTCACCCCGCCCGGAGTCCACACGGGCCGCGTTCCTCGGCGAGTACGGCGGCCTGGGCCTCCCGCTCCCCGGCCACCTCTGGCAGGAGAAGGATAACTGGGGCTACCGCACGTACGACTCGCCCGAGGCGCTGACCGACGCCTACGTGGGCCTCGTCGAGAGCATGCGCTGGCTGATCGGCGAACCCGGGCTCTCGGGCGCGATCTACACCCAGACCACCGACGTCGAGATTGAGGTCAACGGCCTCATGACCTACGACCGGGAGGTGCTCAAGGTGGACGAGGCCCGCGTGCGCGAAGCCAACCTTTCCCTCTTCGGCCCCGCGCCAGAGGTGCGCCCGATCGTCCCAACCTCGCAAGAGGAGCCGACGGAGTGGCGGTACACGACCGCCCCCCCCGGCGCGGGCTGGGAGCGCTCAGAGTTCGACGACAGCGGCTGGACCGCGGCCCCGGGCGGTTTCGGGGCTGAGGGCACGCCCGGCGCGGTCAATCGAACCGCCTGGGAAAGCCCGGACATCTGGCTCCGGCGCGAATTCATCCTGCCGCGGATCGCGCTGAGCAACCCGCACCTCCTGATCCACCACGATGAGGACGCCGAGGTCTACATCAACGGCGTGCTCGCCTCGAAGCTGGAGGGCTTCACCACGGGGTACGGCTTCGCCGCCATCTCGCCCGAGGCACGGAGGGCGCTCGTCGCGGGACCGACGGTGATCGCGATCCACTGCCGGCAAACCCGCGGTGGGCAATATATCGACGCCGGCCTCGTCGACCTCGTCCAGCCCGGCGAGTGACCCTTGCTCCGCGCCGGCCCGCGGGGGCGGCCGCTGCGCGCTCCGGAGCAGCAGCGGGAGTATCGGTCGAGAGCGTCGCACCGGGCGCGGCCGAGCCGGCGGGCCCCGCGCGTCGCCCAGCTCCGGCGCGGGAGGCTTGCCCAATCGCCCTCGCGCCGCCTACCTTGCCCCGACCGGCCGGAGGATCCGGCCGCTCCACGGAGGGAGCCGATCCATGGGAATGCTCACGAAGTTCCGGCGCTGGCTGGCGCCGCAGCCGCCGTCGCCGCCCGCCCGCGCCGAGCCCGCCCGCACGCCCACGCCCGGCCCACGCCCGGTTCCGGCGCGCCCTGTCGCCATCGACATCCACGATGAGGACGAGCCGGATTCGGAGCTGGAGGCCTTTGATCCCTCCGGCTCCGGCGTCTCGCGCCCGCCCCGCTCGCGCCAGGAGCTGATCGCCGAGCTCCAGCGCAACTACCAGGAAGTCCTGGGGATCGTCCGCAAGGTCGGGCAGCACCTCGACGACCAGGGCGACCGCTCCCGCCGGATCGCCGAGATCGCGGAGCGCCTCCCCGGCGCCGCCGACGACCTCGCGGCGGTGCGCGAGCGGCAGGGGCAGGCCGCGCAGGCCATGGAGGCTTTGGCCGGCGCCCTGAGCCGGCGCGACGACCGCCTGGCCGAGGGGCAGCTCGCGCAGCTCGGGCGGCTCGACGAGATCCGGGGGCTGATGGCCGAATCGTCGCAGGCCGAGCGCGAGCTGATCGGCTCGCTGGTGGAGTTCCGCGCCGTCATGACCGACATGAGCAGCGCGACCGATCGCCTTACGCAGGCGGTCGGACGCATCGAGCAGCGCGAGGCCGAGAGGTCCGGGCAGTTCCTCAAGGCTCTCGAGACGACCCGCGGCTGGATGATCACGATCGCCGTGGTCGGCGGCATCTGCGCCCTGGTGGCGATCACGCTCGGGATCGTCGCGATCGGGTAGGCGGCGGCGCGCGTCCAAACTGTCGATCGCGGCCCGTCCCGGCCGATAACCGGGCATGGCACATCCGCTGACATCTCGATACCGCCGCGCCCATGCCGGCGCGGCTGCTTTCCTTGCACTCGCGGGCTGCGCCGGCCCGGGCGGCCGCCAGCCGGAGGGCGCGATCCCGTCCCGCATCCAGCCGGTCGTCCTCGACGGCTCGGTGGGCGAATGGCCGGCGAGCGTGGTGATGGCCGCCGACCCATGGTGGCTCTACCTGCGCTGGAAGGTCGCTGGTGAGGCGAAGACGCTGCAGGCCAGCGACGAGTCGCTGGGCATCTGGATCGACGCCGATACGAACCCCGCCACCGGGTGGCGGCCCGACACCCCGCCCCGCGCCTCGGCGATGGGGGTGGACGTGGAGATCGAGCTCTCGCCCCGCGCTACCGAGAGCGCCGGGCTCGACCGGGGCGTCCGCGTGACGACGCACACCGGCGGGGGCGCCGCGACCGTGCCCCACGCCGAGATCGGCTTCGCGTTCGCCCCCACCTATGCGAGCGAATGGTACGAGGGGCGGCTCTCACGCCCGAGCGCGGCCGCGCTCGGGCTGCCGGCGCCAGGCGTGGCCAGCGCGGGGCTGGTGACCGCGATCCTGGTGCTGCGCGACGCGGGGGGGAACATCGTGGGCACGTCGGAGCCGTTCGAGCTCGACGCCCCGCCGGCCTCGACCGTCCCCGCGCGGGCGGATATCCGGATCCCCGAGAGGCTGAACGACGGTCTGCGCGTGGTCTCGTGGAACGTCTATCGGGCCAAGCCGATGGAGGACCCGGGCCCGTTCGCCCGCGTGCTGAGGGTGCTCGATCCCGACGTGCTGCTGCTCCAGGAATGGACGAGCCCCGCGCGGGACATCGAGGCTTGGCTCAACGCGAGCGTGCCGCTCGCCGAGGGCGAGTGGTCGGTGCGCACCACCGGGGGGTGGGGTGTCGCCGTGGCGTCGCGCTTCCCGCTCGAACCGCTCGGTCACGAGGAGCTGTACCTGGAGGGCGAGGAGGAGGCGGTGCGCTTCGCCGGGGCGCTCGTGGACACCCCGCACGGCTATCTCGCGGCGTCCAGCATCCATCTCAGGTGCTGCGGCTCGTCGGGCAGCCCGGAGGATCAGGCCCGCATCAGCGAGGCCGGGGCGATCAACCGCTCCCTGGCGGACGCCCTCCGGATCGAGCCCGTGCCGATGCGGGTGATCGCGGGCGACTTCAACCTGGTGGGCTCGCGCCCGCCGCTCGACGTCATGCGCAACGGCCTCGACGCCGACGGCTCGGACCTGGAGATCGCCGACGCTCGCGTGCTCGGCGACGCCGCGTACATGACCTGGCGCGACGACGGCAACGCCTTCACGCCCGGCCGGCTCGACTTCGCGCTGGTGGGCGAGGCCGGGCTCGAGGTCGTGAGAGCGTTCGTCCTCGACACCCGGATGCTCAGCGACCGCGCCCTCGACACGGCCGGCCTCGACCCGACCGACTCGGGGGCAAGCGACCACATGCCCGTGGTCGTGGACCTGCGCCCGCGCTGAGCGGGATCACCATGTCCCGGAACGATGCGCTCGCCGGCGGAGCTCGCGGATGCGCCGCGCCGGCCGCCTGCGCGCGACGCTGCCTCCCCATTATCCTGCGCGCTCAGTGCGGGCTGATCCGGGCGAGAAGCTTCGCGGGCAGCGCCGTTGAGAGCAGCCCCGCGACGAAGAGGAGGGCCGCCGCGGCGATGAAGGCGGTGGAAAGGCCCCAGCGCAGGTCGATCCACTGCGCCAGCGGCGGACCGACGCCGGCGAAGCCCCACGCCCCGCCCATCATCAGCCCCGAGGCGAGTCCGGTGCGGTGCGGGAGCAGCCGCTGCGCCAGCGCGATCGTCACCGGCACCACGCCGGCGAAGCCGACACCGGTGGCCAACGAGAGCGCGTAGGGCGCCCACACGCCGCCGGCGAAGGGGAACGCGGCGACGGCAAGGGCCCCGGCGGCCGGCACGGCGATGAGCGCGCCCTTCTCGTGGTGGCGGCGGAGGAAGGCGCCGGCGGAGAGCCCCCCCACCGCCATCCCGACCTGCATCGCCGCCTGGATCGGGCCGTTGATGAGCGACGCGGCCTCGCGCCCGGCCTCGTCGAGCACGGCGCCGGGGTCGCGGGAGAGCGCCGCGTGCTCGCTCCAGCGGATGAAGAGCTGGATCAGCATCATGTTGACCGTGAAACGGAGCACGTTGCCGAAATAGAGCACCCAGACCGCCCGCCAGCGCGCGGCCGACTCGCCGGCGGGCCAGGCGGCCCACAGAGCGTCGGCGTCCTGCGGCCGGTGCGACACTCGCCTCACGGCCCACGCGAGCGCCAGGCAAGCCAGCAGCCCCGGGATCATGAGCCACAGGTATGCGCCCATCCCGAGCCGGCCCGCGATCAGTGGGCTCGAGAGGTGCCCGGCCACGCCGCCGGCGATGCCGGCACAGAAGAAGACGGACACCCCCAGCGAGCGCCGACGGCCCGAGAGCCGCCCCATGGCCGCGGCGGCGACCGGGTGGAACGCGCCGATGCCCAGCGTGCCGACTATTTGGACGAGCATCAGCTGCTCGTAGCTTTGGACGCGCCCGACCAGCGACGTCGCGATCACGGCGACGGCGAACGAGATCGGGCCGAGCATGCGCTGGTCGAGCCTGTCGCTCAGCCACGCCACCAGCGGCTGCACGAAGCCCGAGCAGAGCGAGCCGACGGCGAGGATGAGCGCGCCCTGGGCGTGCGTCATCTCCAGCCGCCCCTCGAGCACGCTCATGATCGGGATGATGAGCGCCGAGAAGAAATCGATCACCGCGTGGGAGCCCGCGGTCGCGGCCAGCGGCACGGCGCGGACGGGCAGCGATGGCGTCACGCTCGGCGTCTCGGTCGCAACGGTGGTCATGGGGTGCTCGGCGGGGGGCGGGGCCGGAGCAGCTCCGGGCGCTCGAAGCGTATGCGCCGCGGCCCGGCCGGCAACGCCGGCGCATCGGCCGTGTGCGCGGGCGACGCGGGTCCTGAGGAGCGCGGCGGCGCGGCGGCCCTACCCTTTCGTCGGGAGAGCCGCCGCGCGGGCCTGCCGCTACGGGGATGGAGCGCTCCCGGAGAGACCACCATGAGCCCAGCGATCACCCAGGACCAACTTGTCGCGGCGCTGAACGAGGACCTGGCCTACGAGCTCAGCGCGATTATCCAGTACCTGACGTACGCCGCGAAGGTGAGCGGACCCTCGCGTCCGGAGCTCAGGGCTTTTTTCGAGGCCGAGATCCCGGACGAGACGATGCACGCGCAGTTCCTTGCGGGCAAGATCGTCGCGTTGGGAGGCGAGCCGACCACCGCGCCCAAGCCGGTGCCCCAGGCCACCTCGGCCAAGGAGATGCTCCAGGCGATCCTCAAATCCGAGACCGAGGCGCACGATCGGTACGCCAAGCGCTCCGCGCAGGCCGAGTCGCTGGGCATGAAGGGCCTCCAGGTGCAGCTCGAGGACATGGCGCGCGACGAGAGCGAGCACCGGGACGAGACGGCGCGCATCCTCCGCCGCTGGGAAGACACCTGAGGCGCGGGTCGGAGAAGAAGACGAACGCGGAGAGCGCGGAGGGCGCGGAGACAGAAAGCCGTGCGCGCGCCCCCGCTGCTCTTCGCTCCCTTCGCGCTTTCGCGTTCCTGCCCTTCCGCCGGCCCCGCCCGCCCTCGCTCAGACCTGCCCCGGCGGCATGATCCTCTCGCCCTCGCTCCGCGCGACCGCGGCCGAGACCGCCGCATCGCCCGTGACGTTTACGACGGTGCGGCACATGTCGAGGACCCGGTCCACCGCGAGGATCACCGCGATCCCCTCGGCCGGCACGCCGACCGACTGCAGCACGATAATGAGCATCACCATCCCGCCCGAGGGGATGCCCGGCGTGCCGATCGCGGCCACGACGGCGGTGACCACGAGCGAGAGCTGCTGCGCGACCGTCATCTCCGTGCCGTAGAGCTGCGAGAGGAACACGGTCGCGATCGCCTGCATGAGCGCCGTGCCGTCCATGTTCACCTTCGCGCCGAGCGCGCAGACGAACGCGGTGACATCCTGCGACACGCCGAGCCGGTCGCGGACCGCCTCGATGGTCACCGGCAGGGTCGCGGCCGAGCTCGAGCTGCTGAACGCCACAAGCTGGACGGGCGCGATCGCCTTGTAGAACCTGCCCAGCGGAATCCCGCCCAGCACCCTTGCGACGAAGCCGTAGACGACGAACTGGATGATCGCCAGCCCGCCGATCACCGTGAGGCAGTACGCGCCGAGCGCCACGATGCCGTCGAACCCCAGAGTAGAGACGACCGGCACCAGCAGGCAGAACACACCGATCGGCGCGAAACGCATCACCGTCCGCACGATCCAGATGAACACCTCGTTGAGCCCCTGGCAGACGTCGAGCACCGGGCGCGAGGTCTCCCGCGGCAGCAGGCTGAGCCCGATCCCGATCGTGATCGCCATCACCACGATCTGCAGCATGTCGCCCCGCGCGAGGGCGTCGAATGGATTGGTCGGGATGATGTCGCGCACCAGGTCCCAGGCGCTCACCGACTTCGCCGAGCCGACGAGCTGGCCCGCCGCGCCGCTCGCACTCCCGCGGATCAGGTCGGACTTCACGGCCTCTGGGATGAAGCGCGGCCCGCCGGGCTCGACGAGGTTCACCAGCAGCAGGCCGATGCCGACGCTCACCGTCGCCGTGCACAGGAAGATTCCGAGCGTCTTCCCGCCGAGCCTGCCGAGCTTGCGCAGGTCGCCCAGCGAGCCGACGGCCAAGATCATCGCCAGCAGGATGATCGGGGTCGCGATGAACTTCAGCGCCCGCACGAACATGTCGCCCAGCAGCGAGACCAGCCGGGACGCGAAGCGCACCGCCCCGGCCGCCGTTCCCGCCTCCTGGTTGGCCGGGACCACCTCCAGCCCGTAGGCCGCAACCTGCTCGGGCGTGAGGTGGTGCGGGCGCAGCCCCCGTAGGCTCTCGTCGGCGGCATCGAGCTGCTCGACGCGCTCGATCCCGGCCGGGAGCACCGGCACGGTCGCGTCGGCGTTCCACTTCATGTAGGCGCCGGGGTGGTCGACGCCGAGGTCGGCCCAGGTCTCCGCGTCCCAGCCCTGGTTGATCGCCAGCCCCATGGCGATCCCGAGCACGAGACCGATCAGGATCTTCCAGTGCAGGGCGAGCTTGGTCCGTCGGCTCATGCGGTTCTCCTGGGCTGGGGGCGCGGCCGGCCGCGGCACACCCTAAGGCTGTGCGGCCCGGCGCACAAGCGGCCCCGACCTACCATCGTCGCGTGCCAGAGGAATCCCCTTCCATCTCCTCGCCCGGGGGCCGGCGCCCGCGCTCCAGCCGCGCCCAGTTCGACGAGTACCGGTCGCAGCGGCGCGAGGCCGACCACCTGGACCGGGTGATCGACGCCGAGCTGACGACGCCCGATCGAACCGGCAAGCGGTCGCAGCGGAACCGATCCTTCTTCGCGCTGCTGCCGGCGTTCTGGGCTCTGCTGGACCGGGGCAAGCCGGTCGTGGTGTTCGCGCTGGGCACCCGCACGGTGACGGCCCTGCTGGCCCTGGCGCCGCCGGCGCTGCTGGGGCTTCTCGTCAACGAGGTGCTCATCGGCGACAGCGGCGCGGGGCCCTTCCCGCGCTTCCTGCCCGACGACCGGCGCACGCTGCTCTGGCTCATCGCGGGCGTGCTGGTGGTGATCGCGCTGGCGAGCACCGCGGTCGGCATCTCGGGGCGCTGGCAGCTCACGCGGATCACCCGCGTGCTCGCCTCGGACATGAAGCGGAAGGTCTTCGAGCACGCCGTGCGCCTGCCGCTGCACCGGATCCATCAGCTCAAGAGCGGCGGGCTGACCGCGCTGCTGCGCGAGGACGCCGGCTCCGTCGCCGACCTCACGTTCGGGCTCTTCTACAACCCCTGGGGCGCCATCGTGCAGCTCGTCGGCACGCTGGTCATCCTCGCGGTGATCGACTGGCGCATGCTCGTCGGCGGGATCGTCCTCATCCCCGTGGTGTGGTACACGCACCGGACGTGGATCGGGCGCATCCGCCCCGTGCGCCGCGACATTAAGGCCGTGATGATGCAGGCCGACAGCCACGCCACGGAGACGTTCGGCGGGATGCGCGTCGTGCGCGCCTTCGGGCGCGAGGCGGGCGAGAGCTTCCGCTATGCGCGCAGGAACAACCTCGTCGCCCGCCAGGAGATCTTCGCGTGGTGGATGTCGCGGGGGATCGACATCGCCTGGGAGATCTTCATCCCCTTCGCAACCGCCGCGGTCGTGCTCTACGCCGGGTACGAGGTGATGGCCGGTCGCCTCACCCCCGGCGACGTGGCGATGTTCGTCCTGTACCTGACGATGCTCTTCGGGCCTCTGGCGACGCTCGCCGGCACCGCGACGGCCGTGCAGACCCAGCTCGCCGGCCTCGACCGGGTGCTCGACATCCTCTCCGAGCCGCTCGAGTACGAGGGCGCCCGCACCGGCGTGCGGCTCTCGCGCGGGGAGGTTCGCGGGGGGGTGACGCTCGAGGGCGTCTCCTTCGCCTACCCCAAGCTGCGCAAGAAGAGCGAGCAGGACGCCGCCGAGGCCGCGGGCGAGGAGCCGCACGGAGCCTGGGTGCTCGAGGACATCTCGCTCGGGGTCGCGCCCGGCGAGACGGTCGCGCTCGTGGGACCCTCCGGCTCGGGCAAGACGACGCTGTGCAATCTGGTCGCGCGCTTCTACGACCCGCAGCGCGGGCGGGTGCTCCTCGACGGGCGCGACGTGCGCGAGATCGACGTGCGCTCCTTCCGCCGGCTGCTCGGCGTGGTCGAGCAGGACGTCTTCCTCTTCGACGGCTCCGTCGCCGAGAACATCGCCTACGCCCGGCGCGGCGCCACCCGCGAAGAGGTCGTCGCCGCGGCCCGCGCCGCCAACGCCGAGGAGTTCATCGAGCAGCTCGAGAGCCGCTACGACACGCTCATCGGCGAGCGCGGCGTGCGGCTGTCCGGCGGCCAGAAGCAGCGGATCGCCATCGCCAGAGCGTTGCTCGCCGACCCCGCCATCCTGATCCTGGACGAGGCGACAAGCAATCTGGACTCCGAGAGCGAGGCCTACATCCAGGAGAGCCTCCGACGGCTGACCAGGAACCGCACCACGTTCGTGATCGCCCACCGCCTCAGCACCGTGCGCGACGCCGACCGCATCGTGGTGCTCGACCACGGGCGCATCTCCGAGATCGGGAGCCACGAGCAACTGCTCGCCTCCGGGGGCCGCTACGCCAGCTTCCTCGCGCGGCAGCTCGAGCACGACCCTGCGCCGGTGGAATCCCCTTCGCCGACGGAATGAGCTCCGAGCGCCGACACCCCCAGTGGGTGGGTATGCTTGCGCAACTTCCCGCGGGAATCCCGCCCCAGCCATAGGAGACAAAGGATGCAGACCCTCACCCGTACCGCCTCGCTGACCCTCGCCGCCCTGGCCCTCACGCTCGGCGCATGCGAGACGACCCGGCAGAGCGCGGGCGCCGACGCCTGCTGCGGCGGGGACGGCGCGTGCTGCGCGGAGGGCGAGGCCGCCACGCTCTCCGCCGCGAACGAGAGCTGCCCGATCAGCGGCCGCTCGGTGAGCCCCGAGGTCGAGACGGTCGCGTTCGACGGCAAGCAGGTCGGCTTCTGCTGCAACGGCTGCGCCGGCAAGTTCGCCGCAATGAGCGAGGCCGACAAGGCTGCCGCGATGACACACTGAGCTTGCGGCCCCGCGCCAGGGAGGCGGGGCGCGAGCACGTGGACAAGCCAGCGCCGGGGCTCGCGACCGAGCGAGCCCCGGCCCGCGTTTTGCACGCGGCCCCCGGGCGGACGCGGCCCAGGAACAAGGAGGCCCCGGCGATCGTTGTGTAGGAGACGAACGGCCGGGCGGCTCGGCGGAGCGACCGCGTGTTCGGTCGCCGATCGGCGGCCGGAATGTGCCCAGCGGGAGACTGCATGCGTTCACTCATCGCCATCCCCGTATACAACGAAGAGCAGTACGTCTGTCGCGTCATCCAGCGCGTCCTCGAGCACGGACACGACGTGCTGGTGGTCGACGACGGCTCGACCGATCTGACCGCGGCCCGCTTGGCCAGGATGCCGGTCCGGGTGATCCGCCACGAACGGAACCTGGGCTACGGGCGCTCGCTCCGCGATGCGTTCCACGCGGCGGACGTCGGCGGCTACGACTGGGTGGTCACGATGGACTGCGACGAGCAGCACGAGCCCGACGCGATACCGCTCTTCCTCGACGCGGCGGGCGAGGGGACACACGACATCATCAGCGGCTCGCGATACCTCGCCCCCGTGCCGGAGGACGACGCCCCGCCGCGCGAGCGGCGGAATATCAACGGCGTCATCACCGCCGAGATCAACGACCGGCTCGGCGATCGGCTGATCGCCCTGGGCGGCGAGCGCCTGACCGACGCGTTCTGCGGCTTCAAGGCCCACCGCGTCGGGGCGATGCGCCGGCTTCGCCTGACCGAGAGCGGCTACGCGTTCCCCATGCAGCTCTGGGTGCAGGTCGCGGCGGCCGGGCTGCGCGTTCGCGAGGTGCCGGTGCGGCTGATCTACAACGATCCGAACCGCAGTTTCGGCGGCGAGCTCGACGACGCCGCGATCCGTCTTGCGCACTACCGCCACGTGCTGCACTGCGAGCTCCGGCGCGAGGCGCCGCGTCTCCCGGCGTCGGCGTGGGCCGATGTCACGTGCAGGTGCCCCGGCTGAACGGCGCGGCGCGCGCCGGCGGCCAATGATCCGGGGCTATGAGCGAGGACGAGGCAGACCAAGGACCGCGCGTGCGGCTGGAGCCCCCGGGCGATCGCTGGCGGGCGCTGGTGCGCCTCTCGCCCCAGGACAATACGACCCGGGCGACACGACGCTCGCTCGGGCTGGTCACGCACCGGCGGGTGGTCATGGGGGGCCATCAACCCGGCTTCTGGCACGCGGGCATCCTCGCGAAGTGGATCGCCGTCGAGGCGCTCGCGGGCTGCGTGGACGGCGCGGCCGCCTGGGTGGTGCCGGACCAGTCGCCGGGTGCCGGCACAGCCATTGCCTATCCCGCTCGCGACGGCGACAAGCTGGTCCGCGCCTCGGTGCGCCTCGGCGAGGCCGATGTGCCGCCCGCCGCCCAGCCCGCGGCGGGGTTCGAAGCGCCGGGAGACGCAGCGCTCTCGTCCGTCGCTCGCGCGCTGCGGGAAGCCGCAGGGCTCATGCGCCGGCACGGGGGCGAACCGACGCTCGCGCGCCAGCTCCACGGCGCGTGCGTGGACGCGATCTCCGACATGCTGCCGCGACCCGCGCGGAGCGCCGCGCCGGCGAGCCCGGCGGCGATCTTCGCGAGCGAGCTGCACGAGACGGAGGCGTTCAAGGAACTGATCGGCGCGATGCGCGCCGACCCGCACGCGTGCGCGCGCCTCTACAACGAGGCCGCGCGCGCTCACGCGGGCGCCGGGGTGCGCGAGCTCGCGATCGCGCCGGACGGCGTTGAGCTGCCTCTGTGGGAGCGGACCGGCACGCCGGCGCGCCCGCAGCCCTGGCGGACCGTTCGCAGCGATCGGCTGCCGGATCTCGCGGACGAGCGGCTCGTGCTCCGGGGCCTCCCGATGACCGGGATGCTCCGGCGATGGTGCTGCGATCTCTTCGTCCACGGGACCGGGGGAGGCGGCGAGCAGGGCTACGACCGGGTCACCGAGGGCTGGTTCGAGGTGTGGCTCGGGGCGCGCGATCTCGCGCCCGCGGCAGTGGCGAGCGCCACGCTCCGCCTGGACTTCCGGGAGTTCACCGGCGAGCTCGATCTCCCCACGCCAGAGCAGATCGCACGCGCTCAGGAGCTCGCGCACCGCGCCGAACACGACCCGGCGCTCGCCGGCGACGAGGAGCTGGGGCGGCGCAAGCGGGAGCTGGCGCAGGAGATCGCCGCCCTCCCGCGCGGCAGCGAGAGGCGGGGCGAGCTCTTCCGCCAGATGCAGGAACTGCGCGGGAGCGCCGGGGCCAGGAGCGCCGGCGAGCTCGCGCGGCTGCGCTCCCGCGCCGAGAGCCTCGCGGCGCGCGCCGGCGACGCCGCCATCGCCGCAGACCGCACCTGGCCGTTCATCTTCCATGCCCCCGACGCCCTCGCGCCCCTCCGCGAGGCGATCGACGCGGAGATCGCACGGCCCCGCGGCTAAGCTCCGGCATGCCGGGTGCGATCCGTCTCGCCATTGCGCTGCTCGCGGTGATGCTCGGCCCCGGGTGCGGCGACGGCCCCCGCCCTCCGGCGCTCAAGGGCGCGCCGGACGAGCCCCGCATCGTGGTGCTCTCTCCGGCGCTGGGCGTCGTGCTGCACGATCTGGGCCTGCGCGAGCACATCGTCGGACGCCACGGCTACGACACGGTGCTCGACCAGTCGATCCCGGTCTGCGGCGAGCAGAACGGGGTGAACTACGAGGCGCTGCTGCGAGCCCGGCCGACGCATGTGATCACCGAGTGGGGCACGCGTGAGCTCCCCGCCAAGCTCGCCGGCCTGGCCGAATCGAACGGCTGGGTGCTGCGCGATTTCCGCATGCTCACGCTCGGGGACGTCGACGCCGCGGCCACGGCGCTCGGAGGCATGCTGCCGCAGGCGTCGCCCTCCGCGCGGATCTCGAGAATGCACGAGCTGGCCGGCGCGGCGCCGCCCGACCGCCTCTGGAGCGGGCGGGTGCTCCTGCTCATGGACGTGTCGCCGATCGCCGCGATCGGCCCGGGATCGGCCCACCACGAGCTGCTCGTGCGCGTCG
>DASRXL010000054.1:0-2635 GCA_035654175.1 Phycisphaerales bacterium
TGGGGCTGGCGTTCCCCGGGTCGGGCCCGCTGGGGCACCTGCCGGGGGGCGAGCTGGGGCTGGTCGGAGCGCACGAGCTGGGGAGCCGGTTCGGCGGGCTGGGCGGGGCGATGTGGCTGGTGCTGCTGGGGCTCGTCGGGCTGGTGGTGGCGTTCGACCGCCTGGTGTTCGCGCTGCCGGCGTGGGCGTGGCACAAGCTCAGGCCCGCGGCCCACACAACCGTGCAGACGGCGGGCACGCTGGCGGTGAGCGGGGCCGGGGCCGCGGCGACGGCGCGGGCCGGCGGCGGCCTGATCGGGGCGCTGGCGACGATGATCAAGAACCGGCGGGCGCTGGCGATCAAGCTGACGGACCTGGAGCGGGAGGACATCGCCGCGGCGGAGACGGCGACGAACGAGGTGGCGACGAGGAGGGCCGCGAAGCCGCGCCGGACGGTGGAGCTGGAGCCCAAGGCCCGGATCGACGAGAGGGTGCTGGACGCGGCCGCGGTGGTCCACGAAGCCGATGAAGCCGAAGCGGGCGCGGAAGTGCATGGGGAGGATGCGGCGCCCCGGACGAGGAAGCCGCGTCCGGCGCCCGCGCCGGCCGCCACGCCTGCATCGCTGACCGGCGCCGACAGCGACGACCCGGCGGATGAGGACGACGACCTGCCGGGGGCGCCCCAGGTGTTCACGGAGGACCAGCTGCGCGAGAAGATCGCGGCCCTGCCGGTGCGCTTCAGCGGGGCGAACCGGAGGATCGCGACCGAGGACGACCTCCGCGACCTGCAGAACGTGCAGGAGCTGGCGGGGTACAAGTTCCCGGGGCTCGACCTGCTGGAGGAGCCGGAGGAGAACTTCTCGGCGCGGCTCGAGGGGATCGTGCGCGAGCAGGCCGAGGCGCTGGAGGCGGCGCTGCGCCAGTACAAGATCGACGGCGAGGTGGTGGGGATCGAGAGCGGGCCGGTGATCACGCAGTACGACGTACGCCTCGCGCCGGGCACGAAGGTGGCGGCGCTGAACAACGTGTCGAGCGACATCGCGCGGGCGCTGAAGGCGGTCAACATCCGGATCGTGGCGAACCAGGCGGGGCGGGACACGGTGGGCGTGGAGGTGCCGAACCCGACGAAGGAGAAGGTGCGGCTCAAGGAGCTGATGAGCAACCGGGAGGCCTTCGCGAGGATGAAGCTGCCGATGTTCCTGGGCAAGGACGCCGCGGGCGAGCCGCTCATCGCCGACCTCACGCAGATGCCGCACATGCTGATCGCGGGCACGACCGGCTCGGGCAAGAGCGTGTGCATGAACGCGATCATCATGAGCTTCCTCTACACGCGGAAGCCCAACGAGCTGAAGCTGGTGCTGGTGGACCCGAAGATGGTGGAGATGAGCCAGTTCAAGGACATCCCGCACCTGATGTGCCCGGTGATCACGGAGATGGCCAAGGCCGCGGCGATCCTGGAGTGGGCGTGCAAGAAGATGGACGAGCGGTACGAGCTGCTCGCCGAGGCGGGGGTGCGGGACATCGCGGGGTACAACGGCCTGGAGTGGGAGGAGCTCAAGGAGCGGTTCAGCCCGCGCACGCCCGAGGAGGAGGCGCGGATCCCGCGCAAGCTGCCGTACATGGTGTTCGTGATCGACGAGCTGGCGGACATGATGATGACGGCCAAGGACGTGGAGGGCTCGATCATCCGCATCGCGCAGAAGGCGCGGGCGGTCGGGATCCACCTGATCCTGGCGACGCAGCGCCCGCAGGCGAACGTGGTCACCGGCCTGATCAAGAGCAACATGCCGTGCCGCATCACGTTCAAGGTGGCCAGCGGCATGGACTCGCGGATCGTGCTGGACCAGAAGGGCGGCGAGCTGCTGCTGGGCCAGGGCGACATGCTCTTCCTCAGCCCCCGCACCACGGAGGTCGCGCGGGCGCAGGGCACGCTGGTGGACGACGCGGAGATCCGCAGGGCCGTGCGCTTCCTGCGCGAGATCGCCAAGCCCAGCTTCGAGCGGCAGCTGGTGCAGCTTCGCTCGGGAGGCGAGGACGAGGAGCGGATCCTGGCGAGCGAGAACAACTCCTCGGCGAGCCTCGCGGCGGCGCAGGAAGACCCGATGTTCGACCGGGCGGTCGAGATCGTGCTGGAGACGCGGCGCGGGAGCGTGTCGCTGCTGCAGCGGCGCCTGGCGATCGGGTACACACGGGCGAGCCGGCTGATCGACCTGATGGGGATCGCGGGGATCATCAGCGAGCACAAGGGCTCGGTGGCGCGGGACGTCCTGATCACGCCGGAGGACTGGACGACGATGAAGCGGCTGGCGGACGAGGAGGCCGCGAGGAACGGGCAGTCGCCGGTGTTCGGGTCGAACGGCGGCACGCTGTTCGCCGGGGGCGGGGCGGCGGCGGGCGCGGAGGTCGGCGCCGACACTGACGGCGCGAGCCTCGGCGACGAGGAAGCGCCGTTCGAGGTCGCCGGCGGTGCGCCGACCGACGCCGCGGCGGACGAGGAAGAAGAGGACGAGGACGACGAAGAGTGGGATGATGAAGACGGCGAGGATGAGGACGAGGACGAGGAAGACAGCGACGAAGAGGAGGAAGCTGAGGACGACGGGGAGGTAGAGGACGCGGGCGAAGAGGTGGATGACGCGGGGGATGAGGGAGACTCGGC
>DASRXL010000055.1:0-2544 GCA_035654175.1 Phycisphaerales bacterium
GTGCGCGAGATGGCCCGCTCGCTCAAGACGATCACCGAGATGCGCAAGGAGCAGGCCGAGCGGCTCCTCGCCGGTCTCGGGCTCACCCCCGAGCAGGACGCCGCGATCCGGTCCATGATCCGCGAGAACGGCGCCAAGGCCGATGACGGCCGCCCGTCCCGCGAGGAGCACCGCGCCCTCATCGAGAAGATCCGCAGGCTCCTTACCCCGGAGCAGAGCAGGCCGCTCACCGAGAACCTCAAGAACCGTTGACCTGCGCTGCAGGCGGCCGTGCTCCAGCGCCGTTCCGCGAGGCCGCGCTCTCCGCTCCCTACCGCGTGAGACCGGGGCCGTTACTTCCGTCCGCCTCCGCTACCCTCTGTCCATGAGCCAACTCCCCGCCGACCCCGCCGCGACCCACGCCGCCGATGCAGAGCTTGCGCGGGCGAAGTTCCTGCAGCTCAAGGAGCAGGTGCACAAGGTGATCGTGGGCCAGGACGCGGTGGTCGACCAGGTGCTGATGGCCGTCTTCTGCCGCGGGCACGCGCTGGTGGTGGGCGTGCCGGGCCTGGCCAAGACGCTGCTGATCTCCACCCTCGCGCGCACGCTCAGCCTCGGCTTCTCGCGCATCCAGTTCACCCCCGACCTGATGCCCAGCGACATCACCGGCACCGAGGTGATCGAGGAGGACAAGACCACCGGCTCGCGCTCGCTGCGGTTTGTCAAGGGCCCCGTCTTCGCCAACGTGCTGCTGGCCGACGAGATCAACCGCACGCCGCCGAAGACCCAGGCCGCGCTGCTCGAAGCAATGCAGGAGCGCCAGGTGACCATCGGCGGCGTGCAGCACGCGCTGCCGAGCCCCTTCTTCGTGCTCGCGACGCAGAACCCCATCGAGCAGGAGGGCACCTACCCGCTCCCCGAAGCGCAGCTCGACCGGTTCATGTTCGAGATCAAGATCGGCTACCCCTCCGAGTCGGAGGAGCTGGCGATCATCAAGCGCACCACCGGCACGGGCCTGAGCGACGTGGAGGCGATCCTCGGCGCGCACGACATCGAGCACATCCAATCGCTGGTGCGCGCCGTCCCCGTGCCCGACCACGTGCTCAAGTACGCCCTGCGCCTGGTGCGCACCACCCGCGTCAAGGAGCCGGTTGAGAGCGCCCGCCCGAAGATGGTCGCCGACTACGTCGGCTGGGGCGCCGGCCCCCGCGCCAGCGAGTACCTCGTGCTCGCCGCCAAGGCCCGCGCCCTGCTCGACGGCGCCACCCACGCCACGCCCGACCACGTCCGCGCCGTCGCCCGCCCCGTCCTCCGCCACCGCATCCTCACCAACTTCAACGCCGAGGCCGACCAGGTCACCGCCGACGCGATCGTCGACGCCATGCTGAAGGAGGTCCCCGTCGAGGGCGCATCGGCCCTGGAGAAGCGCCAGATGGACGCGGCGATCAGGTAACGGACGGGCTGACGCTGCTCCCCTCCCCGGAGGGGCAAGGGGGTGGGGTTTCGGTCACGCCGCGATCGAGCCGCGACGCCATTACCGGCGCCGTTCACCGGCGTGCGCTGCTTGACCTCGCAATGCCTCTCCCTCTCGCGCGCCCTTTCCCGGCCCCTCCTTCCCTGGGCCGGGAACGGGGTTCAATCCGCCGGCACGCAACGCCCCCGCGCCCAGTCGCGCAGCGCCTGCATCTTCTCCGCCATCGTCACAGACAGCGGCGGGCTCGACCGCACAGCCTCAAGCACGTGCCGCGTCTGCAGCTCGCTCCCGTCGGCAAAGGCCGCGCACAGCGCCGAGCAGATCGCCTGCTCGATCTCCGCCCCGCTGAACCCTTCGCTCGCCCCGACGAGCTGGTCGATGTCGAACTCCTCGGCCTTCCGGCCGCGCTTGCGCAGGTGGATCGTGAAGATGTCGCGCCGCGCCCCCTCCCCCGGCAGGTCCACAAAGAAGATCTCGTCGAACCGCCCCTTCCGCAGCAGCTCCGGCGGCAGGGCCTCGATGTCGTTGGCCGTGGCCACCAGGAAGATCGGCCTGGTCCGCTCCTGCATCCACGTCAGCAGCGTGCCGAACATCCGCTTGCTCAGCCCCCCGTCGGTCGACTGGCTCGCCGCCGAGGCGAACGCCTTCTCGATCTCGTCGATCCACAGCACCACCGGCGCCATCGCCTTGGCCTGGTCCAGCGCGGTGCGCAGCCGCCGCTCGCTCTCGCCGACGTACTTGTCGTACAGGCTCCCCGCGTCCAGGCGCAGCAGCGGGATCTGCCACGCCGTCGCCACCGCCTTGGCGCACAGGCTCTTGCCGGCGCCCTGCACGCCCAGCAGAAGCACGCCCTTGGGCGGTGCCACCCCGAACGCCGCGGCCTTGGGCGAGAGCGCGTCGCGGCGCATCTCCAGCCACTTCTTCAGGTTTGTCATCCCGCCGATCTGCGAGAGGTCTGTCGGCGCCTCCACCGCCTCCAGCGCGCCGCTCGCGCCGAGCATGCGGCGCTTGGCAATAAGGATCGCCGGGATGTCCTTGTCGTCGAACCGGCGATCATCGGCGACGGCTTCACGGAGGATCAGCTCGGCCTT
>DASRXL010000056.1:0-21423 GCA_035654175.1 Phycisphaerales bacterium
CCGGTCCGGGCGGCACGGTCCACCTGGGCTCCCGACGCTTCGAGCTTGTCGAGCACCTGCTCGTGCTCGCGGCGCAGGCTTTCCAGCTCCTTCTGGAGCTGTGCGCGCTCGCGCTCCTCCCGATCAGAGGCGCCGCCACCCCCCTCGCGCACGCCGCGGCCGCCGCGGCCGCCCCGCCCACGCTCGTCCTGCGCCCCCGGCTCCCCGCCCCCCGCGTCGGCGAGCTGCTCTTCCTTCGCCGCGATCTGCCGCTGCAGCGAGTCGGCTTGGCGCTGGAGGAGCGCCTGCTCCCGATTCTCCTCCCCCTGCGGCTCCTGGGCGGAGCTCTTGCTGGGGGGAACCCATTCGGGGCCGGCGATTGTCGGCGGGAAGCTCGGCTGCGCGACCTCCCGGATCACCGCCTCGGCCTGCTGCGCGACCCGCTGCACGTCCGCGGGCGTAACGCCCTCGCGCCGGATGTCGGCGAGCAACGACACGCCGCCGGGCAGGCCGGAGACGATCGTGCTCCCGGTCCAGCCGCCGTCGGGCCCCTGCTCCTCGCGCTCCACCTCGACGCCCAGCAGGTCGACGCTGCCCTTCCACCAGGAGAGCGGGAGCGGGCGCAGCGGCCCTTCGTCGCCGTCTGGGTCTTCTTCCAGGCTCCTGCGCAGCGACTCCCCCGACACCACGCCCTCGATGCTGATCGCCCCGAGGTCGAAGGGCTGCTCGGCCGGGAGGTAGGGACGCAGCTCCTCGTTGCTCGCCCAGACGATCGGATCCACCGTCGCCCGGTAGCTCACGGCAGCGACCCGTGCCGGCACCGGGACCTGCGGCAGCGTGTAGGTCGTCGCGGCGTCGATCCCGGCGCCGTCCGCCGCGGCGCTCCCGATCGTCGTGGTCGAAGCGATCCGCTCCATGGAGATCGAGTCAGCGATCGCGAGCTTCGAGACCTCGGAGAACCGGGTCGCGACGTCCTGCTCCGGCACCTCGGGGAGCTCGGGGCTCACGCTCCGCATCTTCGCGATGAGCTGATCGGCCTCGCCCTTGACCACCTGGAACACCCTGTCCGGCGGCACCGGCTCGGAATTGCCGACCTTCACCGCGTTCGGCTGGGTCAGGAACTGCATCGCCACCACCGCGAGCAGCACGAGCGAGACGCCGGCCAGGACCAGCTTCTCGAAGTGCTGCTCCAGCGGGTTGAGTTGTTTGTTCTTCTTCATCGGATTCTCTCCGGCGCCAGAGTGCCGAAAGGTTCAGAGCCAGGCCGCGCGGGGTTCATCGCGCGGGGTTCATCGTTCCCGGGCTCAGCCGCCGCCGTTGTCGTCCTCGTCGGGGGTCTCCGCGTCGGCTTCAGTCTCTTCGATGCCCAGCGCGGTCTTCACGTCGGCGGGCATCAGCGGGGCCGTCCAGGACCGCAGCCATACGGTCTCGATCAGGAGGTCGGCGCGCACGATCGGGGCGTCGCCGCCGTAGAAGTAGCCCTGGCGCAGCTCCTCCCACACGTCCACCTCGGTCAGGTCGACATCGAGCACGGTCATCAGGTTGGTCTCCGCGAAGGCCCTGATGATGTCGGGGATGCGCCGGGCATCGACGACCAGCGTCAGCTTCGCGGGCACGACGTCGTAGGCGTCGGTGCTCACGCGCCCGGTCACGCTGACCGAGGGGTCGGCCCCCTCGGAGCTCTCGTCGGTCGGGTAGTCCTCCCCGATCTCGCCGCCGGGGGGGGGCGGCGCCAGCGCGATGGGGAGCCGCTTGATAGAGAGTCGCTCCACGCGCTTGATCGCGGCGTTCTCGACGTTGTCGCGCGTCGCGCCGGGGCCGTTGTTGGCGCGGTCGATCGCGCGGAGCAGGTCGGAAACGACCCAGTAGTCGAAGTTCCAGCCGAAGACCTCGGTCAGCGACGGGGTCGTCCCGCCGCGATCGCGCCGCTCGGCGGGGGGGATCACCGCCGTCTCGGCGCCGAAGCCCTGCGGGTCGAAGGACGAGAGATCGGCGTAGAGGGAGATCTCCTTCGCCCGGCGCTGGGCCTCGGCGATGCGTCGCTCCATCAGGAGCTTCCGGAGCTCGTCCTGCTGCTCGGGCGTGAGCGATCCGGCGCCGCTCTCGGCGAGCATGCGCTGCGTCTCGCGCTCCTGCACGTCCTGGATGGTGGTGGCGAGTTTCACCATGTCCGGCGGCCCGCCCGCGCCGATCGCGGGGAAGACATCGGCGTAGATGGACTTCTGCCCGAGCTGCGCGTCGCCCGCCATCCGGGCGAGGAACTCGAACTTCAGGCGCGTCTCCTCGGCCCCCGAGCCCACCGGCACCGGCAGCAGGTCCTTGGCCAGAACCTCGTGCCCGTCGCGGTTGAAGCTCTCCACCTCGCCGACGATGCTGCTGGCCTGCCCGATCCGCTGCTCGCGCTGGGCCTTCACGAACTCGGTGACGTACGGGTTCGGCGCCTGCGAGGCTGTGATCGGCTCCTCGCCGGGCAGGAGCGAGGGGATCACGTAGTTGACCTTCGCGTTCTTGATCTTGTTGTACGCGTCGTTGGCGCGCTTCTCCTGCTCCGTGCGGATCCGCTTGTTCCAGCTCGAGCTGAAGAACCAGCCGGCCGGCAGCGCCACCAGGATCACGACCGTCGAGATGACGATCAGGAGGTTCGCCTTCACCCAGGTCATCACGCCTTTCACTCGTCACCCCCCTCTTCCTCGGGCGCGGGCTCGCCGAGCACGGCGACGAAGGTCACCCGGATGAACGTCTCGATCGTGCCGGGCGCGAGCGTCTCCTCGCCGCCGGGAGCGATCGGGGCGATCTGGTCGAGCTGGTTCAGGGCCTGCGCGGCGTCCTGCGCGACGCGCTGAGCCCCGCCGGAGGCCGGGCCGCCCCGCACCGACCGCTCGCCACCGCCCTCGGTGAAGACGTCCCCCTCGCTGAACTCCTCCTCCATCTCCCGGACCATGCCCCGCCTCGTGCCGCCCTGCTGGGCGCGGGAGCCGGGCGCGCCCTGGCGCCGCTCCTCGACCTCTGGCGCGGCCTCGTGCCGGACCTCGTTGAGCTTGTCCCACCGGAAGTCGGTGATGTTGTAGTAGTACGGCAGGCCCTCCCGCTCGGCGTTCTGCTGCAGCCACCGCTTGACGGCCGACTCGACGAACACCTCGACGAGCGGCTGGGTGGTGGAGAGCTCGAGCGTCACCGCGACGCGCGGCCCCTCGACCCCTTCGGCGCCCATCGCCTCTTCGTCTTCGCCCCCGCCCGCGTACATGCGGGTGCGCTCGTCCTGCTGGCGCATGCCGCGTCCCCCGCCCTCGGGGCCGAGCATGACCTCCTCCTCGTAGGCCGGCTGCGTCCGCGCCGTGCGCGAGCTGCGCCCCTCGCGCCCGCCGGGGACCGGGATCGCCATCGCGCCGTACAGGTAGTCGGTGTGCATGGACTGGAGCTTGAAGCCCCCACCCTCCTGCGCCTGCGAGTCGGCGGACTCGAGCAGCTCGTTCACGTCGCCCAGGAGGCGCAGAAGGACGTCCCGGCCCTCGTAGAGCGACATGAGCTGCGCGATCCGCGCCCCCTGGCCGACATCCTCGGTCACGCCCGCGTCGCGCGCGTCGTTCGTGAGCCGGCTGGCCAGCGTCACCGCGTCCTGCACCTCCTTGGGCTCGGGCACATTGATCGCCTGCGAGTCGATCATGGGCCGGATGAACATCGCGCCCGTCGCCGCGAGCGCGAGGCCCGCCGCCGCCGCGAACCAGCGCCCCTTCCTCGCCCACATCGCCTTCTTCGTCACGTCGAGGGGCATGAGATTGGCCTGCAGGGCCGCCATGCCGAGGCCCTGGAGCGCCAGGCCGTACGCGGTCGCGAAATTGAGCGTGTGCGCCTGCAGCTCCGCCGCACGGAGGCCCTCGATCTGCAGCCGCTTGAACTGCTCGATCCGGTAAACGTTCATCCCCAGCTGCTGCTTGAGGTACTTGCGGAGCCCCGGGAGCTGGAAGGTCGAGCCCATGCCCACCAGGCGCTCGAGCTTGGCGTCGCGGTGCATCGACTGGTAGTAGCCGATCGAACGCTGCACATCCTGCACGAGGTCGGCGAAGACCGGGCGCAGCGCCTGGAACACGTGCCGCGCGTGCTGGCTCGTCTCCGCCTCCCGCTTGAGCTTCTCCGCCTTGGGATAGCTGAGCTTGAACGCCTCCACGAGCGCGTTCGTGAACTCGTGGCCACCGATCGGGAAGGTCCGCACCCACACCCGGCCCGCGTCGGCGATGATCAGGTCCGTCGAGGTCGTCCCCACGTCGAGCAGGATCGTCCCCGGCGAGGTCTCGGTGAACTGCAGGTCGTACGCGATCGCGTTGTAGACGGCCACCGGCGAGAGCGTGATCACATCCGGCGTCAGGTTCACGTCGTGCAGGATCGCGAGCTCGCTGGCCACCCGCGCCTTCGTGATGGCGAAGATGCCGACCTCCACGTCGGGCGAGTCGGGGCTCACGAACGTCTGGTAGTCCCACTCCACCTCGTCCAGGGGGAAGGGGATCTGCTGCACCGCCTCGAACTTCACGATGTCCGGGACCTTCTTCGGCTCCACCGGCGGCAGCTTCGCGAAGCGCGCGAACGCCGAGTGCCCCGGCACACTCACCGCGATCGTCGCGCCCGAGAGGTCGTACTCGCTGACCAGACGGCCCAGCGCCACCCGCTTCGCGTCGTCCTGATCGAGCTCCGGCGTCGACAGCACGCGCGGGTGCGGGATGTACGCGAAATCCGCCACCTTGGGCTCGTCGCCCTCGAGCACGATCTTCATCGCCTTGATCGCACCGGCGCCGATCTCGATGCCCCAGCACGCGTTCGATGTCGCCATACAGCACCTCGCTCATCGACGCCGCCGCCGCGGAGCGCGGACGGCAGCCTGACTTTCCCGCCTGCTCGGGACGGGTTCGACCCCGGGCCCATCAAAGGGCGGGATCCTACCCACCCGGCTCCGAGTGCGCGCCGTCGGGCGCTTTCCCGGGGCCGCGCCTGGCAATACGGAGAACATACTCGGCCTGTTTCGGCGCGGAAGCCGTCACGGGGCCGCCCGTTACACCGGCGTGACACTCGCGCCGGCCTCTCTACTCTGGGCCCGCGCCGTCGTCCCGAGACCGCCGGACCTCCCGCCGGTCCAGCGCCAGCGCGCCGAGCGCAGCGCCCGGCGCCATGATCGCGACGACCCACCATAGGTCCGCGGGCGCAGCCAGGAGCTTGATCCACGGGGCCACGCTGTACGCGAGCGCGTGGTACGCCACGGCGAGCGCCGCGAGCCCCAGCGTGAGGCTCGTCGGCCCGCTCACCCTGCCCAGCCTGCCCAGCACGACCGGCGCACCATCGGCTCGCCGGGCCGCGCCCAGGGCCCAGAGGCCCCACGCACCCAGCAGGACCGCCAGGCAGATCCCGAGCGCCCGAACAACCTCGGCCTGCCCGACCGGCGCCGGCACTACCGCAGCACCAGCGCAGCGCTCGAGACCAGCCCGAGACCCTGGGGATCCATGGCCGCGGCGTAGTTCAGGAGCTTGACCTCGGTCGGCTGGACGATCTTCAAGGTCGCGACCATGTTCCCGATCGAGCACCAGCGCGTGGGGTTGCCCTGCCACGCGATCGATCCGACCAAGTCCTCGGGCTTGTTCTGCTCCAGGTACGCGAGCAGCTCGCGGTCCTGGTTGACGACGCGCCCGCGGAACGCCTGGGCTTCGGGGGAATCTCCGGCGAGCGACTGCTTGTCGCCGAACATGGGGCCGACATGGCTCAGATCGGCCGAGCTGACGACCAGCGTCTTGCCCGGCAATTCGGCGATCACCTCGCGCGTCGCGTCGATGAACGCCTGGAGCGAGACCCCTGCGCCGTCGTACGCCTCGCCGCTGTTGACCGTCGGATCATGCACCAGCGCGCCGAACACCTTGCAATATGACCCGTCGGCCCCCTGCCCGAGGCAGTGCTGGATCCAAGCGATCTGGAGTTCGATCGAGTGCTCGCGTTCGTGGTCGTAGCGGTGCTCGAAAAGCGACTCTCCCAGCCGCTGCCGCAGCCCCGCGACGACGTCCGCGTCCACCGGGCACTCTCCCAGCGGCGTGGAGAATCCCTTGTCGCACCCGACCACGCCCGTGCCGGTCCCGAAGTGGTTCGTGCCCAGGATGATCACCCGATCGGGGCGCTCCACCACGCGCATGCGCCCCCAGACGCGGGCGTAGTTGATCCAGCCGCGTGGGTAATCGACGTGGGGGGCCACGATGCCGCGCGGCAAGGCGTCGAATGAGGGGTTCTGCTCATCCTTGAGCCCCGCGTCGATCCATTTGTCGAGGGCCTCCGCCAGCCGGCGGGGGCCCTCCTCGGCCTTCTGCTCGTCGGTCGCCTCGCCGCCATGCGCTTCCTGCACGAGCAGGTCCGCAAGCGCAGCGGTCGAGCCCGGAGGCAACACGACCGACCCATCGAACTGCCGGCGCATGTCGGTCAGAATGCCGTCGAAGGTCGGCCCCTCGAGAAGGCCGGCGGCGTCGAGCTGGGCCACCAGCGGCTCGAGGTGCTCACGGGTCAGCCCCCTCCCCACGCGGGTGACGATCTCGTCGATGGTGTGCTGGCCGGAGAACAGCGGCAGGAGGTCCTTCGCGGCCGGCGAGACCACGACCGGCGGGCGGTCGGAAATCTGCCGCGCGTCGGCGAGCCCGAGGAACACCGCCTGCTTCCCGTCTGGACCCTGGACAGGCACGGGAAACCCCCTGATTTGCCGCAGCTTGGGGCGCTGCATGTGGGACGCGCCGGGATCGAACGTCGGCGGGGCGGGGGGGTTGCGCGAGGGCTCGTTGCTCATGGGGTCAAGTCTAGTCCACGGACCGCTCGCCGCCCGCTTGGCATGCGCCGGCGCGCGGCCTATGGTTCTCGCCCACCCGACCGGTGGTCGTCCGAGACGGAGCCACGCATGTCCGATATCAACTACAAGCCCGGCGAGCAGATCCGTTGCACGATCACCGCCGTGCCGCGCGCCCAGGCGAAGACCGACACCATCGCGCGCCTCATGCGCCGCGATCCCACGGCCGTCCGTGCGCTCCGGCGCGCGCAGCGCATGCGCCGGCAGCGGATGCATTCGTACATCCGCGGCGGCCGGGAGTGGTTCGATCGCGAGCACCCCGCGAAGGTCGTGCGCGTCGCGCAGGGCGAATCCTGGCAGATGGTCTTCACCCCCGACATCCTCCCCGACCTGCAGTCCGTCGGCTCGTACGTGAAGATCGAGAAGGCCTGAAGATGCTCGCGAGTATCGCCCGTCACGCGGCCGGCGCGCTGATCGCGGCGGCCGTATCGCTCTGCGCCTGCTCCGAGCAGGAAGACTCGGCGGGGCGAGCGCCCTCCGAGAACCAGGCGCCCGAGCAGGCCCCGCGCGGCGACTCCTCGGCGCCGGTCGTGCAGAGCTACACCGTGCGCGGCCAGGTCGTGAGCGTCCCCACGCCGGAACGCCCCATTGACGACCTCCAGATCCGCCACGAGGCGATCCCCAATTACGCCGATCGCAAGGGCGACGTGGTCGTCAACTCCAAGGGCGAACGGGGCATGCGCTCCATGACGATGGGGTTCCCGGTCGCGGAGGGCGTGTCGCTCGCGGAGATCGCCCCGGGCGATCCCGTCGAGTTCACGTTCGTCGTCACCTGGGGCGAGAACTATCCCACCTTCGAGCTGACCCACATCAGGGAGCTCCCGGCCGAAACTCCGCTCGATTTCTCGGGGCCCACCGGCGGCTGATCGCCCGCGGGCGGGCCGGGAGTGGATGCAAAGAAAAACCCGATGCCCAGCTACAAAAGCTGCCGAGCACCGGGTCTCGTGGGGGTCATGAACGGTTCGGTGAGTTCTCTCTTCCTCACCGCATCTCGATTCGCCGGGGCGGGCCGGGAGGTTCCGTGAGGAGTCCCACTTTTTCTCGCGTGGGCGCGAATCTTCAGTGAGGGCGTTCGCCCGCCAGCCGGGCCACCACCTGCTGAAGATCAGACCAGACCTTCTTGCGGTTCTCGGGCGTGTAGGAGCGGAGCAGGAAGGCCGGGTGGTAGGTCGGCATCACCGGGACGCGGAGCCCCCGCAGCCCGGGGCCTGCGTATTCCGCCCAGCGGCCGCGGAGTTGCCCCATCGAGTCGGAGCTGTCGAGCACGAGGCGGGACGCCGGAAGCCCGAGCGTGACGATGACCTCGGGCCTGACGATCGCGATCTGCTCGTGCAGGTAGGGGGCGCAGAGCCGGCACTCCTCCAGCGTGGGCGTGGCGTTGTTCGGCGGCCGGGTCTTGAGCACGTTGGCGATGTAGACGTCCTCGCGGCGCAGCCCCATGGCGACGATCATCTTGTCGAGCAACTGCCCGGCGCGCCCGACAAACGGCACGCCGGTCCGATCCTCGTCGGCGCCGGGCGCCTCGCCGATGAACATGAGCCGGGCGCACACGTCGCCATCGCCCCAGACGATGTTGGTGTGCGCGGTGACGAAGTTCTTGTGCGGCGCCTCGTGCTCGTACCGCGCGCGCAGCTCGCCCATCTTCCGGAGCGATTCGGCGCGCTCGGCATCTCTGCGCGCGCCGGAAGCTGCGACGGGCTCGGTCACGACCTGCGCCGGAGGCTCTGCCGGCGGGCGCTCCTCCTCGCAGGGAGGGCCCGCGAAGCAGGGCACGAAATCCACCCCGAGGAGGCGGCTCGTCTCGGCTTGCTGGCGCATCGCCCGGCGGGCCCGCCCGATCTGCTCATCAAGCTCCATGGTCATGTGTCGGCCCGGCGCCTCCCGCTCAGCGGGTGATCAGCGACTCGATCGCGCGGATCAGGCTCGCCATCTCCTCGTCCGTCGAAAACGGCCCGGGGCTCGCCCGCACGGCCCCGCCGCCCTCGAGAGTCCCCATCGCGCGGTGCGCGCTCGGCGCGCAGTGAAGCCCCGCCCGCACCGCGATCCCCCACTCCCCGTCAAGATACGTGGAGACTTCCTGCGCCGAGAACCCGGCGACGTTGAACGTCACCACGCCGTGCCGCCGCGACACATCGCGCGGGCCGAGGATGCTGACGGCGCGATCGCCCTCGAAGCGCTCGATGAACATCCCGATGAGCCGCCGCTCGTGCGCCAGCGCCGCCGGCTGCGACGGCACGCTCTCGTCCTCGAGCGCCGCCAGCAGCCCCGCCCTGCCGACGACGTTCTGCGTGCCGACCTCGAACACGCCCGGGAGCTCCGGCGGGTTGAAGTCCTCGACGCTCCCGGCGAGCGTGCCGCCGGTGCCGCCGTACCGGGTCGGGCGCACGCGGCAGCTGGTTCCGTCCTCTCTGTACGCCCGGTCCGAGACGAACATCCCGCCCGTGCCGCCCGGCCCGAGCATGGCCTTGTGCCCGCTGAACGCGAGCACGTCGATCTGCATGGCCTGCACGTCGATCGGCAGCGCCCCCATCGCCTGGGCGCCGTCGGCGATGAAGAGCACGTGCGCGGCGCGCTCGCGCAGGCCCCTGCCGATCTGCTCGATCGGCTGCGCCGTGCCGACCACGTTGCTGCACATCGTCATCACGACGGCGCAGCACCGCTCGTCCGCGGCCGCGCCTACAACCTCGGCGGGGTCCACGAAGCCGTCACGCGAGCAGCCCACCTCGACCACCTCGCAGTACCCGTCGCGCTCCAGGTGCTTCAGAGGCCTGCGCACGGCGTTGTGCTCGAGCGCGGTGGTCACCACCCGCGGGCGCGGGCCGCGCGGGGGCGCGCCGCACCAGAGCAGGCCGAGGATGGCGTCGTTCAAAGACGCGGTCGACCCGCTCGAAAGGCAGATCCTGTCCGGCGACGGCGCATTGATGCGGGACGCGATCGCCTCGCGCAGGTGGCACGTCGCCTCGCCGGCGCGCCGGGAAACGCGGTGCTGCCCGCGCCCGGGATTGCCCGCCGGGCTGTTGATCGCCCCCAGCATCGCCGGCCCGACCGCCGGGGCCTTCGGCCAGCTCGTCGACGCGTTGTCGAGATAGGTCAGCTCGGGCGTCACAGCCGCACTGTACCCCCGTGATCCGGCGCGTGCGCGGGCCGATCACCCGCCGCCCGTATCGCCGCCGGTGTCATCCGTCGCGCCCTCGCCCCCTTCCGGAACCTGCTCGCGCTCCGGGAGCTGCTCCTGCGCGGGCGCCGCCGGGCCTCGCTCCTCAAGGGCCGGAGGCGCGGGCTCCCGGACCTCGCGCCCCTTCTCGGAAGTTCCCGCGGCTCCCGCGCCCGGGACGGGAAGCTTCTGGCCGCTGATCAGCGGCGGAAGAACGGCGCCCGCGAACGCGCCGACGACCAGGCCGAGCACGAGCCCGGGAACGAAGCCGCGCGTGCCGACCGTGCTACGACCCGCCATGCCGCCACTCCTTGCATCCCGCCCGACGTTCGGAACCGGCGCCGACCTCAACCAAGTCGGCGCATCCGTCCCATCCATCGACCATACCGCAGAGCCGCCGCGAGCAGTTCGGCCCGGGAGGCCGGGGCGCCCCGGCCGAACGCCGTGTGCCACCGCCACGCCCAGTAGGAACCGCGCAGCCTGAACCGCGAGCGAGCGGCGAGTCTGAGGAGCTCATAGCTCCCGAGGATCCATGTCAGCGGGCCGGGCATCCAAGGGAACGATAGCCGTCCGGCCTCACTCCTCCCTTTGGCGCGCGGCGTCGATCTGCCGGGTCCATTCGACCGTCTCGGCGAGGCCCTCCTCGGCGGTCGCGATCGGTCGATAGCCGAGGACTTCCCTGGCGCGGCTGATATCGGCGAGCGAGTGTCGCACGTCGCCCGCGCGCGCCGGCTCGTGGCGGGGCACGAGATCGGCGCGGCCGAAGCTCTGCGCGATGTTTCGCGCGAGGTCGGCAACGGAGATGCGCCTGCCGGCCCCGACGTTCAGCACCGCGCCGGGCGGCGGCGACTCCACGGCCCCGGCCTGCATCGTGGCGAGCACGGCGTTCGAAACGTACGTGAAGTCGCGCGTCTGGCCGCCGTCGCCGTAGATCACGGGGCGCTGGCCCGCGGCGATCGCGGCGCAGAACCGCGGCACCGCCGCCGCGTACGCACTCCCCGCGGGTTGGCGCGGCCCGAAGACGTTGAAGTAGCGGAGGCTCAGGGTCTCGAGCTGGTAGGTGTGAGCCCATGCCTCCATGAGCATCTCGCCGGCGACCTTCGACGCCGCGTACGGCGACCGCGGCGCCGGAGGGATGGTCTCGACCTTGGGCAACCGCTCGGTCTCGCCGTAGGCCGAGCTCGACGCCGCGAAGACGATCCGGCGAGCGCCCGCGCCGCGGGCCGCCTCGAGCACGCGCAGCGTGCCGGTGGCATTCACGATCCACGTGCGCTCGGGCTCATCGACCGAGCGCGGCACCGAGCCCAGCGCCGCAAGGTGGAACACGGCCGAGCAGCCCCCGACCGCCTCGGCCAGGGCCGCGTCCTCCAGGATGGAAGCCTGCACGAACCGGAGCCGGTCCGGCTCGATCTCGATCAGCTCCGCGAGGTGGGCCAGCGTGGAGTTGGAGAGATCGTCGATGACCGTCACCGAAGCGCCGAGCGCGAGCAGGCCATCGACCAGATGGCCGCCGATAAACCCCGCGCCGCCGGTCACGCAGACCTTCCGGCCTTCGTACGACCGGCGGAGGGGGGCCACGAGCTCGGCGGGGTACCTCATCATCGCGGGGCGACCCTGGGAGACCTTCAGCAGCCCGCGTTCCACAGGTTGAGGAAGGCGAGCACGTCCTGCGTGTTGATCGTGCCGTCGCCGTTGATGTCCGCCGACCCCTCGCCCGCGTTCCACGCGTTCAGGAACGCGAGCACGTCCTGCGTGTTCACGCTCCCGTCGCCGTTGAAGTCCGCCACGCACTCCTCGGCGCAGACGAAGCTGAAGACGCGGAACTCGTCGATCGCGGCCTCGATGATCGAGCCGCTGCCCGCGTCCTCCGCGACGAACCGCACCTGCACCGTGCCGCTGGGCGACACGAAGTCGGACATGCGGAACTGATGGAAGTACCACCCGCCCATGGCCTGCGAACCGGTCGGCCCGACGGTCTCCGCGTTCACCCAGGCGCCGCCGTTGGTGACGTCCACGCGGAACCTGTCGTTCTGGGGATCACCCCCCTTGTCGTTGGAGTACCACCGCCAGTAGCTCACGACGGCGTCGGGCTCGGCCGCGAGGTCCAGCACCGGGGTCTTGAGCGTGGTCTTGCCGTTGTCGACGTCGAAGTCGCCGATGTTCCCGCCCCGCCCGTCGGTCACCCAGCACTGCGTGCCGTCGCCCGACACGTCGTCGCCCGGCTGGGCGTCGGTGGGCTGCGGGTCCGCGCGGTTCCAGAGGCCGGTAGTCGCTCCGTCGCCGGCGTCGCCCACGGTCCATCCGGCGTCGGTCTCGAAGTCGTCCTCGCGCACGGTCTCGTATCCCAGGGTCGAGTCCGCCGCGTACGACTGGTTGGGGGCCAGGCGCGGCTCGAGAACGACCTCACCGCCGGTGGTCTCGGCGCTGAAGTAGTAGCGGACCGTCGTGCCGCAATCGATCGCCGGGAACGTGGCGATGTACACGTTCTCCTGCGGCTCGGCCATGGGCACGGAGACGAACCCCGAGCCCGCGTCGTAATAGAAGATGCCCGTGCCCGGCTGCGGGAACACGTCGCCGTCGGCCAGGACCTCCACGGTGACCGTGGTGCCGCCGGCCGGGTCCACCTGCTCGGGCAGGCCGCCCGGGAAGTGGAACGTCAGCAGCGGGCATTCGCACACGCCGCGAGGGCTGGCGAGCGCCGTCTGCAGGCCCGAGTGGTTGTACCCGGTGCCGTAATTGCCGCTGTTGCCCGAGCAGCCCCCGTGCGTGTGGATGCCGATCGCCATCCCCGTCGAATCGTCGATCACCGGCGAGCCGGAGTTGCCGCCGGTCGTGTCCGTCTGGTACGACACCGTCGTCCCAGAGAAGCTGAAGTAGGGCCCCGTGTGCGTCTTCTGGACCTGGTTCCACTGCGGCGGCACCGGGCTGCTCGTGGTCCCGTAGCCGGTGATCCGGATCTGCTGTCCGGTGACCTGCGGCGGGATGGAAAGCGCGAACGCGTCGCCGTACGCCTCGTAGGGGGTGAGCCCCGTGTTGGAGTTGGGGAACACGCCGAAATAGGCCCAGTCGTCGCCCACCCCGCTGCCGCCCGAGTTGCTCTGGCGGCTGGCGATATCCGGGGCGTACTGGTCCTCCGGCGGCGGGTGGTTCAGGCTGCCGTTCGAGTTGGACAGCGGCACGTTGAACTCCACCACGGTGATGCTGTTGTTCGACGTCGAGCAGTGCCCCGCGGTGAGGAAGCAGTGGTTGCAGTCCTCGATCAGCCACCCCGTGCACCCGACCGGCAGCAGCCGGGCCGTCCGGTTGTCGTCCGAGAGCTCGCGGTCGTCCGTCGCCCCGCAGATCGAACGATCGACGAAGGGCTCGAACTCCGCCTGCACGGTGCTCATCCGCAGCAGGTTGTCGCCGGTGCCGCCCCGCGCCACGATCTCCACGATCACCTCGTCGCCGTTGAAGTACGCCGACGTGCGCCCCCACTGCTTCACGTGCAGGCCGTTCAGCCGCTGCTGGGCCCCGTCGAGCGTGGACGTGATCCGCAGGTACGACGCGCTCCCGTCGCTGACCAGGCCCGACAGCACCACCTCGTCGAACTCCAGGCGAAGCGCCGCGGCTCCAGGGATGAAGATCCGGCGGCTGAACACCACCGCCTCCCCCTCGCCCTCGTGCCGCACCAGCCCCGAGTCCACCTCCACCGCCATCGGCTCGGTGATCAGCGGAGCCGGCTGGATCTCCTGCGCGAGAGCCGCACCTGAATGCACGCCACCCAACGCCGCGGCCAGAACGAAGGCCGGAGCGAACCGCGCGACCTTGACCATGATTGCCTTCCCTTCACTCTCTCTCTGATCCAGGCGGCGCGCCGCCGGACGCGACCTGCTCGGCTCGGAGCAGGTCCGGCGAGACTATCAACACCCGGCGGGAGCCGCAAGACGGCTCAGCGCACTTTGCGCGGCCGATCCGCGCAAACAGATGAATCGCACGAACTTACGGCAGAACACGAGACACGGGCTTTCCCCGGCCCAGGCCCGCGGGCGGTGCGACGCGCCGTCGCCCCACCGCGCCCCGGGAGCGGCCCCGGCGGGCAGACGCCCGCCGGGGCTCCACGTGCCGGCGCTTGGGCTCAGCAGCCCGCGTTCCACAGGTTGAGGAAGGCGAGCACGTCCTGCGTGTTGATCGTGCCGTCGCCGTTGATGTCCGCCGACCCCTCCCCCGCGTTCCACGCGTTCAGGAACGCGAGCACGTCCTGCGTGTTCACGCTCCCGTCGCCGTTGAAGTCCGCCACGCAATCCTCGGCGCAGACGAAGTCCGCGAGGAGGAAGGCGTCGATCGCCGCTTCGGTGATGGAGTCATCGGGATTGTCGGCCACGCTGAAGCGGACCCGGAGCGTCTCGGCGTCCGGCAGATAGTCGCGCACGTTCACGGAGCCGACGTGCCACTGCGTTCCGCCGTGCGCGTGCTGCTCGGCCACGACCCACGTCTGGCCGTTGTCGCCGGAGAGGGAAACGCTGAGCCTGTCCTCGTCCTGAGGCTGGTTGTAGAGCCACCACGCGTACGAGATCGCGGGCCCGGCGAGGCCGGCGATGTCGAAATTCTCCGAGGTAAGCCGCGTCGGGCCGCCGTCCACGTCGAAGTTGCCGAAGAAGTCGCCGGTCAGCCAGCACTGCCCGGAGCCGTCGTAGTCGTCGGCCGGTGCACGGCTGCCGTCGCCGAGCGGCTCGCCGCGGAGCCACGCCCCGGACGAGACGTTCTGGTTCGTCACCGCCCAGCCCGCGCTGGTCTCGAAATCGTGCTGCGCGAGGACGGTGGCGTCGATCGCGGCGTACGCCTGATAGGCGTCAAGCGGGGCGTCGACCGGGTCGAGCCCCTGGAAGCCGGAGCCGGTCTCGGCGGAGAAGTAGAACGCCAGCGGCGTCGCGCAGGGCGCGCCGGGGAATGCGGCGTCGTACACGCCGTCGGAGATCTCCGTCATCGCGTACTCCACGAAGCCCGAGCCGGTGTCGAGGTGGAGCTTGCCGGTGCCCGGCTCGAGGTCGAAGCCGGAGTTCGCGGTGATCAGCACCCGGACCGTCTCGCCCTCGTTGGGATCGATCTCCTCGGGGAGCCCGTCGGGATACGCGAAGGTGAAGGGCACGAGGTCCGGGCACTCCACGTTGTGGAGGCCGAACGCGGCGCAGATATCGTGGTAGTTGGGCGTGCCGTTGTTGACGTTGCCGTCGGTGTCGTCCATCGTGAGCACCTCGATGGCCGTGCCGGGATGGGCGGAGTTCTCGCCCGAGCCGCCCGTCGTGATCATGGACCAATCCACGAAGAGCTGGCGCACCTCCTCGAAGCCCGGCTCGGAGCCGTAGGTGGCCCCGAAGTTCTCGCGCATGTGCCACCAGACGCCGCCGAGCAGCTGCCCGCAATGGTGCGAGCCGCCGGAGCACGGATAGGTGCGGATCGTGTTGTCGTTGTCGCGGATGGGGTTCCCGTTGAGGTAGAAGTGCTCGGCGATGATGCCGGTGTCGTAGAGCATCTCGGCGCAGCTGTCGCCGTAGCCCTCGCCGAACGCCCCCTGCGAGAGGCCGAGCCTTGCGACGATGTAGTGCCCGTATTCGTGCGCGACGACCGTCGAGTAGGCGGAGTTGACGCACCCGCCGCCGGAGCGGAAGAAGTTGATCGAGCCGCCGTCGAAGTAGGCGTTGCAGGTGGAGGCGATGTTGACGTTCGTCTGGCAGATGAAGTCCATCCCGTCCCAGCCGCTCCGGTCGCTGATGAAGTTGTGGATCAGCCCGGTGTGGATGAAGGCGTTCACCTGCGCGGTCCGGAGCTCGGCCGGCGTCGGGTTGAACTCGAGATACGCCTCCTGGCCCGGCGTCGCCGTCCCGCTCGCCGACTGCACCGGCGTGCCCGACTGGTCGTTGATGTTGCACCACATGCCGGTATCGAACGTGGCGCTGATCGTGACGTTGGAGTTGCCCCCATGCGCGATGTTGAAGAAGCCGTCGCCGTCCGTGTAGGCGTTGCTCCCGCCGGTGATGCCCACGCGGATCTGGTTGACCGGCAGGAGCGCCGGCGGGTTGCCGGCCTCGTCGGGCAGGTTGCCGGGAGAGCCGTAGCCCTTCACGAGGCCGAAGACGTCGATGTTGTGGACCTCGTCACGCGCCTCGAGCAGCGCGCCGGTCGCCGCGTCCACGAAGAAGGTGTGCTTCTCGCGCAGCACCCGGTCGGGGTTCTCGCCGACAAACTTCCACGCCCTCACCGCCTCGTTGCCGGCGCCGGCCGCCGGCTGCCACGCCACCAGCTGCGGACCCGACCACACCGGGAGCCGGCCGAACTCCGAGGCGCGGATGAACGCCAGCGCCTCCTGCGCAGTCCACTCCACCGGCGCAAAGCCGCCCTCGGGGAGCTTCGCGAAGACGCCCGCGGCGTACACCACCGACCACGTGCCGTCGCCGTTGTCACGCGCCAGCACCCGCCCGGGGCTGGTCTCGACCGGCAGGCCGTCCAGCAGCTGCGAGTACATGAACGCCTGGAAATCGCCGTGCCTCACCGCGCCCGACCACTGCTCGACGAGGTCGAGCTCGCCGACGCCGAACGCCCCGGAGTGCGCCGCGAGCCAGCCCTCCGCCGCCAGACGCGCCGAGGGCGCCGTCGTCATCGGCACGCCGTAGAGCACGCGGGTGCGCGCCCCGTCCTCCCACGCCCGCACGCCGGGGAATCGGCGCATGAGCTCGGCCTTTGCCGCGACGCCCTGCTCGGCGCCGCCGAACGCCGCGCCCGAGGCGGCCACGCCCGCGAGCAGCGCGAGCGCGACGAGTGAATTCTTGCTCCGCATCTTCATCCTCCTCAGAAGTGTCGTCGCGACGCCGCGGCCCGCGAGCGCGGGGCGCGCCCGGCGCCGCTCAGCAGGGTCCGTTCCAGGCGTTCAGGAACGCCAGCACGTCGGTGGTGTCCAGGAGCCCGTCGTGGTTGTAATCGGCCTCGGCGTCGCCCGCGTTCCAGGCGTTCAGGAAGTCGAGCACGTCGATCGTGTTCCGCGAGCCGTCGCGGTTGAAGTCGCCCGTGCAGAGCTCGACGAACGACACGGTCCCGGCCGAGACGCCGTGCGTCACCGTCCCGCCGTCGGTGATCTCGGCGATCGCCCAGTACGTGCCCGGCGGCACGTCGGCGGAATTCACGACGAAGAACCCCTCGCCGCCCGGCGTGTTGAGCGACGCCGGCAGCATGATCGCGTGGTCGTCGAGCTCCGGGTGGTGATTCAGATAGATCGTCACCCAGGTCGCGTCGCTCTCGGGGTCGCTCGCCTCCCACTCGATGTTGTACGTGTCCACCCCGTGCTCGAGCACCGTGTCGCCGGGCGGCGGCGTGAGCACCTCCACGGACGGAGCCTGGTTCTGCGGCGGGTTTACCGTGAGCGCGTAATCGGTCGTGGTCGCCCCGCTCACCCCATATACCCGCGCGTAGTACCACCCCTCCGCCCGGCCCTCCAGGCTGATCCGCTCGAAGTCCTGCGCGGTCTGGGACGTCGCCATGAGGTTGCCGTTGCTGTCGTGCAGTTCCAGCGCGAGATCCCCCTCGGCGTGCGCGAAGTCGATCCGCACGAAGTCGGACGCGCCCGCGGTGTGGTTCACGTAGAAGCGGAAGTAGTCGCGGTCGGCCGAGTCGTGGATGCTCAGCGTGGGGACGATCCGCTCCGGGGCGCACGGGCCGAGGTTCGGGCTGTTCCACCCGCCCTCCGGCCGGGCCAGCACCTGCCCGCGGCTGTTGTTGGGCTCCATGAGGTCGGGCCCGTCGCCGCCGATCGTGACGAGCACCCGCTCGATGTTGTTCGACTCATCCTTCTCGATGACGCGGTTGAGGGGATCCACCTCGGATTCGAGCCAGTACACCCCGTTCGGCACGCCGGTGATATCGATCTGCTGCCCGTTCAGGTGCTTGCCGTAGACGTCCAGCCACCCGACGCTCAGCCCCTGCACCGTCGAGTCGCACGAGTGGAACTGGCCGTCGGGATCGAAGTTCGGCAGGCTCCGGTCGTAGATCCCCAGGTCGAGGATGCAGAAGCTGGTCTTGTCCCCCTCGGCGATCACCGCGCCCACCCCGCCGTCGTCCAGCCGCTCGCGCAGGCGGTACATCGCCCAATCCTCGAAATGGATGTGGTTGTGGCCCTGGTGATGGATAAAGTGCCCCGCGTCGGTGTCCCACCACGTGCCGTCGTCGCGGTAGATCCGCTGACGCACGGTCTGGGTGCCGTCGTCGTTGGGCGGGAACACGCCGTAGAGGTACAGCTTGCCGTCGCCGATATTGGGCGTCCCGTTCGACATCCGGAGCCAGCGGAGGTTGCCCTCCACGACCACGATGTTGTCGTACAGGTCCGATTGTCGGACAATGATGTCGGGATAGAGGTTCTGCTGGGCCGCCGCCAGCCCGCTCAGGAGCCCGAGAGCCGACGGAATCACCACGCGGCGCGGAGTACGGATGCCCATCTGCAACCCTCCTCGTGCGGCCTGCCCCCGCCGGCCGCGAGACCGACAGCCTACGGGATGCAGGGGGGACGACGCAAGCTCCATGCGGGAACCCGCCAGCAAAGGTATTGGCCGCGGAGCCGCGACTCGGGCCGGATGCCCGCCGCGCCCGGCCCCGCCCCCGGCGGGCTCTCCTCAGCAGCCGGCGGTCCACAGGTTCAGGAACGCGATCACGTCGCGCGTGTCGATGACGCCGTCGCCGTTGACATCGGCGCCCGCGTCGCCGGCGCCCCAGGCGTTCAGGAAGGCGAGCACGTCGCGCGTGTCCACCACCCCGTCGCCGTTGTAGTCCGCCTCGCACCGCTGCGTGCGGTAGGCGCGAACGTCGCTCCCGATCCCGCAGACGATCAGCGTGCCGTCCCGGCCGATCGCGGGGGCCCCGATGTTGATGTTCTCGACCGGCACGTCCCATCGGGGCGTCAGGTCCGCGTTGAAGGAGTAGAACCGCCCGTCGTCGAAGGAGCCGTTGGAGAAGAACACCCGCCCGTCCCGGTCGGCCGCCATGCGCGGCGTGTTGAAGTCCGCCTGCACGGACGCGGATTCATCCAGCAGCTGCCCCGTCGCGCCGTCGCGCCGCTGGATCCGGTAGCCCGGGCCCATCATGTACACGCTGCCGTCGGGGCCCACGCAGAACTCGCTGGTGGTCGTCCATCCCGCGGCGGTGTTCCACAGCTCGGTGATCGCCGCGCCCGTGTCCTCGAACGCGAAGAAGTAGTCCACCTGCGGGTTGTTCTGCGTGCGGCTGAGGAAGATCTTCCCGTCGGGGCCGACCATCGGCGTGTTCTGCAGGGTGAACCCCGCCATGACGTCGCTCTCGTACTCCATCGCCCCGCTCGCGAGATTCATCCGCTTGATCACGTGCCCGCCGCCGGCCGCGTCCGCGATGTAGACCGCCCCGCCGGAGCTCGCCGCGCCGCAGCTGCTGCTGACCGAGCACGAGCGCGTCACGCTCCACACCGTCTCGCCCGTGTCGAAATCGATGCGCGTGAGCCGCTGGAAATCGCCCACCAGCAGGTCGCCGTCCGGCGCGAACACCACGCCGTCGTACGCGCCGGCGCTCACGTCGTCCTCGCTGGTCCACACCGTGTCACCCGTCCCGCCGTCGAGCGCGTACACCCTCGCGAAGCTCGTCGAGCCGTTCCCGGCGCGGCAGGCGAAGACCAGGCCGTCCTTCGCGCCCGCGACCCACGTGGTCCAATCGCCCGTCTCGAAGGGGATGTGCCGGACCCACAACTCGGCACCCGTATCGAGATCCATCGCCACCACCGGCGACTCGTCGCTGTTGGGCTCGGGCGGGAAGCCCGTCTGCCGGACCACGTACACCGTCGCGCCGTCGATCACTGGCTGCCACGCGATGATCGAGGGCCGGCCGCCCGTCCACAGCACGTCCGGGCTATCGGGCCCCAGCTCGCTGGTCAGGCCGTTCCGCCCCGCATTGCCGCCCGAGTTCGACCAGTTCTGGGCCTGCGCCGCCGCGACCACCGCGACCTGCAGCGCCAGCATCACACAACACCTCTCACGGATCATCTCGCGCTCCTCCGCTCCCCCGACGCCGCCAGCGTACCGAAACGCGGCGCCGCCTCCAAGCAGATATCACCACGGAGTGCACGGAGTTTCACGGAGTCAAGACAGAGCGGCTTCGCCCTACTCCGTGAAACTCCGTGGTAAATGCCTTCGAGCTCCCCTCACACGTTGCAGATCGCGTGCGCCTGCCTCAGGCTTTCCACCGGGTCGCGGCTGGGGATGAACTCCTGGCCCAGGTAGCCGTTGTACCCCGTCTCCACGATCGCCCGGCAGATCGCCGGGTAGTACAGCTCCTGCGACTCATCGATCTCCCGCCGCCCCGGCACGCCGCCGGTGTGGTAATGGGCGATGTGCTGATGGTTGTCGCGGATCGTGCGGATCACGTCCCCCTCCATGATCTGCATGTGGTAGATGTCGTAGAGCAGCTTGAAGTTGTCCGAGCCGATCCGCTCGACCAGCCGCACCCCCCAAGGAGTCTTGTCGCACATGTAGCCGCCGTGGTCCACCCTGCTGTTGAGCAGCTCCATGATGACCACGACGCCCGTCTTCTCCGCGATCGGCACGACCCGCTCCAACGCGGCGGCGCAGTGCTCCAGCCCCTGCTCATCGCTCAGGTCGGGAGAGCGATTCCCGCTGAAAATGATCATGTTCGGGATGCCCGCGTCCCGCACCCTGGGCAGCAGCGCCTCGCAATCAGCGACGAACTTCTCGTGGCTCTCCGGCCTGTTGATCCCGCCCGAGATCGACACCGGCCCGTTCGCCACCGCGCAGTCCAGCCCGTGCTCGCGCACCACCGCCCAGTCAGCCTCTCCGAGGATCTCGATGCTCTTGTACCCCAGATCCGCGGCATGGCGACACAGCGTGGGCATGTCCATCCCACCGTAGCACCAACGGCAGATCGATTGCTTCAGCGGGCCCCGGTGGGCGTGGATCTCACGCGGCTGGTCCTCTGGCTGCGCGCCGGCCCGAAACCCTGCCGCGGCCGCTCCCACGATGAGCGCCCCCATCGCCGTCCGTCGATCCATGCTGCTCATGACCCGCCTCCGTGTCGCGCCGCGGCGCGTGCTCCGTCGTGTGTGGGCGAGTATACCTGATGCGGCGCTCCGCCCCGCAGAACGCCGGACCGATGCTGCAGCGGCCCAGCTACCCTTCGCTCGTGCCGCCCCGCTACGACATGCTGGCCCTGGATCTCGACGGCACGGTGCTCGACCCCACGAGCCGAGTCCGCCCCGCCGTCGCCGAGGCGATCGTCAGGGCTCGCGACGCCGGCCTGCTCGTCGCCGTCTGCACCGGGCGCGGCCTGCCGGAGTGTCGCGACACCCTGGAGGCGATCGCGCAGACCGACCCGGTCATCGTCGCCGGCGGCTCGATCATCGCCGACCCCGCCAGCGCCCGCACGCTCCACC
>DASRXL010000057.1:0-2083 GCA_035654175.1 Phycisphaerales bacterium
AGATCGCGACCGTGTTCCAGCAGGTCCGCGAGCACAAGACCCTCGACGCCGTCCTCGCCCAGGCGAACGTGGAGGAGATCAGCTCCGAGGAGTTCGAGAAGAAGTTCGGCGAGGAGAAGTAGCCCGCCGGCGCCCCCGAGATTCATCCCACGCGTGCGGGCCCGCCGGCCCGCACGTTTCTCTTTTTGCCCAAGGCGACACGCGGATGACGGGGCGATTCACACGGGTGCGTCACGCGATCTCGTCGTCGCCCGCGCCCGGCCCGCCCGACGCGAGGCGGACCTGGCTCAGCGACCCGCAGCTGGGGCACACCACGCCATACTCGCCCGAGGCCGTGTCCCGGAGCACCTCGCCGCACCCGTGGCAGGTCGGGTGCTTCAGCCGCGCCGTCATGCTGTTCACCGCCATCGCCGCCGCGGCGAAGGCGACCCCCACCACGGGGAGGGCCGGCAGAGCGGTCAGCGAGAGCACGCCGATCGCCGTCAGCACGATCCCGAGGAGGAACGCCAGCACGCGGAGCCTGATGCGCGACATCCAGATCATCGGCCTTCTCTTCGTCCGATCCGGGCCGCCGGGTCGACACTTCCCCGATTCGGCGCCCCGAGCTTCGGATCGAGCATAGGCCCTGCCGGGCAGCTCAGCCGAGCGGCCGGTAGGCGTCGATCACCTCCCGCACCCGCTCGGGATCGGGAATGTCCCCGATCTGGATCTCGATCCCGTCCTGCCCCGAGCTCGAGAGGCCCAGCTCCCCCACCCGCCATACCCGCTGCCAGAAGCTCTGCGTGACCTGCACGTTGCGGATGTTGTCGTGCACCACCTCGCTCGTGGCCTTGCTCAGGAGCCCTCGGCGCATCACCGTCCGCTTGTTGGTGATCTCCAGCGCCGCCGACATCGTCTTGATCTTCCACACCGCGAGCGAGACCAGGACGATGAGCCCCAGCACCGCCCCGCCGATGAGCGCAGCCGTCCTGCCCCCGTCCTCCGCGCCCTGCAGCCCCCACCACACACCAACCCCGCCGGCCGCGAACACGAGGAGGTGGGCAAGAAAGACCAGCGGCCTCGCCCTGGCCATCGCCGGACGGACCTTGAGCACGCCCTGCTCCGGCCCGCCGTCCGGCGGCAGCCCCAAGCGCGCCGCGCGGTCGTCCTGCACCCTGGCCGTGGGGATCGGCGCCACCGGCGCCGCCGGCATGACGTTGATGTCCCCGCAAGCCCCGCAGGCCACCTTCTGGCCCGCATAGGTGTCCTCGACCTCGATGATCTTCTCGCAGTTGTCGCAGCGTTTGCGGATCATCACCATCTCCTTGGCCGCGCGCGAGCCACAGTTCCGGCACGGGCTCTCTCCGTCGCCGAGGCCCTGTGCCGCCGCACCGCGTCGCCCTCCCTGACTCGGCCCAGAGCGTACACTCGCCCGCGATGCGGATCGTGCTCGTCAACTGGGCCCACCTCTGGGACGGGGCCTCCTATGGCGGCGGCGTGAACGGGTATTGTCAGGCCCTCGCCCTGGACCTGGTCCGGCGCGGGCACGACGTCGTAAGCCTGTGCTCGGGAGTCACCTACACCCCCGGCCCGGAGTCGGGCGCTCCCGGAGCGCCCGAGATGCGCCGCCACGACGACTGGCTGGGCGTCCGCGTCTTCGAGGTGATCAACAGCCCGGTGCTCGCGCCGTCCCTGCTCCAGTTCGCCGACCCGGCCGGGGAGACCTCCTGCCCCGAGCTCGAGCAGATCGTGCGTCAGCTTTTCCTCCTGCTCCGGCCCGAGATCGTGCACTTCCACAACATCGAGGGTTTTAGCGCCGGGTGCGTGGACGCCGCACGCGCCCCGGCCGGCGACTGGCCCGGCGCCCGCGTGCTCTACAGCCTGCACAACTACCACACCATCTGCCCGCAGGTGTATCTGATGCAGGGGCACACCCGGCCCTGCTTCGACAGCGAGGGCGGCCTCCTCTGCGCAGGCTGTATCGAGCGCACCGAGCCTCGGGAGGAGATGGTCCGCCGCGCCAGGCGCTACGCGGCCGAATACCGCAAGACGCACCCTGCCGCCCAGCCCGCGCCGCCGCCTCCCGGGCGGCCGTCGGTGACGC
>DASRXL010000058.1:0-34614 GCA_035654175.1 Phycisphaerales bacterium
CTGGTCGGCCCTCGGCTCCGGCGTCGGCGGGTTCGTCGATGCAATCGGCGAGTTCGGGGGCGAACTCTTCGTCGGCGGCTCGTTCACGATCGCGGGAGGCCAGGGGGCGAGCTGCATCGCCCGCTGGGACGGCTCGGCGTGGCACTCGGTCGGCGGCGGCGTGGACCGCCCCGTGTCGACATTCACAGACCTGGGCGGCGAGCTCCTCGTGGGCGGCTCGTTCGGGGAGGCCGGCGGCGGCCCGGCGACCGGCGCCGCGCTCTGGACCGGGGCCGAGTGGCGCCGCTTCGGCGGCGAGGCGCTCCCGCTCGAACTGGCGAAGCTGGCCCCCCACGCGGGCGGGCTCGTCGCCTGCGGCTTCGCCGATTCCTTCGATCGCCTCGGGGGCGTCATGCGATGGAACGGCTTCGAATGGACGCGCGTCGGCGGCGACTTCAACGAGCTTCCCTTCGCCGTGCTCTCGCACGGGGGCGAGATCTACGCGGCCGGGTGGTTCACCGAGCCCGGCGCGGGCATCGCCCGCTGGGACGGCTCGGCGTGGGTCGGGCTCGGGAGCGGGCTGGCCGGGGGCGACTTCACTTCGGGCCTCGCGCTCCAGGGCTTCCGCGGCGACCTGATCGTCGGCGGCGACTTCAGCGAGGCCGGCGGCGTGCCCGCGGGCATGATCGCGCGCTGGGACGGCGCGGCGTGGCACGATCTCGGCGGCGGGCTTTCCGGCGGCGGCATCCCCTCGGTGTGGGGGCTGGCGCTCTACGGCGGGGATCTCGTCGCGCTCGGCGACTTCGCCCTGGCCGGCGGCGAGGCGGCGGTGAACGTCGCCCGCTGGGACGGCTCGGCGTGGCACGACGTCGGAGGCGGGGTCTCCGGCGGGCTCGTGCCGCGGGCGATCGCGGCGGTGGAGTTCGGCGGCGATCTCGTCGTGGGCGGCAGCTTCGCGCTCGCGGGCGGCACGCCCGTCTCGAACATCGCGCGCTGGGACGGCGGCGCGTGGCACGCCATGGGCGAGGGCTTCCCGCACGACGTGCTCGCGCTCACGGTGTACAACGGCTCGCTCATCGCCGGGGGCTCCTTCGGCTTCGACGACCAGAGCCGGACGCGCCGGCTCGCCCGCTGGACCGGCAGCGCATGGGAGCCGCTCGGCGGCGGGGCGGACAGCGCCGTGACGAGCTTCGCCCCGCTCGGGCCGGAGCTGGCGATCGGCGGCTCCTTCGACATCGTCGGGGAGCTGGTCTCGCCCTCGTGGGCGAGGTGGTCGGACACGGGCGCGCCGCTGATCGCCGTGCAGCCCGCGGATGCGCAAGGCTGCCGCGACGGGGAGGCCTCGTTCTCCGCCGCGGCGGCGATCGGGTACGAGGGCGCCGCCTACCAGTGGCGTCGGGACGGGCAGGCGCTGAGCGACGGCGCCACGGCCTCGGGCTCGGTGATCGCCGGGGCGGCGAGCCCGGACCTCTCGATCGCCAACGTCTCGGGGGCGGACGCGGGCGAGTACGACTGCGTGGTCGCGGGCGGGTGCGGCGAGTCAGTCAGCCGCGCGGCGACGCTCGCGGTCTGCGACGGCGACTTCAACTGCGACGGCCCGGCGAACACTCTGGACGTGCTCGCCTTCCTGAACGCCTGGACCGCGGGCGACCAGCGGGCCGACTTCAACCGCGACGGCGCGACGAACACGCTGGACGTGCTCGCGTTCCTGAATGCCTGGACCTCCGGGTGCTGAGAGCGGCAGCCCGTTCACAAGGACAAGAGGGCCTTTCTTTTCGGCGCCTCCGTCGCCAACCAGATCGGGAGATTCGATCCATGGGCAAGATGCATGCGGCGGTCCTCGTGTTCTTCGCCGGCGGCGCTCTCGGGCAGACGTGCGCGCCCGAGTGGGGGCCCGCGCCGGCGCCGGACGGCCGGAACGGCGCGGTCCACGCGATGCTCTCGTTTGACGACGGCTCCGGCCCGGCGCTCTACGCCGCGGGGAGCTTCACCATGGTCGACGGCGTGCCGGCGCAGCGCATCGCCCGCTGGGATGGCGACGCCTGGGAGCAGGTCGGCGCCGGGCTCGGGGAGGAGGTCTTCGCGCTCGGCGCGTTCGACGCCGGCGCGGGCCCCCGCCTCTTCGCGGCGGGGATGTACTACCTGGTCGGCGACTCGACCCTGGCCGAGTGGGACGGGGCCGAGTGGCGCGCGGTGCCCGACACGCCGAACTGCTGGATCGGGGCGCTCGGCGTGTCCGACATCGGCGGCCGGCCGGAGCTCTACATCTCCGGCCCGGTGTTCGACTACGTCCGGCGCTGGGACGGCTCGGCGTGGCGCAGCGCCGGCGGCGGGCTCTTCGGCGTGTTCGAGGACATGGCCGAGTTCGACGACGGGTCCGGGCGCGCGGTCTTCGTCGGCGGCGGGATCGCGGCGGTGTACAGGTTCGACGGGGCGGACTGGTCGCCCGTCGGGGGCGACTTCAGCTTCGACGGCGTGATCCACGCCATGGAGACCTTCGACGACGGCTCCGGCCAGGCCCTCTTCGTCGGCGGCGATTTCCGGCGCGTGCCGGGGTGGGAGACGGCCCTGCGCATCGTGCGCTGGGACGGGTCGGACTGGGCGCAGGTCGGCGACGGGTTCGACGGGCCGGTGAACGCGCTGACGGTCTTCGACGACGGGAGCGGGCCGGCGCTGTACGCGGCGGGCGCGTTCGCGCACTCGGGGGATGCGCCGCTCGCGGGGATCGCCCGATGGGACGGCGCGGCCTGGTCGCCGCTGGGATCGGGGCTCGACGGCCCGGCGACCGCGTCGGCCGTGTTCGCGCCGGCGGGGTCGCGCCCCGCGCTGGTCGGCGCGGGCGGCTTCACCAGAGCGGGGGGCGGCGCCTCGCCGGGCTTCGCGGCGTGGCTCGGGTGCGGCTGCCGCGCCGACTTCGACGCCGACGGCGCGGTGGACACGCGCGACGTGCTCGCGTTCCTCAACGCGTGGACGGCGGGCGACGGCGCGGCGGATTTCAACGGCGACGGGGTGCTCGACACGCGCGACGTGCTCGCCTTTTTGAACGCGTGGTCGGCGGGCTGTTGAGCGCGGCGTGGGCGGCGAGCACGGCATCGTGCATCGATGGAAGCCGGAATTCCCGAGCGAAAGCCGAACGTCGCTGGGGTTCGGGGCTCTTGGAACCATCTCCCGCGGCTCGCGTACAGTGCTGCCGGGCGTTCGCCCTTGAGAGAACCCGTGACGCCGCGCCGATCTGGGGTTACGATCGGGGCCCGTCTCGTTCACGGGTGTGGCAGTGAAACGGGGCCGTGGGTCGCTCTCGCCGGAGCAGGTCTGGAGACAGGATGATGATGCAGATCAAGTCCTCCCGAAAGGCGTTCACGCTGATCGAGCTCTTGGTGGTGATAGCCATCATCGCGCTGCTCATTGGCATCCTGCTTCCGGCTCTCGGAAAGGCGAGGCAGTCGGCCTGGAAGGCCCTGTCCATGAACAACCTCCGGCAGATCATGCTGGGCGTTGAGCAATACAAGGCCGACGCCGATGACCATGTGCCATACCCGCCGCCGAACCGCGGCCCGGACGGGGAGCTGCGCGGCGGGGTGTGCACGTGGACGTACGGCGGGAAGGATACGTCCGCCAATTGGGTGGGAGGCATGGGTTGGGCGGATATCTCCGCTTCGGCCCGCCCGCTGAACGCATACCTCTATCCCGAAATTGTGTTCCCGATGCCCAAGGACGGCACGTACGACTGGAACACCAACGACACCAGCTACAAGATGGGCAAGCCCCAGGATCCGCGCCAGGCTGTCGAGACAGAGGTCTACAAGTCGCCCGGCGACAAGATCAGCTACCAGACGGATTGGCCGGAGGAGAACACCGAGTTCAGCAGCTACGACGATGTGGGCACGAGCTACCACACGAATCTGCGCTGGTTTTTCGCGCTGCGTGACGAGCAGAACATGGAGTTCACCGAGGCTTTCGATAAAGGGATGCGGCGGCTCGAGCTCGCCTCGGATTTCAGCACCTCCACCTTCGTCTTCATCCACGATCAGACCGCCGACATCGCGACCGAGCCCGACGCGCTGGGAACGTGGCCCGAAGGCATCATGGGCGAGTTCGGGGAGATGAACCGGTCTTGCATGGCCTTCTATGACGGCCACGTCGACTACCTTCAGGTCGAGCTGGGCGCCCCCAACACCGAGGACTACCAGCTCCACTTCGTGATGCCAACGGACAAGTGACCGGATGCGTGGAAGGGGCCCAGCATGGATCGTTCGGCTCGTACAAAGGTGATCATCGCCATCGTCGTCGGTGTCGTGGCGGTGGTGGTGCTAGCCATGAATTTCTTTGGCGGGGGTCGTCCTCGGCCGCAGAAGTCGGACACGCCTGCGTCGGAGGCGGAGGAAGGCCCACGGGGCGGACGGCTCAACGCCCCGCGCTCCGAATGAACGGCATTCGTACCGCGAGCAATGAGTTGGGATTTAGCTGGTGCGGCCCGCGTCTCTGATACGGACGCGATTGACGCCGAAAGGGAGAAACGAACGTGACACGCACGCGAAGCGCCCGGTTGGGATTCACCCTCATCGAGCTCCTGGTCGTCATCGCGATTATCGCGCTGCTCATCGGCATCCTGCTGCCGGCGCTGGGCAAGGCTCGCATGGCGGCGTGGAAGGCCATCTCCATGAACAATCAGCGCCAGATCATGGTGGGCGGCGAGCAGTACCGCGTGGATAACGACGACTCACCGGCGTATCCGCCGCCCCGCCTGCAGGGCGGCCAGGTCGACGCGATCTGCACGTGGACCTACGGCGGCAAGGACACGAGCGAGAACTGGATGCAGGGCAACCCGCACCGGAACAGCCCGGTGTTCGACCTCGCGGCGAGCGGCCGGCCGTTGAACGGCTACCTCTACTCGGAGATCCCGCTGCCCAAGCCGCGCGAGGGCTCGTACGACTGGGACGCGAACGACGGCAACTACAAGATGGGCAAGCCCGCCGACCCGCGCGGCGAGGTCGAGCTCGAGGTGTACAAGTCGCCGGGTGACAAGTACAGCTACCAGTCCGACTGGCCTTATGGCGACGATGTGACCTTCCTCAGCAGCTACGACGACGTGGGCACGAGCTACCACACCAACCTGCGCTGGTTCTACGAGATGCTGGAGGTCTACGACGACGATTGGACGCGGACCTTCAACGAGGGCCTGCGGCGCATCAAGATGGCGGGCGTGTTCAACACCTCGACGTTCGTCTTCATGCACGACCAGACGGCGGACATCGCCACCCAGCCCAAGGACGAGCTCCCGGAGGAGTACCACGACGTCGGTGCGATGGGTGAGTTCGGCGAGATGAACCGGTCGGTGATGACGTTCATGGACGCGCACGTCGAATACCTGCAGTTGACGCCGCACGAGGCGAACACCGACGACTATCAGCTCTTCTTCCCGCGTCGCGGCGACGACGACGATTGAGCACTCCGAATGCCCGCTCGAATCCCGCGCCCCGCCGCCCTCGGCGGGGCGCTTTGTTGCGCGAGCGCCCGAGGGATCGGGAGGTCCGCACGACGGTCAGAGTGAGTATCATGGCCGCGTGGAATCGGGCGCACAGCGCTCAGCCGGAGGCCTGGTCATGAACAAGAAGACGCTCGGGATCGTCGCCGGAGTTCTCGGGGTGATCGCGATCGCGCTCATCGCGTGGAATCTGCGCTCCATGTTCGGCAAGCCGAAGGTGCCGGAGCGGCCGGCGGAGCAAGCGGCCGAGGACTCACGCGACGATGGTGCTACCGGTGGCGCTCGGGTGAAGCCCGGAGCGCGCGAGGACTGAGCCAGTGGCACACGAGCCGCCGGTGGCGCGCTTTACCCGCCGGACCGCTTGCCCGGGATGCGGGCCGGGGTCGCGCCCTTGGGCGAGACGCCCGCGCCGGGGCGCTTGGCCTCCGGGCCGTCGGCCGGCTTCCTGCCCACGCTCTCGCCGGCGAGCACGCGGTCGATGATGCCGCGGATCTCCTGGACCATCGCGCCGTAGTCGTCGCCCTTGGCGCGCCCGGAGCGGTAGAGGAGCTCACCCTCGGGCCCGAGGACGATGACCGACGGCGCGGTGCGGATGCCGATGACGCTCACGGCGTCGTCGGCCTTCGGCACCTGGCGCCAGGTCTGGCCCTGCGCCTCGGCCTCGGTGACGGCGGCGGCCGGGTCGCTCTCGCGGAAGGCCATGCTGATCACCTCGACGGGCTTGCCGGCGTACGCGTCGGCGAGGGTCTTGATCTCGGGCGTGGCCTTCCTGGCGCCGGGCGACCAAGTGCCCCAGAAGTAGAGCACGGCGACCTTGCCGCGCAGTGAGCCGGGCGAGACCATCGCGCCCTCGCTGTCGGCCACCTCCCAATCGGGCGTGCCGCCGCTGGGCTCGGGGAAGGGGCTGGGGATCACCTGCGGCTCGACGGCCGGGCGCTCCTGCAGGGCGCGCGCGACCTTCTGCTCGTAGCCGTCGGGGGAGGGCACCTCCCACACGATGTCGGCCACGGCCTCGGGGCCGGACGCCGCCTCGGTGAAGTCCACGCGGAACGATCCGCCCATCTGCTCGGCCGGGATCACGATCTCGCTGCGCCGCGGCAGGTGGTCGTCGCGCCCGAAATACCAGAGGACCGCGTCGGTGCCGGGCTGGGCGCGGATGGCGACCACGTCGCACATCACGCCCTCGACCTCGGCGGGTGCCTGCATCTCGAGGCCGGAGCTCTCGGTGGCCTTGGTGAAGGTGTCCGCGAGGTCCTCGAGCTGCGACCAGGCGCTGCTGGGGAGCGTGATCGCCTCGCCGCCCTTGCGTCCCTTCGGGCGGTCCACGTTGTAGGTCTTGGCCTCGTGGTCGAGCCAGGTCACGCGGTCGGGCTGGAAGAGCACGTCGAACTCGATGGGCTCGGACTGCCCCGCGACGTTGCCGGCGCCGGTGTAGCGGACCATCCACTCGCCCTCGTTCTCCAGGGGGCGCTGGGCCCAGCGGCCCTCGACCTTGGGGAAGAAGGATTCGAGCAGCGAGTTGCCCTGCGCGTAGCTCCTGACCTGGGCGGAGAAGCCCGTCCGCACGGCCGCGGCGGCGGCGTCGAGGGCGCGGAGCGCTTCGAGCGCCTGGGGCTGGCGCGTCGGCTCTGCGGCCGGGGTCTGCGGCTGCGCCGGCTCGGCGGGCGGGGTGGCCGGAGGGGTCGTCTCCTGGGCCAGGGCGCCGGCCGTTCCGGCGGCGGCGATCAGGGCGGCGAGCAACGAGCGGGTACGCATGTCCTGTCTCCAATCTCTTGCGGCGTCAGCCTTCGACGGGCCTGCGGCCGAGGAGTTCCGCCAAGGCGCGCCCCGGCGACGGGTGTTTCATGAGGTGCTCACCGACGAGCACGATCCGAACATTCTCCTCCCGGAGCCTGGCGAGGTCCTCGGGCGTCCTGAGCCCGGACTCGCTGACGAGCACCGAGCGGTCCTCCACCAGGTCCACCAGCCTGAGGGTATGGCCCAGGTCGGTGGTCATGCTGGAGAGGTCGCGGTTGTTGATACCGAGCAGGCAGTACGCCGGGTGCGGGAATCCGACGTGGGGGCGGACGCGGAGCAGATTCTCCATCGAGTGCACCTCCAGCAGCACGGTGAGCTGGAGTTGCTGAGCCAGGATCAGCATGTCCACGATCTGGCTCTCGGTGAGGCACTCGGCGATCAGGAGCGCGGCGTCCGCGCCGTGGGCGCGGCTCTCCCAGAGCTGGTAGGTGTCGACGAGGAAATCCTTGCGGAGCACGGGGAGCGGCACCGCGTCCTTCACGCGCTGGAGGAAGGAGAGGCGCCCGCCGAAGAACTTCTCGTCCGTGAGGCAGGAAATGGCCGATGCCCCGTTGCTGAAATAGGCTTGCGCGATGTCTTCGGGACGAAATGCATCCCCGGCGTACTCGGGCCTGATGAGGCCCGCGCTCGGGCTGCGCCGCTTGATCTCGGCGATCACGGCGGTGTCGTCGCGGTTTCCGTGCCGGGTGACGGCCCGGAAGAAGTTGCGCGGGGGCTCGGCCTGGGCGACTAGCGCTTCGAGCTCGCGCAGGGGCGTGCGGGCCTTGGCGAGCTCCACCTCGACGCGCTTGTGGGCGACGATCTCCCGGAGCACGGGCGGGGTCGTCGGCGGGGGGATGGGCTGGTCCTGGCTCACGGTCGGGATTGTTGCCCTCGCGCTCTGGGCATTCCCGGCCGGGGCGGCGGGCTCGGGGAACACCGGGCAAGGATCGGGCTGGGACAACCTCGAATCCATGAGTCTGTCCGAAGTGGGCGAGACATTGTCGGATTGGCGCCGGCTCCTCCTGGTCGTGGGCGCGTGCGTGGTCCTGGTGCTGCTGTGGGGGGGCGACGCGATCCGCCCCGGCTCGCTGCAGAGAGCGGGGCTCCGGAACGTGAAGCCGCTGCCCACGCCAGTCTGGTTCATGGCCGCCCTGATCGTGCTGCTCGCGCCGATGCTGGTCTTCGAGCCCCTGCGCGGCGTGGGGTGGATCACCGGCGGCTCCTCCGGCTCTCTCCGCGCGATCGCGGCCCCGCAGGGGCTCGCGTATCTGGCCGGGGTGATCGCGGCGGGGGGCCTGCTGGTGATGGCGCACCGGGCGGCGCCGCAGGCGGGCCTGAAGCTGGACTGGATCGACGGCCCGGTGGGCCTCGGGCTGCTGCTGCTGGCGGCGCCGCTGGTGCTGCTCGCGGGCGATCTCGCCTTCCTCGTGCACGCGAGCCTCTCGAGCGAATCGCCGAGCACGATCGCGCACCCGCTGCTCGAGAGGCTGGTCGAGGGGCGGGGCGACCCGTGGGCGTGGGTGCTGATCGCATCGGTCGTGGTGCTGGCGCCGGCCTTCGAGGAGGTCGTCTACCGCGGGTTCGTGCAGAGCGGGCTCCTCCGCCTCACGAACCACGCCTGGGCCTCGCTGATCGCGACGGGGGTGATCTTCGGCACCGTGCACGCGATCGGGCCGGCCGAGTCGGCGTCGCCCTGGTATGCGGCGGTGCAGGTGGGCGTGCTGGGCATCTGCTGCGGGGCGGCGTTCGAGCGGACCAAGCGGCTGGGTGTGCCGATCGCCATGCACGCGGCGTTCAACGCGGCGAACGTGGCGGTGGCGATGTGGACGGCGGGGTGAGTCGGTGATCGCCCCGGGCGCCGGGCTCTAGATCCTGGAGGACCCCACCGGACCTATGGCTCCCCGGCCTCCGAGCGCGGGCCCATACACTTGCCCCCTATGCCCACCAACCCCGCCGCCAAGCGACGCATCCTCACCGGCGACACCCCCACCGGCCGGCTCCACCTCGGCCACTACGTGGGCTCGCTGGAGAACCGGCTGCGGCTGCAGGGTGAGTACGACTGCTACTTCCTCCTGGCGAACATGCACGCCTTCACCACGCGGGCGGACAAGGCCGCCGAGATCCGCCAGGACACGATCGAGATCGTGAAGGACTGGCTCGCGGCGGGGATCGACCCGGAGCGGTCGACGATCGTCCTCCAGACCGAGGTGCCCGCGATCGCCGAGCTGACGTGGTTCTTCGCGATGCTCGTGCCCTTCAACCGCGTGATGCGGAACCCGACGCTCAAGACCGAGATCGAGAGCAAGGGGCTGGGCGACACGTACTCGTTCGGCTTCCCGATGTATGCGGTGGGGCAGTGCGCCGACATCCTCGCCTTCCGGCCCGACCTGGTCCCGGTGGGGGAGGACCAGGTGGCGCACATCGAGATGTGCCGCGAGGTGGCGAGGCGCTTCAACCAGCTCTACTGCGCGGTCGATCCCCACGCCCAGGATGAGGAGCACGAGCGGCTGGGGGGAGTCTTCCCCGTTCCCGCGGCCCTGGTCGGGCGGATCGGGCGGCTCGTCGGCACCGACGGCAAGCAGAAGATGAGCAAGAGCCTGGGCAACGCGATCTTCCTCAGCGACACGCCCAAGCAGGTCAAGAAGAAGATCGGCGCGATGTACCCCGGCCAGAGCCGCGAGCCCGACCAGCCGGGCGACCCGGACATCAATCCGGTCTTCGACTACGCGGACGTCTTCGTGAAGGACGAGGCGCTCGTGGCCGAGCTGCGCGAGCGGTACCGGCGGGGCGACAACCTCGGCGACGGGCACGTGAAGGCGTACGTGATCGACGCGGTGAACGAGCTGCTCGGGCCGATGCGCGCGCGGAGGGCGGAGTACGAGGGCCCGGGGGGCGACGACGCGGTGATCGAGATCATCCGCGCCGGCACCCGGCGCGCCAATTCCGTCGCGGAGGAGACGCTGGCGCTCGCGAAAGACCGGATGGGGCTGAGCTTCGGCGCCAGGCGCGACATGCTGGGGCTCTGACCCGACCGGTGCGTCGTCGCGGTCGTCCGCCGCGCCTCCGCGCCTATGGCCCGAGGGCGTCGAGCACCGCCAGCGCCTCGCGGTTCGCGTGCGCGCGGAACTCCGCCCGCGTCTGGCCGTCTGCCGCGGCGGCTTCGAACGCCGAACGGCACACCTGCGCCAGCGCGTGCCGGTGCCCGAGGAGCCAGGCGGCCTCCAGTGGCGGGCCGCTGCCGAGCTCGTCAAGCGGGGTGCACGCGGGTGTCCACGATTCCGGGAGGAGCGATTCGAGGCGCGCGAAGAGGAGGGGCGCGGCGTAGTCGGCCCGCACCGCCGCGCCGAGCTCCGCGGCGCGGGGCATCTCGTCCCCGCGGGCGATGACCGACGCGAGCTCGCCGCATCGCTCGCGGAGTCCGTCGGCGATCGTGTCCGAGGCCTGGCGCGAGAGCTCCCAGCCCGGCCAGGCGTTGATGAGCGGCGCGTCGCCGCGCCCCCACTCAAGGCGCATCGCCTCGCTCGCCACGCCGAGCGTCAGCGTCTCCATCGCGGCGGCGAGATCGCCGAAGGCGGCGGCCGCCGCGGCGCGATCGCTCTCGAACTGATCGGAGGAGTGCGCCCGCACCCAGGCGTCGCGCGCCTGCTCGATGACGAAGCGCAGGCGGGAGGTCTGACCTCCGGTGACGAGCCGCCATGCCGTGGGCGGCTCGTCGGCGCGCACGTCGGCCTCGCCGGGGAGGGCGATCAGGTCGTCGGCGAGCGCGGCGATCTCGCGCAGGTCGGCGAGGGCAGACGCGGATTCGCCGTCGCGCCCGAGCGACACGCCCAGCTTGCGGACCTGCTCGGCCACGGGCGCGATCGCCCTCGCGGGCGCCGGCTCGCGCACCGGCTCGAACGGCTCGGCGCCGGCGTCGGGCCACTCCGCGAGCATTCGGCTCAGCCTCGCCGGCATCCCGAGGTCGCGCGTCGCCTGCGCGAGCGCCTCCACGGGCGCGAGCGTCCCGGGGTCGGTCAGCGGGTCCGGGCTCGCGAGCATGGCGGGAAGGGCGCGGCGCACCGGCTCCGCGGCCCGGGCGTGGGCGGCGGCGAGGTGCCCGAGCATCGGCCTGACCTGGCGGACGAGCGTCGCGGGATCCGGCGCGCGCTGCGGCGCTGCGAGCAGGTCGGTCGCGCGCCGCAGCGCGGCCCCCACGCGCTCCACCGCCGCGGGATCGCGCAGCGGCTGGCCCTCCGGCGCGAGCACCAGCGCGGCCGCGGCCTCTCGCGCGGCGGCGGGCGCATCGGGCAGTTCGTCGCACGCGCGGAGGATGCGGAGGTATGTCGCGGTGCGCCTGAGCGAAGCGCGCGACTGCTCCGGCTTCTCGAGGCAGAGCTCCAGGCCGATCGAGAGGTCGGCGCGCAGCCGGTCGCGGGCGTCCATCGGGAGCCAGTCCGGCAGCTCGCCCGCGGCGCCGCCCGCCTCCGTGATCAGGAGGGCCCAGCCAAGCGCGCTCCGCTGATACCCCGGGTAGGTCGGCGCGAGGCGCATGATCTCGACCATCTCGCGGAGCGCCGCGCCGGCCTTGTCGTCGATGTGGCGGCTCGCGGCGAGCGCGGAGCACTGCTCGAGAGAGAGCCCGAGCGGCTGCGCGCCGGCCGGGCCGCCGAGCCAGCCGCACTCCTCCCCGGCGGCGCCGGCGCCGAAGGAGTCGCGCAGCAGGAGATCGATATCGCGCGGGGCGAGCGACGCGGGGCTTGCCGGGCCATGCCCGAGGGCCTGCCGCGCTCCGGCGGGGGCGGACTGGAGGAGCCCGTCGATGCTCTTGCGCTTCGCGGCGATGGTGAGCCCCGCGAGCACCGCCTCGGCGCCCTCGGGCCCGCCGCCCTCACCCTGGCGGAGCAGCGTCGCGCCGAGGCGGCGCGCGGCGCGCCCGGCGCCGTCGATCCCGCCCTCTTCCGCGGCCTCCTTCTCGAGCAGCTCGGCGAGGGCGAGCGCCGCCCGGCCCTCGCCGGCCTTTGGCGTGATCGAACTCTCTCCGAGGTTGAGCCGCTGCGCCGCCGCGCCGGAGCCGGCCGCGAGCAGGCCGGCGAGCACGGTCGCTCTCTGGAGTCTCATGCGCCGAGTGTACCGGTGGGCCGGCGGGCGGATGCGGCGCGGGCGCTCCGCAGCGCGCGGGCGTAGACGTTCTCGAGCTCGGCGACCATGCGCTCGGCGGCGAACTCGCGGGCGCACTCGGCCCTCCCGAACGCCGCGAGCCGCGCGCGCTCGTCGGGCCGCTCGTACATCCCGAGCACCGCGGAGCGGAGGCCCGCGCGGTCGGCCGGCGGCACGAGGACGCCCGTCTCGCCGGTGCGGCAGACCTCCCTGGTTCCGTCCACGTCGTAGGCGATGGGCGTGACGCCGGCGAGCAGGGCCTGGGGCACGGTGCGGGGGAGGCCCTCTCGATAGCTCGGGTGGACCAGCACGTCCATCGCGCGCATCATCGCGGGGACGCGCTCGTTGGGCACGAGGCCCGTGGTGACGAGGCGGTCGGCCAAGCCCATGGCGCGCACGCGGGCGCGGAGCCGGTCGCCCCACCAGCCGTCGCCGACCCACAGGAGCTTCCAGTCCGGGTGCCCGCGCAGATCGTCGCCGAGCGCGTCGAGGATGTCGTCATGGCCCTTGTGCTCGGCCAGGCGGGCGACGGTGCCGATCACGAAGTCGCGCTCGTCGAGGCCGAGCTCGCGCCGGACACTCGCGCGGTCCTCGCCCGGAGCGGCGACAAGGAATGAGCCCGTTTCCATGCCGCTGCGCACGGTCACGTACTGCGACTCGCGCCCGATGCCGCGGGCGAGGAACTGCTCGGTCATCGCGTCGGCGACGGAGATGATCACGTGACAGCGTCTGGCGGCGAATCGCTCAGCGACGGTGTAGATCCGGTTCTTGAGGCGGATCTTCGCGCGGCGCACGGCGCCCCCCTCGACGGGCATGAAGGGAGGGCCGTGGATCGTGTGGCAGATCGCCATGCCCTCTCTCGCCAGGGCCGCGCCGGCGGCCCGGCCGAGGATGCCCGCCTTGCTCGAGTGCGTGTGCACCACGTCGGGCTTGAGGCGGTCGATGAGGCGCTTCAGCTCGCCGAACGCGCGCGGGTCGCGCAGCGGGCTCAGCTCGCGGACCAGGCTGGGCACGACGTGGACGCCGATCGGCCGGCAGGGCTCGCCCGCCCCGGTCCGCTCCTCGCCCCGCGCGCACCGCTCGTTGAAAGCCTCAACGCGCTGGAGCAGGCTGCCCTCGGGCCCGTAGATCGGCCCGAAGGCCAGGTGCACCTCGTGCCCCAGCCGGGCCTGCCCCTCGCAGGAGAGCACCGTGTTCTCCTGGCTGCCCCCGAGGATCAGCCGCGTTGAGATGTGCAGGATCCGCATGGGCCGACGAGCCTACCCGAAATGCCCCGCCGCACGATCAGCCACATGAGACCGCGGAGCTCGCGGAGTTGGATCCAGAGACGATCCCTCTCGGCGTGCTCCGCGCTCTCCGCGGTGAATGAGGGCGCTGCGCACCGACGAGGCTACTTCCCTTTCTCCTCTTCGCCTTCCTCTTCCTCGTCGTCTTCGTACTCGTCGTCGTCCTCTTCGTCGTCGTCCTCGTACTCGTCGTCGTCCTCGTACTCCTCCTCCTCGTGCTCGTCGCGCATGGCGTTGAGCTTGTCGGGGTTGAGCACGCGGACGAGCCCGTCCTTGAGGCGGCGCTCGCCGAAGTTGATGACCAGGCCCAGCTCGAGGTCGGCCGAGCGGAGCTGCGCCCGCAGCTCGCTGCGCTCCATGGTGCCGACCTCGCCGACGCGCGCGAGGATGCCGACGATGAAGCGGTCGCCCACGAAGAGATCGGCCTTGACCGTGCCGATCTTCTTGTCCTTGTACATCACGTCGAGCGGGTGGCCGGCCTTGTAGGCGATGCCGTTGGCGTCGAGCTCGCTCCTGAGCGCCTGCGTGTACGCCTCGACGGGGTAGCCCGGCCCTAGGGCCTTGTGGACCTCGATCGCGCAGCCGATCACGCGTCGGCTCATGTCGGTCAGGGCCGGGTCGAGCTCCGAGAGCGGCATGCCCCCGCGACGCTCGCCGCCCCGCGCGTAACCGCCGCGGCCCCGGTCTTGGCCGCCCCGTCCCCCGCCTTGGCCGCCGCCCTGCCCGCCGTAGCCGCCCCCGTGCCCGGGGCGGCCGCCTTGTGCCCCACCCTGCCGGCCGCGCCCGCCCCTTTCATCTCGCTCGTCGTACATCGTTGAATCTCCTTGGAAGAACACGTAGCCCGGGCGCTCTCACACGAGAGCGGGACCGTCGTTCAATCATCCTTGGCCGGCCGCTCCCGCGCCGTCGGGAGCGCGGAGGACGAGGGCGGCATTCTGCCCGCCGAGCGAGCTCGTGCAGACGAGCACGCAGCGCAGCTTGGCCGCCTGCGCCCCGGCGGGGCCGGCCTGCAGACCGGGCGCGGGCGCGCCGTGATGAAGGCGGGCGGGCAGGCGCTGCTCGAAGAGGCACATCGCCCCGACCGCGGCCTGCAGCGCCCCGTTGCCGGCTTGGCAATCTCCCACATTGGGCCGGATCGTCACCAGCGGGATCCGCTCCAGACGAGCTCCGAACACCATGCGCAGCGCCCCCGCCTCGGCGTCGTCCACTCGGGGCACTCCCGACCCCGTGGGCACGATCGCGTCGATCTCGTCGGGGTGCGCAGCCGCGTCGGCCAAGGCGGCCTCGATCGCCCAGCGCAGGCCGTCGGACGGCTGCTCCCCCGCCGACGCGCTGTCGTCGATGGCGTCGAACGGGGGGCCGCCGTGCGCCGCCCCGAAGCCCGCCACGTGCGCATACACCCTGGCCCCGCGCCGGGCGGCGCACTCGGCCTCCTCCAGGATGAGAACGCCCCCGCCTTCCCCGAGCAGGGTTCCCCGTGCCGCGGGATCGAAGGGCCGCACGACCGCGGCCCCGTCGGTGGCGTCGCCCGTGGGCGCGAGCCGGCCCGCGAGGTCGAGGCGCATCATGCCCATGTGGTTGATCTTGCTCTCGGCCCCGCCGCTGAAGCACGCGTCCGCCGCCCCGCGCTGGATCACCCGCACGCTCTCGCCCAGGCTGAGCAGGCCGGACGCCTCGGCGCAGGTGATCGTGTTCGAGGGTCCCTCGCACCCGTGGATGATGGTCACGTGGCACGCGAGCATGTTCGGCAGGTACTTCAGCATCCACAGCGGCTGGAGGTTGTCCATCCCGCCGGCCCCGCCGGCCTCCGAGACGGTGCCCCAGAGGCGGGTGCTGAAGCTGCCGTGTGCGTCCACCGCGGTCGCGGCGGCGGAGGCGAGCTCGGCGGTCTCGGCGGCGATCAATCCGGCCCCGATCTGGCAGCCCACCCGCTCTCCGGGATAGGTCGGGGCGACCGATTCATCCCCCGCCGCACGCGTGGAGAGCTTGGCGTCCTCGGCGGCGAGGAGGGCCGCCCCGACGGCCAGCTCGGTGTCGCGGGCCATGACCTTGACGGCCTTGCGGTAGTGCTTGGGGACGAACTCGCGCGCCGAGAATCCCTCGACCTCGCCGCCGAGCCGCGCCCGGAAGCCCGACGGATCGAACGCGGTGATGGGGCGGAGGCCGGACCGGCCCCCGAGCAGCCCCTCCCAAAGGGCGCGGGCGCCCGCGCCGAGGGCGCAGACCGTGCCCAGTCCGGTGATCACGACGCGGCGGCTCATGTGGGGGCTCGTGTGGGTGTGGCGGTCCAAGGGTCGATTGTACGGGGGACGCTGGGCGCAAAGTCTGCACCCTGGCATGGGGATCCACCCGATAGAGAGCGCCAGCGATGGGTGCGCGCGTGGAGAGGCCGATCGACCGCTTCGATCCCGGGTGGCTGTTTCTGGCCGCCGGGGTGGTGCTGCTCTTCGCGACCGTCGTGATCCCCGCCCAGGCCGACCTGGCGGAGGCCCGCTGGCAGCGCGACCGGGCCTTGGCCATCGAGGCGCAGCGGAAGGAGCGGCTGTTCAAGCACGAGCGCTACCTGGCGGCCCTGGAGTCGCGCGAGCCGTCGCTGGTGAGGGCGCTCGCCGCCAGCCAGCTCAACCTCGTCCCTGCCGATCGCGCGGCGGCCCTGCGCCCGATCGACCCGATGATGGAGGACGCCTCGGTCTTCCCGAGCCTGGAGCCGGCGCCGATCGTGCTGCCCGAGCTCGAGCTGGTCGATTCGCGCCTGGCGGGGTGGGCTCGTGGCGAGCGCAGCCGGCTCTGGCTGATTGCCGCGGGCTCGATGCTGGTGATGATCGGGCTCCTGCCGTGGAACCAGCGCGAGGCCGGCTGACGAGCGGCCGCCTCGGAGGTCGTGGCGGGCCCGGCGACGGACGGGGCGCCCCGGGGAGCGCGGCGCCCGGTCAGGCCTTCTGCACGACGAAGGGCCGCTCGATGTTCGTGCCGCCCTCCTTGAGGGTGGCGATGAGCGGCCCGAGGTGCTTCTCGTAGTGGCGCCAGCGCTCCTTGGAGCTCTGGTAGATCGGCTGGCGGACCTGGTCGGTCGACGCGGTGGTGACGGCGCGCGAGTGCTCGTAGAACCTGAGGCACCGGTCGTCCCAGGGCAGGCCGACGAACTCGACGATGCGCCTGGCCTGCCTCTCGACGTCGGCGGTCAGGTCCTCGTAGACGACGTCGAGGATGGGGATGGTCGCGTTGTCGCGCCAGTGCTCCATGAGCTTGCGGTATTCGTTGTAGGCGTGGCCGAGGGTGTCGAGGCGCGGGCGGTAGTTGTGCTCGGGCGAGAGGGGCGTGGCGAAATTCGAGACGCAGACGTCGAGCGGGGCGCGGATGCAGTGGATGACGCGGGCCTGCGGGAAGAGCACGCACATGAGGCCGATCATCGTGAAGTTGTGGGGGAGCTTGTCGACGACGCGCCTCGCATCGGGCGCGACGGCGCTGAGGTGCTCGAGGTAGCGCGAGGCGTATTCGTCGGCGAGCTCGGGGGTGATCGCGTTGATGCCGGCGGGCCAGCGCCCCCCCAGGCGGCGCGCGAGCTCCACGCCGAGCTGCGGCAGGATGAGCAATTCGCCAGCGCCGAAGCACTCGGGGTGCGACGAGAGGATCTGCTCGACGAGAGTCGTGCCGGAGCGCGGCATGCCGACGACGAAGACGGGCTTGTCGGTCGCGATGCGGGCCTTGGGCATGCCGCTGAACGTCCAGGCGTTGAAGGTGTTCATGAGGTCGTTGGTGACGAACTCGGCGCGCTGGGCGTTGTAGGTGTTGGGGTAGAGCGCGTTGCCGCGGGAGAAGGCCTCCCACGCGCCGTCGTAGTTCCCCGCCTTCTCCTGGAGGCGCCCCATGGCGAAGTGGAGTCCGAGGGCCGCCTGGGGCACGAGCGGGCCCTGCGCGAGCGCCCTCTCCACCATGGCGATGCCGTCCTGCACGCGGTCGCCGCGCTCGCAGAGGATGGCGTAGGAGGTCGCGATATCGGCCTTGGGGCCGAGGCGGTCGAGCGCGCCGGTGACGAGCCGGAGCGCTTCGTCGTACTTGCCCTGGGACCGGTAGTAGCGCGCCAGGCCGGCGATGGCGCCGGCGTTGTCGGGATCCGCGGCGAGGACCTGCTGGTGCAGCTGCGCCGCCTCGTCGAAGCGGGTCTGCTGGCGGAGCGCGGAGGCCAGGTTGAGCTTGGCCTCGGCGGATTCGGGGTGCTTGCGGGCGTATTCGCGCAGCCAGGGCTCGGCCTCGCGCCCGCGCCCAGCGCTGAGCAGACCGGCGCCGATCATGCTCATGATCTCCTCGTTCTGAGGGGCGAGCTCGTACGCGGTGCGGAAGTGGCGGGCGGCGCGGGCGCCGTGGAACTGGGCGAGGTGGGCGCGCCCGAGCCAGTAGTGCGAGAGCGCGTCGTTGGGCAACGCCGCCGCGACCTGCTCGAGCAGGGGCGTGGCCTCCTCCGGCTTGCCCGCGAGGACCATGGACATCCCGAGCTCGCCGGCGAGATTGGGATCGCCGGGGCGGGCGCGGACGGCGAACTTCAGGGCCTCGACCGCCTGCTCGTACCGCCCCACGTCGCGGGCGATGCGTCCGAGCAGGCGGTAGCCGTCGGCGTTGGTGGGATCGGAGCGGAGCGCGTCCAGGCACGTCTGCTCGGCCTCCTTGAATTGGCCGCGGTTGTAGAGCTCGAGGGCGCCGGCGACGGTGGCTTGCGACATGGTGCGGCCTCAGCGGGCGCGGGGCCCGGGTGGTTCATGCTTCTATGCCCGCGGCCCGGAGGGCGTCGCGGAGCGGGGCGAGGTGGCGCTCGTAGCGCCGCCAGCGGCCCACGGACGATCTGTAGATCGGCCGCCGGACCTGGTCCACGCTGGCCGTGGAGACCAGCCGCGCATTCTCGTAGAACCGGAGGCACCGGTCGTCCCAGGGAAGGCCGAGGAATTCGAGAATCCGCCTCGCCGCCGGCTCCAGGTCGTCCACGAGCGACTCGTAGGAGACCTCGAGCATGCGCAGGCCGGGCAGGCCCTTCCAGTGCTCCATGAGGCGGTGGTGCTCGGCGTAGGCGACCGCCAGGTGATCGAGGCGGGCGGCGTAGCTGTGCACGGCGGAGAATTCGGTCGTGTAGCAGGAGAGGCACGTGTCCATCGGGTCGCGGACGCACGAGATGATGCGGGCGTCGGGGAGCAGCAGCGCGATGAACCCGAGGATCTCGGCGTTGTGGGGCATCTTGTCCACGACGCGCGCCGCGTCCGGGGCGAGGGCGGCGAGCTCGCGGAGGTAGCCCTCCGCCGCCCGGTCGAGGACCGCGCCGGGGGCGCCCGCGAGGGAGGCCGGCGCGCGGCCGGGGAGCGCGGCGATCACGCCGTTGAAGGCGGCACGGAGGTGGGGGAGCTCGCCGGCCCCGAAGGCCTGCGGGTGCGAGGCGATGATCTGCTCGACGAGGGTGGTGCCGGAGCGCGGCATGCCGCAGACGATGACGGGCCGGTCCGAGCGAACGGCGGCGCGGGGCATGGAGCCGAAGGCGTCGCGCGGGAAGGCGGCGATCATCGCGTCGGTGAAGCGTCGCCGGGCGGCGGGGTCGAAGGTGTGAGGAGCCAGGTCGTTGGCGCGCCGGTAGTTGGCGAAGGCCTCGTCGCAGCGATCGGAGGCGTCGTCGATGCGGGCGAGGGCGAACCGCAGGGCGGACTCGATGCGTGCCGGGAGGCGATCGGCGCCGAGGGCGCTCTCGACGAGCGGGCGCGCGGCCGCGCCCTTATTGAGCGCGACGCAGAGCGCGGCGTAGGTCGAGACCAGACCCGGGTCGGGGCGGTCCGCCACGGCGGGCTCGAGCAGCGCAAGCGCCGCCGCGGCGTCGCCCTTGGCCTGCAGGTGGCGTGCGAGGCCGGTGAGCGCGCCCGGGTTGCCGGGCGAGCGCTCGAGCGCCTGCCGGTACATCGCGGCGGCCTCGTTGGCACGGTTCTGGAGCTCGAGCGACGAGGCGAGGGCGACCAGGGCGGCGGGGGCGGCGGGGCGGGCCCCGAGATACGCGCGCAGGTGCTGCTCGGCCTCGCCGGGGCGTCCGGCGGCGATGAGCGCGGCGCCGAGCGCGTAGGAGATCTCCGGGTTGTGCGGATCGAGCGCCCGGGCGCGGGCGAGGCGCTCCACGCCCTCGGCCGGACGCGCGAGCTGGAGGTACGCCTGGCCGAGCCAGTACTGCGCGACGGCGAGGTTCGGCTGGGCCGCGGCGAGCGGCGCGAGGATCGGCAGCGCGTCCGCGGCGCGGCGGGCGACCACGAGGCTGATCGCGAGCTCGGGCTCGATCGCGGGGTGCGCCGGGGCGGCGCTCCGCGCCGCCTGGAGGATGCGCACGCTCTCCTCGGCGGCGCCGCTCTCGCGCGCGATGCGCGCGAGCAGGAGCGAGGCGCCCGCTTCCGCGGGAGATTCGGCGAGGACCTGGCGGCAGAGGGCGGCGGCCTCGGCGGCTCGGCGCGCGCCGTAGAGCGACATCGCCTGCCGCAGCCGCGGATCGTTCGCCGTGGGCATGGGGCGAGTATAGGTCGAGGGCCCTGCGCGACCCGCGCGGACGGCGGCGCGCGCGGGCGTCAGGCCGGATCGGGCGCGGGCTCGTCGATCGGCACGCCGCCGTCGCGCAGGGCGGCGATGAGCGGCTGGAGCTGGCGCTCGTGACGCCTCCATCGCCCCACCGACGACGTATAGATCGGCTTGCGGACCTGGTCGTAGCTGGCCGTGGTGACGGCGCGCCGGGCCTCGTAGAAGCGGAGGCAGGCGTCGTCCCACGGCAGGCCGGCGAAATCGACGATGCGGCGCGCGAGCGTGTCGATGTCGGCGACGACGTCCTCGTACACCACGTCGAGCATGGGGATGTCGAGCGCGGCGCGCCAGTGGCGCATCAGGCGGTGGTACTCGGCGTAGGCGTGCCCGAGATGCGCGAGGTCGGTCGAGTAGGGGTGCGCCATGCTGAGCTGCACCGTGTAGCAGGAGACGCAGGTGTCCACGGGGTTGCGCATGCAGTGGACGACGCGGGCGTTGGGGAAGAGCAGGTTGATGAGCCCGAGCTGCTCGAAGTTGTGGGGCATCTTGTCGGTGGCGCGGGGGGCGTGCGCGTCGAGCGAGGCGAGGTGGTCGAGGTAGCGCTGCGCGGCGGTGTCCACATCGGCCTGGGTGAGGCGCGAGAGCCCGGTGACCACGCCGCGCCCGAGGCGGCCGACGAGCTCGCGCCAGATGCGGCGCATCTCCTGCAGCTCGCCCGCGGGGTGGACGTCGGGGTGCGCGCCCAGGATCTGCTCGACGAGCGTGGTGCCCGAGCGCGGCATCCCGAGGATGAAGATCGGTCGGCGGGAGTCGGTCATCGCCCGCGGCATCGACTTGATCGCGGGCGCGGAGAACGTCTGGATGATGTGGTCGGTGTAGAGCCGCTTCTGGGCGGGGTCGTAGAGCTTGGGGTAGAGGTCGTTGGCGGCGCGGTATGCCTCGAAGGCCCCGTCGGGATCGCCCTCGGCGTCGAGCAGGCGGGCGACGGCGAAGTGCAGGCCGGCGCGGTCCTGCGCGGTGGTGCGCGCGTCGGCGATCGAGGCCCTGGCTGCGGCGATGCAGGCGCGGCGCTCCTCGGGCGTGGAGCAGAGGCTCGCGTAGGTCGAGATGACGACGGCCGGGACGCGCTCGGCGCCGAGCGCTCGCCCGAGCAGGGCGCGGGCCTCGGGCTTCTTTCCCTCGCTCTGGAGCACGCGGGCGAGGCCGGCGAGGGCCGAGCCATTGTCGGGCGCGAGCCCGAGCACGCGCCGGAAGACCTCCCCGGCCTCGGGGAGGCGGTTCTCGTGCTCGAGCGCGGCGCCAAGTGTGTCGAGCCCCTCGATGTGGTGCGGCTGCACGGTGAGCAGGTCGCGCAGGACCGCTTCTGCGGCGGGCGCGCGGCCGCAGGAGAGGTATGCGCGCGCGAGCGGCTGGAGCACATTGCTGTCGGTGGGCTGGAGCTGGCGGACTCGCTCGAAGCAGCGGGCGGCCTCGGTCCCCTCGAAGTTGCGCAGGTGCGCCTGGCCGAGCCAGTAGTGGCCGAAGGGCTGGTTGGGCTGCTTGGCAACCAGCTCGCGCAGCACCGGGACGGCCTTGTCGAAATGCCCCGCGAGCACGTGGGTCGCCGCGAGCTCGGCCCGGATCGCGGGGTTCTGCGGCAGCTGCGCATGGAGCGATTCGAGGGCGGCGACGGCCTGCGGCAGGCGGCCGGTCTGGCGGTCGATCAGCGCCGAGGCGAAGCGGGCCTGGGGGTTCTCCGGCTGCTCGCGAAGCAGCTGCGCGACGAGGCGCGAGGCGTCGGGCAGCCGCCCCTGCTGGAGCATCGCGAACGTCTGCTGGATGCGCGGGTCGACCTGCGGCTGCATGGGGCGAGTATAGGGAGAGAGCGCGCCGACGCCCGGCCGGCTGCGGATCGCTCATTCGGGCGCGACGCCCTCGCGCGTCAGCGAATCGATCAGCGGCCGGAGGCGCTCGCCGTATCGCGCGGCCCGCGCGACCGAAGACGTGTATATCGGCCGGCGCACCTGCTCGACGCTGGCGGTGGCGACGGCGCGCCCGGAGGCCCACGGCGTGAGGCAGGCGTCGTCCCACGCAAGCCCGGTGAACTCGATGATGCGCCGGGCCTGGGTCTCGAAGTCGGCGACGACGTCCTCGTATCGCACGTCGAGGATGGGGAGGTCGAGCGCGGCGCGCCAGCGGCGCATGAGCTTCTCATAGTGCCCGTAGGCGACGCCGAGGTTCTCGGGGCTGGTCGCGTAGTCGTGCGCGGGCGAGAGCTGCGTCGTGAAGCAGGAGAGGCAGGTGTCGAGCGGGCTGCGGACGCAGTGGATCACGCGGGCGCCGGGGAGCATGCGCTCGGCCATGCCGAGCAGCTCGAAGTTGTGGGGCATCTTGTCGGTGAGGCGCACGGCCTGCGGATCGAAGCGCCGAAGGTGCTGTACGTACTCGTCGGCCGCGAGGGTGAGCTGCTCGCGCCCGGCCATGGCGAGCACGCCGGGGTATGGGCCGCCCATGCTCTGGGCGAGGTCGTGCACGACGGAGGCGAGCGTGGGCAGCTCGCCGCAGCCGTGGGCGAGGGGGTGTGAGGCGATGACCTGCTCGACGAGCGTGGTGCCCGAGCGGGGCATGCCGACGATGAGGATGCAGGGCGAGGCGTCGACCTCCGCCCTGGCGTCGCGGGCCCGGAGCGCCGGGTGCACCTCGTCCGTCCAGGCGCGGTAGCGAGCCTCCAGGCGTTCGCGGCTGAAGGTGAGAGGAAAGAGGCTGTTGGCGCGGGTGAAGGCGGTGAAGGCGGCATCGACATCGCCCATCGCTTCGTGCGCTTCGCCGAGAGCGAAGAAGATGGCGATCTCCACGCCTGGCGGGTGGCCGCCCGCGTCGAGGGTGCGCTGGAGCAGCGCGATCGCTTCGGCCGGGCGGCGCTCCGCCAGCAGGACACGGGCGAGGGCGAGGGCGGTATGCGGCGAGGGACGGGCGGCGTGGGCTTCGCGCGCGAGGGCGCCGGCTTCGTCGGAGCGGTGCAGGGCGTGGAGGCAGCGCACAAGGCCGGCGATCGCGAGGCCGCCGGGGTCGTCGGCGAGGGCGCGGCGGAAGGCGGCGGCCGCGGCGTCGAGCGAGCCGAGCTGTTCGAGCGCTTGCCCGAGCGCGATCTGCGCGCCGCGCCAATCGGGCCGGGCGGCGATGAGCGGCTCGAGCACGGCCTTGGCCTCCAGGGCGCGGCCGCCGGAGAGAAGGGCGTTGGCGAGCAGGAGCTGGTGGTCGGGATTGCCGGGCTCGAGCCTCGCGGCCTCGCGGAGATGAGCGACGGCGGGGCCATGGCGGAGCGATCGCATGTACGCGCGGCCGAGCCACTGCCGCCACTCGGCCCGCTGGGGCATGGCCTCCGCGGCCCGCTGGAGCAGCGGGATCGCCTGCTGCTGCCGCCCGGCGCGAACGAGGCTCGCGCCGAGCTCACCGGCGAGCTGGAGGTCGGTCGGGCGCGACTGGGAGAGCTGCTGGAAGATGCGGACGGATTGTTCGGCTTTGCCGACCTCCCGGGTGATTCGGCCGAGCAGCTTGAGCAATTGAATGTCGGCGGGGGTGATATTGAGGGCCTGTCGGCAACGCTGCTCGGCCTCCGCGAGGCGGCCGGCTTGCAGAAGACTGAAGATCTGCTCGACTTGGACCCGGGACATGGAGCCCGAGTGTAGGGGCAGGGTCGGTAGACTCGGCCGGCATGGAGGATCAAGGGACGACTCGGTTGCTGCGTGAATTCCTGGAGCACGTGGATGAGCCATGCCCCCGGTGCGGATACTCGCTCCGCGGGCTGCAGGAGCCGGAGTGCCCGGAATGTGGCGAATCGCTGTGTCTGCGCGTGAGTCTCGCGGAGCCGCGGATGAGTGCGTTCATCGCGGGGCTGCTGGGGCTTTCGTTCGGCGCTGGATGGTTCGTCGTATCGGCCGTGGTAGGCCCGCTGTTCTGGTCCGGGTATTCAGATGACTGGCCCGAGATCCTGCGGCGAGACCTGCCGTTCGTCGCGGGCGCATGCGCGTGCGGCGCTCCCCTGGCGGTATGGATCGCTCAGCGCCATCGATTGCGGAGCCTCCCTTGCGGGGCGCTCACGTGCGTAGCGATCGGTTGCTGGATGTGGTCTGGGCTGTGCGTGGCGGGGGCTGAGTTCCTCCTGCTGCTCTAGGACAGGAACGCGCAGCGGCGGGCGTGCGTAGGCTCCTGTACGGGGAGAGGGTGGGGCGGCGTCGGCCCGATCGCCGATAGGAGCGTTCATGCCCAGGGGCACGCCACATACCGACCTCTCGCCCGAGCTCCTGGCCCACATGCAGGCGATCAAGGCCAAGGCGAGGGAGTACGGGCTCGACTTCATGGAGGTGGTCTTCGAGGTTCTCGACTTCGAGACGATGAACCAGATCGCCTCGTACGGGGGCTTCCCCGTGCGCTACCCGCACTGGCGGTGGGGGATGGAGTACGACCGGCTCAGCAAGCGCGACGCCTACGGGATGGGGCGCATCTACGAGATGGTCATCAACAACGACCCCTGCTACGCGTACCTGCAGGAGTCGAACTCGGTGACGGACCAGAAGCTGGTGATGGCCCACGTCTACGGCCACGCGGACTTCTTCAAGAACAACCTCTGGTTCGGCAAGACCAACCGCAAGATGATGGACGAGATGGCCAACCACGCGACGCGCGTGCGCCGGCACATCGAGAGCCAGGGCCAGGACGTGGTCGAGCGTTTCCTCGACGACTGCCTCAGCCTGGAGCACCTGATCGATCCCCACTCGGCGTTCATGTCGCGCGAGCCCGAGCGCTCGCGCCCCGAGGAGACCGGCGCGGGCGGCTTCACCCCCGACAAGCTCCCGGCGAAGGACTACATGGACCCCTTCATCAACCCGGCGGGGGAGCTGACGCGTCAGCGCCAGGTGTGGGAGCGCGAGCGGGCCGAGAGCCGGCGACGCTTCCCGGCGCAGCCCACGCGGGACGTGCTGCTCTTCCTGCTCCGCCACGCGCCGCTCGAAGACTGGCAGGCCGACATCCTCGGGATTGTGCGCGACGAGGCGTACTACTTCGCCCCCCAGGGCATGACCAAGGTGATGAACGAGGGCTGGGCGACCTACTGGCACTCCAAGCTCATGACGCAGCACTTCCTCGAGGCCAAGGAGATCATCGACTACGCCGAGCAGCACTCGGGCGTCGTGCACATGCCCCCGGGCGGCTTCAACCCCTACAAGATCGGTGTCGAGATGTTCAAGGACATCGAGCGGCGCTGGGACCGCGGCCAGCACGGCCCCGAGTGGGACCGGCTCGAGGACATCGGCGCCAAGGAGCGCTACGACGACAGGAGCATGCGGGGGCGGGAGAAGATCTTCGAGGTGCGCCGCATCTACAACGACGTGAACTTCATCGACGAGTACCTCACCCCCGAGTTCGTCGAGCGGCACCAGATGTACCAGTTCCGGCGCGACCCCCAGTCGGGCGAGGTGAAGATCGTCACGCGGGACTTCCACCGCATCAAGCAGACGCTGCTCTTCCAGCTCACGAACATGGGGCAGCCCTTCGTGTACGTGGCGGACGCGAACTACGCCAACCGCGGCGAGCTGTACCTGGCGCAGCAGTTCATGGGCCTGGAGATCGAGGCGGCCAAGGCGATCGAGACGCTCAGGGCCCTCTGCCGCCTGTGGAGCAGGCCGGTGCACCTCCAGGCCCGCGTGAACGAGGAGATGACGTTGACGACGCTGGCGGCTCCGGACGCCGAGCCCGTGCGCCAGGCGATCACGGACGAATTGCCGCAGCCGGCGCACATGGTGGAGTAGACGCGGGGACCGGAGAGCGGAGACCGAGCGCGGCGCCGTCGGCGCATGGGGGCCGGGGAGCACGGCGGCGCGTGCATCGATGCAGCGCCCGCGTCGATCCGCGCCGGGCCGCCGCCGGCGCGGGGCGGATTCAGCACCCCGCCGCCCACAGGTTGAGGAAGGCGATCACGTCCCGCGTGTCGATCGCGCCGTTGCCGTCGGTGTCGGCCGAGCCGTCGCCGCTGGTCCAGGCGTTGAGGAAGGCGATCACGTCCCGCGTGTCCACGACGCCGTTCCCGTCGAAGTCCGCGGCGCAGAAGCACCCGCGGTACTCGGCGATGTAGTTGGTGGGCTGGCCGCCGGCCTGGCGGAAGGAGCCGCCGGCGAAGAGGGACGGGCCGAAGGGGGAGCCCGCCGGGACGCCCAAGAGCGCTCCAGCGCTTTGCGCACCTTCGCAGTCGAGACCTCCGGCCGGGTCGTGCCATTCGGTCCCGTCCCACTTGGCGATGTTGCACATGGACTTGCCGCTGGCGGACTCGATCCATCCGCTCACGAAGAGAGCAGGACCGGAGCCGTCGTCGAAGACGCCGCAACTCTTGACGTGGCCGTTATCGCCGGGGAGTGTGCCGCCGTCAAGGTCCGACCATCGGATGCCGTCCCATTCGGCGACGTGGTACACGCGCTTGCCGCCCGCGTCGGTGAAGGGTCCGACCGCGTACAGGGCGCTCCCGCCGCCGGCGTCATACACACACAGGTCATAGACACTGTTGTTCGGACCGCCCCCGACGCCCCCCCATACCTCACCATCCCACCGGGCGAGGTAAGGCAGCGCTTTGCCGTCGATGCGGGTGAACGTGCCGCCGAGGTACAGCTTCTCCCCGGACCCGTCTTGAAAGACCTGCAGGGCCACTCCGATCCTGAAGTCGCCGGCGTTAATCCCCTGATTCAGCGGCTTCCATTCTGTGCCGTCCCACTTGGCGATGCTGTTGTGAGCGGTCATGCCGTCCAACGAGTCGAAATCCCCGGTCACATAGAGCGCTTCTCCGCTCCCATCATCCCAGACCGTCATGTCATTCACGGAGTAAACCCCGCCTACATCGAGGTAGGTCCATGAATCGTCATCGAGTCTTGCGACATGGAACTGTGCGCCGTCGAACAGGTTGCCACAGACGTAGAGTCTCGCGCCTGCCCCATCGTCATACACCTCAAAGTCGTTGACTATCCCGCCAAGGTCCGGCCCTACTGGTTCCCATTCTGATCCGTTCCATGCAGCCTTGCCCTCGAATGGCTCCCAGAAGAGCCCTCCTGCAAGAACCCGCACCCGGTCCCCGAGATCATGCTCGCGAAGTGCCCCAACTGCCGACGAGACTCCCGGATTTCCTATGGTGACATCCCAATGCGGTTCACAAGGCTGTGCTGCGCCGATAGCGCCAACGCATAGCGAGTGCAGGCAAACCAGCTTGGTCGCGCGAGAGCGCATAGCTACTTACTCGCCCGATAGGTGAACTCGAAGGCGTCACTGTTGTTGGGGCTAAGGGTAGAGATGTCCACGGTGCCCCGATCAACATTGGGAGATGGAATCGATCCGAAAATCGTGTAGGAGGTGCCGGCCGATGTCTTGCGTCCGATCTGGAGGAGATCGCCAGACACTGAAACGGGCGAGTGCAGGCCGATCAGCGTGGTCGTGCCGACCGAGACCGTTTCCCCATTCTGAGCCTTTGGTGGCAGCACGACCTTGTCCACCTGCCTGAAGGGCTTCACGCCGTTGACGGTGCTGGTGCCATTGAGGATGATTGAGTCCGCAATCCGACGTAGGCCCCAATCGCGGCCGATGATGATGACCGAGCCAGACACGCTCGACAAGTTGCCGGTGACGGAGAGCACGCGGTAGTTGTCCGGCTGAGTGAACAGCGCTGGGTTATCGATCTCCTGTTCACTTGCTTGCAGCGCAGTGGCCGCGAGCACCGCCGCCGCTCCCGCACTCTCGAGACCTACCACTCGCATGACTGTCGCTTCTTGTCCTACCGCGCCCCCAATGGCCCCGTTCCAGCGGCTGAACTGCGTGCCGCTGGCCAGGATTCGCGACTGACTTGTGGACTCGCTGTACAGGTCGTACAGGTCGGTCTGCCGCTCGTCCTCGTCCGCCGCCTCGACCGAGCCGCCCACCAGCGCCAGCCCCGACGCCGCGGCGCTCATCGCCCCCCGCGCGACCCCGGAGGCCGCGCTGGTCACCTGCCCCGTCACCGTGCAGTCCGAGACCCGCGCCGGCCCGTCGGTGGGCGCCGCCGCGACGTACACCCCGATCGCGTCGCGCGCCGTGGTCGATCGGGCGGAAACCTCCGACGACACGACGGCGATGCCGGAGGTCGTGCCCAGCACGTGGACCCCGTAGTGCTCATCGGGGGGGAGGCCGGTGTCCTCGCCCAGGGCCGAGTCGGCGCCGATGCGGCAGTTCACGAGCGACACGTCCGACGCGCCGCTGATCAGGACGCCGTTGACGCCGCCGCGCACGTCGCTGGCGGTGATCACGACGTCCGCGGCGCCGGACCCGGCCTTGATCCCCGCGAGGCGGCCCTCGAGGTAGCAGTTGTCGATGCGCACGCCGTCGATGTCGCCGATCGTGACCGCCGGCTTGTCGTCCGCCGACGAGCCGCACCCGTCGTCGGAGCCGTAGGAGTCGCGGACGATGATGGAGGAGTCGCGCACGACGGTGTTCGGCCCCAGCGCGAGCCCGTCGCCATCGTGGGCGAGGATGTCGCAATCGACGGGCGTGAGGTTGGTGACCAGGTTGGTCTCGACGGAGGCGGAGCCGAAGGAGGGCTTGCGGACGACCAGGCCCGCGATCGTCATGTCCTCCACCTCGTTGGAGGCGACGACGCCCCTGTTGGTGCATCCGTCCAGGAGCATGACGACGTCGGAGAGCGAGATCTCGGTGGAGGGATCGGTCGCGGAGCCGCCCGCGATCCGGAGCCCGACGATCGTGCTCTGCGCCGCCCCGAAGATGGTGACGCCGCCGATGTCGATGCGGTGGGCGCGGTCCTCGATCGTGACGCCGTCGCTGTTGGCGCCGTCGATGCGGATCGTCACGTCGTAGATGCCGATGTCCGCGGGCGCGGAGCCGCCGTTGTCCTTGATCACGATGCCGCGGCCCTCGCCGGCGGTCGCGTCGTTGGTGTGGATGGTGAGATTGCGGATGGTGTTCACGCGAGCCCCGTTGCCCTGGATCGTGACGCCGTCGCTGTCGGCGGGCGGGGCGATGATCACGGCGTCGCGGTCCACGCCGACGAGGTCGACATGGTCTCGGGCCGACCCCAGGGTGACGGCCTCGGCGTAGGTGCCCGCGTCGATCAGGATTGTCGTCGCGTTCGCAGCGCTGTTGGCAGAGTCGATCGCGGCCTGGATTGTCGCGTAGTCGGCGTTCCCCGAAAGGTCGACGGTCACCAGTCGGGAGGCGCGCTGCTGCGCTTGGACCGGGTACGCCACGACCGCGGCAAGGAGAGCGATGTGACCGCGTCTATGCATGAGGTGAGTCCATTGGGCGTGCCGGCGCTCTCGAGTATCGGCCGAACGGGTGGCCCCCGCAAGGGAAATCCCCCCGCTCGAACCCGGGGCCACGCGCGGCGCAGGGTTCGGCCGCGGTGCCGCGATCGGGAATGCCCCTTAGCATGCTGCGGGAGACGATGCGGGGCCCGTGGAGGGAGTCAGAAGATGGACAGGCGGGGCCATTGGGACCAGGTTTACGCGGCGAAGCGCGCTGATGAAGTGAGCTGGCACCAGCGCTCGCCGCAGCGGTCGCTGGCGCTGATCGGGGGCTTGGGGCTCGGCGCCGAGGGCGCGATCATCGATGTCGGGGCGGGCGCATCCTCGCTCGTCGATGAGCTGCTCGCGCGTGGGTTTCGGAGGATCACGACGATCGATATCGCCGCGGCGGCGCTCGAGCACTCGAGGGCGCGACTCGGCGAGCGGGCCCGGCTGGTCCGCTGGGTGGTGGGGGATGTGCTGGACGAAATCCCCGGCGGGCCGTACGACCTGTGGCACGATCGGGCGGTGTTCCATTTCTTGACCGACGCCGCGGATCGGGAGCGGTACGCGGCCAACCTGCGCGCGGCGCTCGCCCCCGGCGGGCACGCGATCATCGCGACGTTCGCGCCCGACGGGCCGCAGAAGTGCAGCGGGCTCGAGGTTGCGCGGCACGACGGGGCGAGCATCGCGGCGGCGGTGGGCCTGCGGCTGGTGAAGGAGGAGCGGGAGGAGCATGTCACGCCGTGGGGGGCGGTGCAGAGGTTTGTGTATGCGGTGCTGGGTGGCGCGGAGAGTTGACATGGGGAGGCGGGGCGCGGAGTGCCCCGCCCCGGATCGCCCCGATCTCGATGCAGGAGCTGACGCCATGATGCGGCCGATCAATCTCGACACCGCGTTCGCGAGCTTTGCGGAGCACTGGTCGCCTCGGATCGCGGCGGAGCTGAACGGCCAGCATGTGAAGCTGGTGAAGCTCAGGGGCGAGTTCGTCTGGCACCATCACGAGCACGAGGACGAGCTCTTCCTCGTCCATCGGGGCGTGCTGCGGATGCAATACCGTGACATCGCGGGCGACGCGGCGAGCGAACGGGAGGTGCTGGTCCACCCCGGCGAGTTCGTCCTGGTCCCCCGCACCGTGGAGCACCGACCCTGCGCGGCGGAGGAGGTCGAGGTGGTGCTCTTCGAGCCCGCCGGGACTCTGAACACCGGCAACGTGCGGGACGGACGCACGGTGGAGCGGCCTGCGCGCCTCGGCGGCTGAGTGCCGCCCGAGCGGATGGGCCGGCGCAGGGCCTCCCCCGCCGGGTTTTTCTCTTCCGCTGGTCCACCTCTCTCAGGTATGCTCGCGGGTCGCTGCCCGCCCGCTCCCGCCGAGGAAAGGGGAACCAGACATGTATCCCATGCTGCCGCTCGCGAGCTGTCTCGTCGCCCTCGCCATGCAAGACCGCGGCCGTCCGGCGTATGAGATCGTCGCGTACACCGGGCAGCCCACGCCGATCGGGGGCTACTTCGGACTGTCCCCCGTGCCCGGCGAGATGAACGGGGCCGGCGAGGTCTCGCTGTACAGCGACCTGCACGATCCGCAGGGGCAGGTCTGGCTCCAGTCGTCGATCTGGCGATGGTCCGGTGGCGAGCTCTCGGTCGTCGTGAAGGAGGACGACCCCGCCCCCCGGTTCAATCAGGCCTGGTTCGACGGCGTCGCGCCCTTCCCGGATCTCGCCGACGACGGGCGGCTCGGCTTCCACGCGACGCTGTACGGCCCCTTCATCGGGAGCAATCCGAACACGCTCTGGGTGGGTCCCGCGCCAGACCAGAGCGTCGTGATATGGCAGGGGACGCCGGTCTCCGGGCTCGAGGGCGTGCACTTCGGCGGCCTGCTCAGGCAGCTCCGCTTCGGGCCCGCGCCCAGCTTCGCCTTCTCGACAGACCTCACGGGCCAGGGCGTGGACAGCACGAACGACATCGCGGCGTTCGTCCATGACGGGCTGGACGCCCGCCTGCTCGTGCGCGAGGGGGCCGACCTCTCCGCGGACCTGCCGGGCGTCGCCCCCTATGACTGGCGCGACGGCACGCCGCACATCCATTTCGACGGGTCGGGCGCGGCGTACTTCAGCGTCCGGCTCGCGGGCCCCAACGTGCATCCCGAGGACGACATGGCGCTCGTGCGCGGAGCCCCGGGCGACCTGACGGTGATCGCGCGCCGGGGCGATCCGGCGCCGGGCATGGGCGACGGGGTGAACTACGGCATCATCGGCGAGCCCGACGTGAACGCGTCCGGCACGATCGCGTTCAAGTCCGACCTCAACCTCGAAGGGTTCACCTACAAGGCGGGCGAGGTGCTGTGGCTCGGCGCGCCCGGCGGGTTCCAGCCGATCATGCGCGACCAGGAGTCGCTGCCCGGCGGCTACACGGCGTACGGCCTGTCCTCCCCTTGGCTCAATGAAGCCGGGGACGTCGCGTTCATCGCGAGAATCGACGACGACCGCAGCGGGCCCTGGGCGGCGGTGGTGCGTCGCGCCGGGATCATGCGCGTCGTGGCCGCCAGCGGCGCTCCCGCGCCCGACACCGAGGAGGGGACGGTGTTCGGGGACGAGCAGGCCATCCAGTTCATCCATCTCGCGGAGACCGGGCAGGTCGCGTTCGTCGCGGGCGTGGAGGGGCCGAACGTCCCGGCCGGGGCGCAGGGCGCGCTCTGGGCAACGGATCGTGACGGCCAGTTGAGGCTGGTCGCCCGCACGGGCGACACGCTGGAGCTCGACGCGCTCCGCACGATCGAGGCGCTCTTCCTGCTGCACCCCGACGAGGCCGGCGACACCCGCTCGGGCGCCTTCAACGAAGAGAATCAGCTGGCCTTCGTCGCGCAGCTGAACGGCGATGTCCAGGCTGTCCTGCTCGCCGACCTCGGAGACCCGTGCCGGGTCGATTTCAACGATGACGGCGCGGTGAACACGCTCGACTTCCTCGCCTACCTGAACGCGTTCGTCGCGCAGGATGGATCCGCCGACTTCGACGGCGATGGATCGATCAACACCCTCGACTTTCTTTTCTTCCTCAACGAGTGGGCGCTCGGCTGCCCGTGATCGGCCCGTCCGGGCGTCCGCGGAACGGCGCCGGCCCCCCGCCGACGGGGCCGGCGCCCCACTCGCGCAGCACCGCGCTCACGCCCTCGCGCAACGCGGCCCGCGCGCCCTCCGGCGCGCCGGAGCGCGCGAGCTCGACCGTCAGGATCGGCACCCCCAGATCGATCCCGATGTACGAGCCGAGCGAGCCCGGCGTGGCGTAGCCGATCTCGGGAACCACACGCCAGCGCCCATCGGTGCGGCCCGCCGCGGTGGCGAACGCCGCCGCAAGCTCGGCGCCGGGGCCGTCGAAGTTCACGAAGGGCCCGCGCGGCGAGGAGTGGCAGACGATGACGAGGTCGGGCCCGAAGCGCACGATCTCCCTGTGGAGCGCCCGCGTCTCGGGCTCCGACAGCGGGGCGGGCCCCCGGTCCGGCGCGGGCGTGAAGTTGCGCGCCGGCCAGTTGCGGTTGAGGTCGATGCCGCGGGAGTTGGCCCGCGAGCCCGCGGCGGTGCCGTCGGGGTTCGCGTCGCGCACGATCCGGATCGTCGCGTTCGGGCGGGTGGAAGCGAGGTGCGCGGCGAGCTCGTCGATGGCGCCCTGAGCCTCCGGCTCGTCGCCGTGGATGCCGCCGACGATGAGGGCCCGCGGACCCGGCGCGGGCAGCGTCAACGCCTCGATCCTCCGCCCGGAAACGGAGCGCCCGATGGGCTCCCAGGCGCCGCGAGCGGGCTCGGCGGCGGATGCGGGCGCCGGAGCAGGCGGGCCCGACGCGCAGCCGCAGAGCGACGCCCCCGCGAGCATGCAGAGAGGTATCAACCAGGCGGCGTGCACGTGCTTCCCTCCCATCGGCCGGGTGCAGCGTAGCCGGGAGGGCGGCGGCGAGCGTCGGAGCGCCGTCCAACGAAACGAGCGCGGACCGCGAAGGGCCCGCGCTCGGAGGGAGAGTGCGGTGTGTGTGGGGTCAGGCCGGCTCGGCCGTGTGCGTCAGGTTCTCCGTGCGCCAGCGGTCCTCGGGCTCCCAGAAGAACCGGATGACGTCGTTGACCTGATTGGTGCCGAAGAGGTTGATCTGGCCGTCGTCGGTGATCAGCCCGCGCAGCGTGCCGACCGGCAGCTCCGGGTCGTCGATGTTGCTGGTGAGGTTGGAGATGTGCCAGCGGTCGGTGGAGGACTCTTCCGCGAACTCCGGCACCCACCAGTAGACGACCACGTCGCCCCGTTCGTCGCGCCCGACGATGTTCAGGGCTCCCCAGGAGGTGGTGAAGGCCGTGACCGATTCGGGCTCGATCTCGGGCCCGCCGAAGAGGGCGTTGAAGTCGCTCACGACCCAGCGCTCGAAGCCCGGCACCCACCAGGTGACCACGAGCTTGCCCTCCGGATCGACGCCGGCGAGGTTCATGGCGCCCCAGGAAGTGACGAACGTGGCGATGTTGCCGGCCAGGCGCGGCGTGCCCGCGTTGGCGGAGAGGTTCGCGACCTTCCACTGCTCCATGCCGGGAGCGATCCACACCGCCCGCACGTTGCCCTCGGAGTCCAGGCCCGTGATGTTGAGCGCGTTCCACTGCGTCGCGAAGCTGGAGATCGCGCTCACGAACCGCGGCGTGTCGAGGCCCTGCGGACGCAGGTCCCGCTCGGTGATGTTGGCGAAGTCCCAGTCCCAGTTGCCCGGCTCGCCGGTGTTGGGCTGGCGGTAGATGAGCAGCTCGTCCTCGTCGTTGTAGCCCACGATGAGCACGCGGTTCCCGCGCTCGCCGAACACGGAGATGTTGCTGACGATGTTCTCCGCGCCACCGATCTCGTCCGTGAGGTTGCGCACGGTCCACGTCGTGCGGTCGGCCGAGCGGGTGAAGAGCATGAGCCCGTCCACGGTCGCGACCGCGGCGTATGTCTGGCCGTCCTTCACGTCGGTCCAGGTGACGAGGTCGCTGAGCGGATCACTCACGCCGGGCAGCGTCCCGAGGCTCCGGACAATCCACTTCATGCCGCCACCGCCGCCCGTGCCGTCGTCCGTCGGCGCGCGGAAGACCCAGGCCCCGGCGTTGACGGCGACCGGGTCGCCGCCGGAGCCGGGGGC
>DASRXL010000059.1:0-59692 GCA_035654175.1 Phycisphaerales bacterium
GCGCTGCCCGGGCAGCAGGTCTGGGCCGTGCAGTACCGTCCCACCCAGGCGATCCTCCGCGTCACGTGCCGCGCCGACATCAACGCCGACGGCACGCTGAACACCCAGGACGTCCTGGCGTTCCTCAACGCCTGGACGGCCGGCGACCCCACCGGCGACTTCAACCGCGACGGCAACATCAACACCCTCGACGTGCTCGCCTTCCTCAACAGCTGGACCAGCGGCTGCTGAGCAAACCCCCAGCCTTCTCCCCCCGCCCCCGGGCGGGCGGCGCCGCGAGGCCCGCCCGCCCGGTTCTCGTTGGTCCGCCCCGCGGTACTCCGGGAGGCGGCATCCCACCGCGGCGAACCCCGGGGAAACAGAAAGTCTGTCAATTTGGGCAACGAGAGGCATTGGCGCGGGCCCCGTCGGCGTGTAGGTTTATGTGTGCGCGTCGGTGGAGTGCCGCGCGCGGAACCAAGGAGAGATCGAAATGCGTACCCGCATCGCTGTAGGCGTCATCGCCCTCATCGCCGGCTCCGCCGCCGGCCAAGCCTCTCGCGACACCGTGCACACCGGGCGCGACGGCGCCGCGATCATCCGCGACGCGCTGCCGCTCCTCGTGCAGCAGCCGCCGGCCGGCGCCGAGCGCGAGGGGATTCTCTGGACCTACGTGGATCCCGTGTCGATCACCGAGTCCGTCTCGCTCGGCAACGCCGGCGCCGAGTCGTGGGTGTCGCACACGCTCAACGACGAGCGCATCAGCAAGTTCACGACCACCGGCGACGGCAACCCCGACTTCGTCTTCTCGCTCGACGCCGAGTCGCCGTTCTCGATCGGCGTGAGCGCGGCAGAGGCGGCCTCGCTCTGCGCGGCGATCGCGAAGCCGAGCACCGCGCCGGTCACCGTCTGGGCGTTCTCGGACGCCGGCGGCGGCACGCCCCTGTGGACGCACGTCTTCGACGCGGCGTACACGAACTCCTCCAAGCACAACGTGAGCGTGAGCGCCGACGGCGCCCGCGTCGCCGCCCTGGCCTACGACGGCGCGAACTCGCTCCTGGTCATCCTCGACGGCGCCGGCGCCGAGCTCGGCAGCGTCGAGGTCGCCGGCTTCTGCTCGGGCGTCGAGATCAGCGCCGACGGCTCGCGCGTCGTCGTCACCGCCGGCGAGTACGCCCGTCTCTACGACACGGCGACGCTCACCGAGCAGTACGCCCTGCGCACCTCGGGCTCCGGCGGCTTCCACCGCATCTCGCGCGACGGCACCGCCATCGCCGCGGGCGGCTTCAACATCAAGGCCGCACGGGAGGTCGGCGGCGTGTGGCAGGAGGTCTACTCGGGCACGGGCACGAACGACTGGTTCGGCTGGGGCGTGGCCCTCAGCGGCGACGGCGAGACGCTGTTCGTCCTCAGCCACGATTACGTGCAGAACTATCTCGCCAACGACCACCGCGTCGTCGATCTCACCACCGGCACGGTGGTCGCGCAGAACGGCTACGTCGGCTCCGGCGCCAAGCAGAACTCCGCCGTGGGCGCCCAGGCCAATGGCGACGGCACGCTCTTCGTCGCCGCATCCTGGGGCGATGCCGGCAACACCCAGCCCGAGGTGCGGATCTACGACCGCGACCTCAACCTCGTCGGCTCCATCGACACCCCCGGCTCGCCGTACGACGTGAGCATGAACGCCAGCGGGCGCTACGTCCTCGTCGGCAGCAAGGCCGTGCACGCGAACGACTTCGGCAACGGCGGACGCACCTACGCCTACGAGACCGCGGCCTCCTGCGTCGCCGACTTCAACGGCGACGGCGTCGTCGACACCCGCGACGTGATCGCGTTCCTCAACGCCTGGAACGCCCAGGACGCCGCCAGCGACTGCGACGGCAACGGCGTCATCGACACCCGCGACGTGATCTGCTTCCTCAACGAGTGGAACGCCGGCTGCTGAGCCGCAGGGCAACGCAAGCCACCCAGGCGGGGCGGGAGCGATCCCGCCCCGCTTTCGTTCACACGCCCCGCCGTCGGGCACGCGATCGACATCACGCAGGCCGGCCCGCCACGGCCCCTGCGCGTCCCAGCCCCCCGGCCGGTCCGCGAATGCCCGAACGGCGTCTTGTTGCCCAAACCCGGCTTCAAGGTGGGCTCCTGGCCCCCGGTCCCGGTCTTCCGCTCGTCGGCGGCTTGACCATCGCCGGGGTTTGCTCTGGAGCCCGCGGGTTGGCGCAAAGGTTGGACAAACCGTTGCGCCGCCCGGACACCTTCTCGCGGACCGACCGGAGGGCCGGTGCGCCGGCGCCGGCCGAACACCCGGTCGCGCTCGCGCCGGGCGGTCACAATGTACCCTCGATTGAGGGGGGAGCCAGGGTTCGTGCCCGGCGAGCCCGGATTTCCACCGCCCTTCCCCAGACGCCCGCCCTCTCCGGGAACCCCGCGCCGCCACGTTCGGATATGCTTGGCGAGCGGCCGCTTGCGCATTGACGCCCCCGCCCCGAGCCGCTACAACACGCCTTCCAAGGAGTGACGGCATGAGTACCCCCACGAAGCGCACGATGTCCCTGGCTCTGGTCCTCGCCGCGGCGGGCGCGCTCGCCGGGTGCAGCACCGCCACCAGCCAGGCCGACCACGCCCAGGCCGAGCAGATCCGCGCAGACCTCACCCCCGAGCTCGACACGCTCTACCAGCGTCCGGACGACATCTACAACAGCATGACCATCATGGCCGACGAGAACGGGCGCATGTTCATGCAGGACCTCGGCCGGGCCTTCTACACCGACCGCCCCAGCCGCCTGACCCGCGAGCCGGTGCCCTGGTGAGCCGCGAACGAACCTGACCACGCAGAAAGGCCCACCCTCTGGGTGGGCCTTTCTCTTGCGCAACGCCGTGGTGGAGCGGCGTCGCTACGTGCTGGAGCGCCGCGAGCGCTCGGGCTGGTACTCGATCGACGCGAGCACGAACGTGCGCGGCCTGGGGCCGATTACGCGGAACGTGGACCCCTGCTTCACCCCGAGCATCGCCGCCCCGAGCGGCGAGAGCACCGAGAGCCCGCAGGGCACGGACTCCTCCTCCCCCGGGTAGCAGAGCACGTACTCCTCGTCCCCGCCGTGGTTGGAGCCGATGCGGACCCGCGAGTGCATGGTGACCACGTCGCGCGGGATCTCCCGCGCGTCGACGGCGCGGGCGTTCTCCAGCACCCACCGGATGTACTCGGTCGTCGCCGGCCCGTTCTCCGGCGAGCCGAGATACCGGTCCAGCCGCTCGAGGTCGAGGCGGTTGACGATCGGTCGCTCAGAATCGGACGGCGCCCCCGCCGCGCTCGCGCGCGACGGGGCGCCGTCCACAGGGGGCAGTGTGGTCATGTCATTGATCCTCTCAGCCCATGCAGGTCGCCCGCGGCCTCCGGCTGGAAGAGGACCCCGAGCACATCGCACGCACGCTCGCCGCCGGGCACGCGGAACTCCACGCGCTCGCCGACCCTGCGCCCGAGCAGCGCCGCGCCCAGGGGCGCTAGGACGGAGATCCTGCCGGTCTCGGCGTCCGCCTCCTCGGGGAACACCAGCGTGATCGTCCACGTGCGCAGCCCGTCGCGCAGCCGGACGCGGGAGTTCATCGTGACGAACTCCGGCGGGATGCGCTCGGGCCACACCTTCACCGCGCGGTCGAGAGCCTCGCGCAGCGCGTCGAGGTGGGGTCGGTCCGCGTCATCGGCGCCCTGCGCCTCGTCGACGGCGCGGCGCAGCCGGTCCAGGTCGTCGGGCGTCACATGGATCGTGCGTCCGCTCATGAATGCGCCTCCGTGATCTCGTGTCGCGCTCACGGGAAAATCCCGCGCTCTTGGTACACCTGCTCGATCCTGCCGAGCGCCACGACGTACGCCGCGGTCCGCCAGTCGAGCCGCCGCTGGTTGGCGACGGCCTTCACGAGCGAATAGGCGCGGACGATCGTCTCGCGCAGGCGGAGGTCCACCTCGCGCACGTCCCAGGTCGCCCGGCTCCTGCTCTGGAGCCACTCGAAATAGCTGACGATCACGCCGCCGGCGTTGCAGAGCACGTCCGGCAGCACGTGGATCCCCCGCGCCTGCAGCACCGCGTCGCCCTCCGTCGTGGTCGGGCCGTTGGCGCCCTCCGCGACCAGCCGCACCTGGAGCAGGTGCGCCGTCTCGCCGGTGATCTGGTTCTCGAGGGCCGCGGGGATGAAGACGTCGGCGCTGGTCCGCAGGAACTCCCCGCGCGTCACCGCCGCGGCCCCCGCGAAGCCTCGCACCCCGCCCGCCTGGCGCACGTGCGCCGCGAGCGCCTCGGCATCGATGCCCTCCGCAGCACGCACCGCCCCCGTCACGTCCTCCACCGCCACGAGCCTGGCGCCGAGCCCCTGAAGGATGCGCGCCGCCCAGCCCCCCACGTTGCCGAAGCCCTGCACGATGAACGTCAGGCCGCGCACCTCCACCCCGTTGTCCTCGGCCCAGCGCACCACCAGGTCCGCGACGCCCTGGCCAGTCGCCTTCTCACGCCCCGGCGAGCCCCCCGCCGCCACCGGCTTGCCGGTCACCACGCCGAGCGCCGCGTGCCGCTCGCCGGGCGGCAGCGTCGCGGCGTAGGCGTCCACCACCCAGGCCATCGTCCGGCTGTTGGTGTTCACGTCCGGAGCGGGGATGTCGTAGTCCGGACCGATGTTCGGCCCCAGCGCGTACACGAATCGGCGCGTGAGCCGCTCCAGCTCGGCCTGGCTCAGCTTCGAGGGATCGACCTGCACCCCTCCCTTGCCGCCGCCGAACGGGATGTCGACGAGGGCGCACTTGATCGTCATCCACGCCGCGAGCGCGCGGACCTCGTCGATGCTCACGTCAGGGTGGTACCTGATGCCGCCCTTGTACGGCCCGAGCGCGTTGTTGTGCTGCACGCGGTAGCCGGTGAACGTCTCGACGCGCCCGTCGTCCATGCGCACCGGGAAGTTGACGCGCACCTCGCACTGGGGCTGCGCGAGGATCTTCCGCAGCGCGGGGGAGAGCTCGTGCGTCGACGCGGCGCGGGCGAGCTGGTCCTGCACGCGCTGGTAGAGCCTCGGCTGCGCGGGCGCGTCGGCGTGCGAAGCCGCGCTCCCGGGTGCGGTGGTGGTGGAGGCGGTGGCGCCGTTAGACCGTGACATCGGTGCGTCCTTTCTGGATAGGCGTGAAGATCGACGCCGGGACGCAATGCAACGACCGTGCCGCGAGGGGATCGCCGGGGAGAGGCCGCGAGCAGGGCCGAAACCGGCGGGCAACCCCGCCGCGCGCGGGGAGAAACACCCCGCCGGGGCGTTTCGCACCGCTCAGGCGTGGTCCGGGGCTGCGGCCTTGAGCTTCTCGCGCAGAGACTTGCGGTCGATGCCGAGGATCTGGGCCGCCTTGGTCTTGTTCCCGTTCACGCTTTCGAGCACCGCCCGGATATGCGCCAGCTCGACCTCGCGCAGCGTCCGGTGCAGAGCCGCGGGCAGAGGCGCCGCGCTGTAGCGCATCGGGGCCGGCAGGTCCGTCGCCCCGATCTCGCCCGAATCGGCGAGGATCACGAGGCGCTGCGCGAGATTGGCCAGCTCGCGCACGTTGCCGGGCCAGGGATAGCGGGCAAGCGCTTGGGCCGCCTGATCGCTCACCCGCGGCACGGCTGCGCCCTGCGCCGCGGCCGCCGCGCCGAGGAAGTGCCGGAAGAGCAGGAGGATGTCGTCGCCGCGCTCGCGAAGCGGCGGCACGTCGATCGGGAGCACGTGCAGCCGGTAGAAGAGATCCTCGCGGAAGCGACCCTCCTGGGCCATGGCCCCGAGGTCCTTGTTCGTCGCGGCGACGATGCGCACGTCCACGGGGCGGGGGCCGTCGGCGCCGACGGCCTGCACCTGGCCTTCCTGCAGCACGCGCAGGAGCTTAGCCTGCGCGATCGGCGACAGCTCGGCCACCTCGTCGAGGAAGAGCGTCCCGCCGTCGGCCGCGACGAAGAACCCCTGGCGCGCGGCGCTGGCGCCGGTGAACGAGCCCTTGGTGTGCCCGAAGAGCTCGCTCTCCATGAGCGTCTCGGGGATCGCGGCGCAGTTGACCCCGAGGAAGGGACCGCCCGCGCGCCGGCCGCGGTAGTGGATGGCGCGCGCGATCAGCTCCTTGCCGGTGCCGCTCTCGCCGGTGACGAGCACGGGCGCGTCGACCTCCGCGGCGCGCGCGATGAGCCGGTACACGCGACGCATGGGCTCCGAGCGTCCCACGATGCCGTCGGGGGCGGGCGCCGGCCCGGGCTGCTCGAGCTCCCGGCGCAGGCGCACCTTCGCCAGCGTCGAGCGCACGGTCGCGCGCAGCTCCTCGTCGGAGAACGGCTTGGGCAGGTAGTCCTCCGCGCCCTCGCGCATCGCCTCGACCGCGCCCCCCACGGTCGCGAAGCCCGTCACCATCACCACGCCGGTCCACCGGTGATGCTGGCGGATGTGGCGCACGAGCTCCAGCCCGTCGGCGCCGGGCATGCGCAGGTCCGTCACCACGAGGTCCACCGGCTCGCGCCCGAGCACCGCGAGCGCCTCGGCGACCCCCGGCGCGGTGCGCACCTCGTAGCCCTCGGCGCGCAGGTTCCTCTCCAGGATCTCCCGCGTCGCGGCGGCGTCGTCCACCACCAGGATCCGCGCGCTGCCCGGGCTCACGGCGTCTGGATGCATGCCGCCTCATCTCTCGGTGCGCGCGCGACCATCGGCAGGCGCACCGTGAAGCGCGAGCCGCGCCCCGGCTCGGACCGCACCTCGATCGCGCCGCCGTGCCCGGCCACGATGCCCTGCACCACCGAGAGGCCGAGCCCCGTGCCCCGGCCGACCTCCTTGGTGGTGAAGAACGGATCGAACGCGTGGCGAGCGACCTCCTCGGGCATGCCGCACCCGGTGTCCTCGACCCCGAGCGCGACCTCCTCCGGCCCGCGCTCGGTCGAGACGGTGATCACCCCCCCACCGGCGCTCGCGGCGTGCATGGCGTTCACCACGAGATTGACGAGCACCTGCCGGACCTGCACCGGGTCGGCCTCGATCTCCGGCAGGTCCGGCGCCAGCCGCTGGACGAACCGGATGCCGGGCTGCTCGCACCCCGCCTCCATCAGGAAGACCACCTCCTCCACGAGCGCGTTGAGAGAGAGCCGCTGGCGGCTCGCCGGCCCCTGGTGCGCGAAGGCCAGCAGCTTGCGGATCACCTCGCGCCCGTGCAGCGACGCGCGCACGATCTTGTCCAGGTCGGCCCGCGCCTCCTCGGGCAGGCGCTCGCCGCGCAGCGCCAGCTGCGCGAAGCCGAGGATGTTGCCCAGCGGCTCGTTCAGCTCGTGCGCGACGCCCGCGGCGAGCTGGCCGATGGTCGCGAGCCGGTCGGCGTGTCTGAGCTGCGCCTCCGCCGCGGCGCGCCGCTCCTCCGCCTCGGCGCGCTCCACGAACACCGCCACTTGGCGCGCGACCGCGTCGAGCAGCGAGCGCTCCTCCGGGAGGAACAGACCCTCGTCGGCGCCGGCGCGCCCGTAGGCGACCCGCACCTCGCCGCGCTTGCGCCCGGCCACCACAATGTCGCTCGAGAGCGCGTTCGCCGCCGCCGCCGGGAACCCGGGCGTGCGCTCCTCGACACCGTCGATGCCCAGGGCGGCGTACGCCTCGTCGGGGAATCTCCACGCCCCGGGCAGGATCGAGACGATCCGCCGAAAGCATCCGGACAGGTCGGCGCGGTGCTCGACGAAGGCGAGCGTGACCTCATAGAGGCATGTCAGCTCTTTGACCCGCTCGCGCAGCCGGTCGTGCGAGTCGCTCGCGGGCACAGCATCGCCGCGGCCGCCGCCGGCGCTCTGAGATCTTCGACGTGTCATGACTCGCCGGATCCTATGCCCCGCGCGAAGTCGACGGTCCGCGCGTGCAACGCCCCGCCGGCTGCCGCCGGCGGGGCTCGCTCAGGCTCCGGTCCCCCTGCCGGCGCGGACCCGCGAAGGTCACGCCGCGGTGTAGGCGCCGCGCCCGGTTTTCTTAATGAGCTCGCTCCGCAGGAGCGCCTGGTTCACGATCGTGCGGAAGTTGGGGGAGGAAGTCTTGTAGCCGGCCTTCTGCACCGCGTCGGCGACCTCGCTGACGCCCATCGTCTTGCCTTTGAGCACCTTCGCGAGCGCCACCTCGAGGCTCTCGGCGTTCCGCGGGCGCTTCCCGCCGCCGGCGCGCGCCGCGCGACGGCCGCCACGACGCCCGGCGCCTGACGCGCCCGCCGGACGCCCGCGCCGCGCCCCGCGCCCCCGGCCGGCGCGCCCCGCGGCGCCGATCGCCGAGCTGATCGTGGAGATCTCGGCCTCCACCTGCTCGAGCTGCGCCGTCAGCTCGTCGCGCCGGGCCTCGAGCTTGTCGAGATCCCGGGAGCGCCGCTCGAGCTCCGCGCGCAGCTCCATGGTGGACACGCCGCGCAGCGCGCCGCCCGATGCGCCGCGCCGCGCGGACCCTCTGCCCGCCCTTTTCTTCTTCGCCATGCCGATAGTCTCCGTGCTTACTGCGAGTGCCGCAGGTTTGGGGGATGAGCGCGCGGCACATCACCAGCGCGCGCTTGCGATACTAGTGCGTGCATGCAGACCGATGCAAGCTAAAGTCGGCGTTATCCCCCGCCGGCCGCGGTCATAAAGACTTCGGCTCCAACCGTACAGCGAGCGATCAGGCCGAATCTTCATCCGACAGTCCGATGCGGCGCATAACATCCTCGAAGTGCTCGAGACTGTAGAACTCGACCACCAGCCGCCCGCGGTTCCCCTTGGCGCGCAGGTCGATGCGCGCCTTCGTACCCAAGTGCGCGGTAATCCGGCGCTCAAGATCCCCGAGGATGGCCGCGCGCTGTGTTTGGCCCGCGTTCGCCGGCGCGACGCCCGGATTCTTAGAAGGTCCGGCGCTCTCGGCCTCCTCGCGCGCCACGGCCTCGATGCGCCGTACCGACCACGACTCCTCCACCGCGCGCTCGGCCAATCGGCGGCGCGAAGCGCCCGCGGGCGCCGCCAGAAGCGCCCGCGCGTGGCCCATCGAGAGCGACCCCGCCCCCACCATCTCCTGGATCTCCGCCTCCAGGTCGGTGAGCCGTATGAGATTCGAGACCGTGGAGCGGTCCAGCCCCACGCGCTCGCCCAGCTCCGCATGCCCCAGCGCGAACCGCTCCGCGAGCGCCTTCAGCGCGTGCGCACGCTCCATCGGATTCAGGTCCTCGCGCTGGATGTTCTCGACCAGCCCCCACTCCGCGGCTTGCTCGTCGTCCAGGTCCCTCACCAGCGCGGGCAGCAGACTCAGCCCCGCGAGCCTCGCCGCACGCCAGCGCCGCTCGCCGGCCACCAACTCATACCCCCCACCGCTCCCCGGGCGCACGATCACCGGCTGCATGAGCCCCGAGCGGCTGATCGAGCTTGCAAGCTGCGCGATCGCGCCCTCATCGAAGTGCCTGCGCGGCTGGAACGGGCTCGGACGGATCTGATCCACATCGAGGAGCCGACTCCCGGTCGCGGGCTCCGATCGCGGGAGACCGGGCGCGGCCGTCGTGCTTGGCGCGGGCGTCGTCGGCGTCGGCGCCAGTTCGGGCTCCGGAAATGGTTGGGAAATGTTCGGTTGATCGACGTGGACCGGCTCGCCGGGGTGGATCAGGCTGCTCAGGCCTCGTCCGAGTCTGCGTGGTTTCTGGGCCATCGGGGGCGCCTCCTTGCGGCCGCGCGGGTGCGGGAGCTGTGTTATAACACGGCGCTCCGGCCGCGGGCGGGCGGAGGGGGGCGCGGAGGGCGGATTCCTTGCATGAGAAGCCAAAGCGCATCGAGCTGATCGCGCGTGCCGTCGGCCGGCGGAACGGGCGGTTACTCCTCTGCCGCAATGTCGCGAATGGCTACGCGTTTCTCCCCGGAGGCCACATCGAGCCCGGCGAGACGGCCGCGGCGGCGTTGGCGAGAGAGTTCATGGAGGAGTGCGGCGTCCCCGTCACGGTCGGCAACCTGCTCCTCGTGAACGAGCACCGCTTCGTGCAGGACGACCGGCCCCGCCACGAGATCAACCTCGTGTTCCACGTGGAACCGCGCCAAGGCCCGTGGCCGCAACGGATGCAGAGCCTGGAGAAGGCTATCTCCTTCGAATGGATCGAGCCCGCGGCTCTTCCGGAGGCCAAGCTCCTCCCCCCCCCGCTGCTCGCATGGCTCCTCGCCGGCGGCCCTGACTCGGATCAGGGACCCTGGCTCAGCGACCCCGGCGCTGTGTCCTAGCCCGCCTGTGTCCGATGCCGTGCTCCGGCTGAAGTCGGTGACCCCGAGGACCGATAGCCGCGGGGAGGACTCCGCGCATGTCGAGCATCGAGCGCCCAACCCATCGATCCGACACCCTGCTCCATCGCATCGAGGAGCTGGAAGCTCAACTGTCCCGCGCCAGGGCCGAGTTCGAGGCCTCCAGCCGTCTCAGCACGCTCGGTCTGCTCACAGGCGCCATCGCGCACGAATTCAGCAATATCCTCACGCCGGTGCTCAGCTACGCCCGCGCCGCCCTGGAGCGGCCCGACGACCGCGAGCTCGCCTCAAAGGCCCTTGATCGTGCGGCGAAGGGCGTCGAGCAGGCCGCCCGCGTGGCGAATTCCGTGCTCCGGCTCGCCGGGAGCGGCCTCGATGCCGCGGACGAGCCCCTGAGCTGCGATCCCGCCGAGGCGCTCGCGGGAGCCCTGGAGTGCATGGGTCGGCGGCCCCAGGAGGAAGGGGTGGAATTGCGCGTGGTGCTCCATCCTGGTCTTCGGCTTCGGATCCGGCGAACCGACCTTGAGCACGTGCTGCTCAACCTGCTCCTCAACGCCGTCCGCGCCTTGAAGCCTGGTGGGGGGGTGCTCGAACTCACGTGCCGGCCGCTCGTCGGCTCGGCTGGTTCCACGTGGAACACGGTCGAAGAGCCCGGTGCGGAACTCACCGTGCGCGATACGGGCCCCGGGATCAGCCGCGAGCTTCTGGACCAGCTCTTCGAGCCGCTCCTGACACGCACGACGCGCGTGCCCAACCGCAACCGGGGGCATGGCCTAGGCCTGGTCATCTGCCGGCGCTTGATCGAGGCCGCCGGCGGTACCATCTCCGTCGAGTCCGAGGTCGGGCGCGGAGCCGTGTTCCGCATCCGGCTCGGCGCGGACGCCGAGGCTTCCCAGCGCGCCGCGTGACGGTGGACGCCGAGTCGCCGCAACTTCGCGTGGAGCATGCCGACTCACGCCTGCCGCAGCGGCAACGCCCGGCCTGAGGCTAAGTGCCCGCTCGCGCCGCTTCCATCAGTGCGAATGCTTGGGTGGCCCAGACCGATCCCCACAATGTTTGTATTATATTAGGTCTTCAGCCGCCCGACAGCAGGATCACGTCCTCGGCCTCCGCGAACACCGCGAGCTGCTCGCCCGGCGAAGCGGCGGGTCGATCGCCCGGGTTCAGGACGCTGGCGCGAATCCGTGCACCGTCCGCCGTGGCGAGGACGTACTGGCAGATCTCACCGAGGTACACGCTCTCCTCGACGGTCGCCCGCAGCCCGGGCCCGGCTGTCGTCTCGACAAGCCTCCAGCTCTCCGGCCGGACGCAAACCGTGACTGTTGTTCCGGCGGTGGGGGGGTTCGCCCCGGCCGCCGCGCAGAGCCGCCCGGCGCCTGTCTCCAGCACCAGTCGCCCGTCCTCCTGCCCGAGCACCCGCGCCCCGAGAAAGTCCGCCTCGCCGAGGAACTCCGCGACGAACCTGGAATGCGGCCGGCGGTAGAGCTCGCGCGGGCCGCCGACCTGCACAACGCGCCCCGCGTCCATGATGGCGACGCGGTCGGCCATGGAAAGGGCCTCCTTCTGGTCGTGCGTGACGTACACGGTCGTCAGCCCCGCCTGCTTGCACACGCGCCGGATCTCCGACCGCAGGTCGAGACGCAGCTTGGCGTCGAGGTTGCTCAGCGGCTCGTCGAGCAGCAGCACGTCCGGACGGACAACCAGGGCCCTCGCGAGCGCGACCCGCTGCTGCTGGCCCCCCGAGAGCTGGGTCGGGCGGCGCGTGGCGAGACCCTCCATGCGGACCTGGGAGAGCGCGTCCGAGACGCGCCGCGCCTTCTCCCCGCCGCGAACCCTGCGCACGCCCAGGCCGAACGCGACGTTCTGCGCCACGGTCATGTGCGGCCAGAGCGCATAGCTCTGGAACACCATGCCGGTGTTCCGCTTGTTGGGCGGCGTCCGCGTCACGTCGCGCCCGCTGAAGCGGATCGTGCCGGCGGTCGGTTCGATGAACCCCGCGATCATGCGCAGGAGCGTGGTCTTGCCGCAGCCGGAGGGACCCAGGAGGAAGAACAGCTCTCCGGGCCGGATCTCGAGCGAGACATTGTCCACCGCACGGGTGACGCCCGACCGGCCGATGGCCGGGTATTCCTTGGAGATACCCTCGATCGCAATCGCGGAGGACACGGGGCGAAGGGTAGCACACGTCCACGGCGGGCCTCGGGGCGCGCAGAGTCCGCGGCATGCACACACTGTGCACGTCTCCCCGCCAGGGGCCGCGCGCCGGCCCTTCGGCAAGGCGGCGCGGTAGGATGTGCCTCATGGGCGGCAGGGACCTGCAGCGTGCGGCGGCGTCGATCGAGAAGATCCGGTCGCTGCGCGTGCGCCCGGAGCGAGACCTCACCGTGGGTCCGGTGGTGGGGGAGCTGCACGACAAGCTCGCGCGTGAGCTGAAGCAGACCGGCGGCATGGGCGAGGCCTGGCGGACCGTCGTGCCCAGCGAGCTCGGCGCCCGGACGCGCCTGAGGAGCTTCCAGCGCGGCGTGCTCACCATCGAAGCTCCCGATGCCGCGACGAGATACCTGCTCGAGCAATGGCTCCGCGGCGGCGGGCGCGCGATGCTCGCCGGCTGCGCGCCCGCCACGGTGCGGCGCGTGGTCATCCGGTAAGCTCGATCGGCGTCGGCACGCTCGCCGCGCGGACCCGCCCGATGCATCACTCTCGGCCGAATGTGTAGTGCCGCGCGGGCAGGTCGCGCCGTGCCGCGAGGGCGGAGGTGATCGGCACATCCACGCGCAGCTCCTCTCCGCCGGGGCCGGTGTACCCCACGCTGGTGATGAGCCGCACGCGGTTGTGCTCGTCGAGCTCGAACGGCACGAGCACGTCCCAGGCAAACCGGAGCTGCCCGACCGCCGCCCCGTCGGCCGCCGGCGCCCTCCAGCCGGCATGGCTCCACCTGGTCTCCGTCGCGACGATATCCGAGCGCCCGAATGCCTGGCGCAGCGCCCACCGCGAGCTCCACCAGCTGTTGAACACCGAGGAGAAGAAGGTGTCGAACCGCCGACCCCACGACGGGCCATCGGGCACGCCCACCCACACGGGCACGAAGACGCTGCCGCTCGGCGCGTCTCCCGCGGCCGCGCGGAGCTGCGCCAGAGCGTCCATGTCCAGCCGGTGCCGTCGCTGCATCCCGGCCTGGAATCCGACCATCGCGATCGCGAGAACCAGGAGCCCGAAGACGCCGAGCGCCGCGACCGCGCCCCGCGCCGCACGGCGCTCCTCCGCCGGCCTCTTCCCGAGCTCCGACAGCGCGCTCAGCCCCGCGCCGAGCAGCACTCCCAGGCCCGCCGCCGATGCATAGAGCATGCGCGGGTGCAGCCAGTAATCGAACGCGACGATCGGCACGAGCGGCGCCGCCATCATGGCCCCGCCGAGCAACGCGAGCCGGAGAGGCGTCGCGGGGCCGCCGGTCTGCGCGGCCCGCCGCTCGTGGCCCCGGCGCGCCATGTGCGCAACCCACGCGACAGCGCTCGTGATGCCGGCCAGGCCGACGACGACCGTTCGCGCCGGGTGTGCGGCGAACGCCATCACCCCCAGGTGCAGCGAGCGCGCGAGCCATTCGTTGGAGCCGATGTACCCATAGATCCAACGCCACAGCTTGGCGCCGGCATCGGGCCAGCGCTCCAGGGGCAGCAAGCCCGATGCGCCGCCGATGTCCGTCGAGCCGCCCATCCAGCGGTGCATGGCGGAATACAGCACGAGCGAGGCGCCGCCCGCCAGCGCCGGCAGCAGCGATCTCGGGATGTCGCGCGCCCGCGCTCGCGGGCCGGCGAGCAGCACGAGCGGCAGCGCGCCCGCCAGCACCGCCGGCTGCTCGTTGAGGCACGCCGCGCCGAAGGTGATCCCCGCCGCGAGCGCCGTCAGGCCCCAGATGCGACGGCCGGGCCACGGCGCCAGGCCCAGGTGCAGCGCGCCCAGCATGGCGCCGGTGGAGAGGAGCGTCGGCAGGGCGCACAGCCAGAAGACCGCCTGGGCGTGCCACTGCCAGACGAGGAATGTCAGTGCGCCCAGGGTCGCGGGGAGCCGGCGCACGCCGAGGCGCGCCATCAGGCTCCACACCAGCCACGCGTTCAGCCCGTGGGCCGCCGCGCCGATCAGGTGGTTGATCCGATCGTGCTCCGCGAGCACCGTCGCGAGCGCGGGAACGATCACGCGGTAGAGCGGCCGCCAGAAGTGCACGCGCCCGTCGAGGATCAGCGAGCGGATCTCCCCGGTCTCGGGCGTGCGCTGCACGTAGAACCAGTCGTCGAGCCACTTGCCGGTGTCGCCGAGCAGGAAGTACGTGGCGACGAACCACAGCACGAGCGGGAAGGCCCAGGGCGCGGCCCCGACCAGGGCGCCGACGGATCGGCGCACGCGCGGCCCACCCGTTGTCCCCCCGCGCGAGCTCACCAGATGAACCGCATCCTTCCCACGTCCGGCACCGGCACGCGGTGCTCCTTGTGCACGCTGGGGAAGTAGACAAAGAACGCCTTGCCGATCAGCAGGTCCCGCGGCACCACGCCCATCGTGCCGTCGATCTCGCTGTACACCCACGGGTCGGGGGTGTCCCACAGGCGCCCGTCGAGGCTGTTGGGGCTGTTGTCGCCGCAGACGAAGAACTGGTCGCGTCCGAGCACCAGCGGCTGCGAGGGGTGCGTGGCGAGCGCGGGCTCGCCGGCGCGCGTGAAGCCCGGGTTGTACACGCCCGGCTGGTAGTAAAGGTCGCGATCGAGGCGCACGCGGTGCATCGTGAAGGGCGAGCCCTCGAACTCCCAGCGGACCTTCGGCGCGCGGTAGATCTCGCGGTTGGAGAGAGGGTTGCCCTGCTCTGGCGGGGCGAGCAGGCCCTCGGCGCTGCGTCCCGTCGCGTGCTCGACCCGCAGCGCCGGCGACCAGGCGTAGCTCGCCTCGGCCGCCAGGTCGCCGTCGATCCAGACCTGGACGGATTGGTCCACGTGCCAGAACTCGACGTTCGTGACCTCACCGGCGCGGAACGCGCCCGTGCGTGCGGTCTCCCCGAGGGTGCGCCACTCGCCGGAGCCCGCCTCGCCGATCGGGCGCATGCGCAGCTGGATGCGGGCGCCGTCGATGTCGGCGCGGAACTCGTGGCCCCGCGCCTCGAGCACCACCGCGGCGGCCATGCCCGCCTGCTCGGGCTCGATGCCCGCGGCGACGCGGATGTCCGACACCGGGAACACGCGCCGCGCCTGGCGCGGGCCGAGCGGGCCGCGGGTCGGCGCGCCCGGCGACTCGTTGTACGCGTACCGATCGTCGATGGGCCATGCGATCTCGTCCCACGCGAGCACGGTCCGGCCCGAGCCCTCGTACACATAGGAGCGGCGGTCCTGGATCTGCCACGCGCCATCGGGCTCCCCGGCGGCCGTGCGCCCGAGCCATGGGTCGCGGAACCAGCGGCGCAGGTTCCGTTCCGGATCGAGGGGCGCGGAGCGCGAGTCATAGATCGGCTGCCACAGCTCGCGCTGCGTGCGCTCGCTCTTGCGCGCGATCTCCCACGCCCCGTCCGACCAGTCAGATTGCGTGAGCGCGCCCGGACTCGCCAGCGAGGGCCGGTGGAAGATGTCGCCGTCCACCAGCGCGATCTCCTCGCTCGGAAGGCCGAGCAGCCGCTTGATGTAGTTCTCTTGCTCGCCGACGTCCTCCATCCGCCCCGGCGGGCCCGGATACTTGAACACGACCACGTCGAACCGCGCCGGGTCGAAGATCGAGTAGAGATACTTGAGCACGAAGATCCGATCACCGGACATCAGTTTGCGGTTGCGCCCGAGGCTGTCCGGCAGCTCCCTGCCGACCTGCGCTCCTGTCATCGGATCGGTCACCGTGAGCGTCTGGTTGCGCCCCTGGATCGGGGCGGGGGCGCCGGCCGCGTTCTTCTCCCACGGGTCCACCGTCCATATCTCGCCCGACTCGGGGCTCTGGAACCGCACGTGCTGCCCGAGCAGCGTCGGCGCCATCGAGCCCGTGGGGATCACGAACGCCTCCACGACGAAGCCGCGGAACACGAACGCGAAGATGAACGCGATGATGAGGGAGATGATGGTCTCCTTCATCGAGTGGGGCGGCTTGTCGGGAGCGTCGGCAGTGGGGGCGTCGGGCATAGAGAAACCTTACCTTCTCCCATGCTGGGCTGTTCGCCGCCGGGCTCACCCGCCGGCCGGCGCCGGCCCGGCTGGTCCGCTCTCCGGCCCGCCGCCGTCGCCCGGGCGGCGGCGCCGCCGCCGCCGCTTCCGCCGGCGCTCCGTCGCCTCTTGACCGCCGTCGGGCGCAGCGGGCGGCTCTCCGACCGGCCGCGGCGGACGGGGCGCCGATTCGTCCTCGGTCCGCGCCGGGCGCGGGGCCGGATCCCCCGCCGACTCGCCCTCCCGGCGCTTCTTCCTCCGGCGACGCTTCTTCTTCCGCGGCTCCGCCTCGGAGGGCGGGCCCTCGGCCGCCTCCTCGTCGCCGTGATCCTCGACCGGGGCCGCGGGCGCGGGCTCCCGCCTCGGGCGCACCGGGCGCACCGGGCGACGCTCGGCCGGCGCCTCGCGCCGGCGATCCTCGCGCGGCGGTGGGGGGGTCATCGATCCGGGCGGGCCGAGCTCCTCGACCGGGACGGCCACGTCCGTCCCGGAGTCGAGCCGCACCAGCACGAGCTGCGTAAGGATCTGCGCGCTGAGCACGATCCCGTCCCCGTGCGGCGTGCCGACGCGGGTCTTCTTGTGCGGCAGGCGCTTGCGCAGCTCCTCGTAGGTCTCGTCCTCGTAGCGGAGGCAGCACATCAGGCGTCCGCAGCGACCGCTGATCTTGAGGGGCTCGAGCGTCGCCTTCTGGGTCTTGGCCGAGCGCATCGAGATCGGCTTGAGCACCTTCAGGAAGTTCTTGCAGCAGCAGTACTGGCCGCAGCGCTCGTAGTCGGCGACCAGCCGGGCCTCGTCGCGAGCGCCGACCTGGCGGAGGTCCACCCGCCCCTCGTACTGGGCATTGAGGGCCCGGTGCAGCTCGCGCACGTCCACGCGCTCCTCGGACAGGTAGTAGAAGGTGATCCGCTCGCCGCCGAGGAGGGGCTCGGCGTCCACGATCTTAACCGTCGCCCGGACCGCCGCCGCGATGTCGCGGGCGCGCCGGACCAGCTCGTGCTTGGATTGCTCCAGCGCCGACTGCCGCTGGAGGTCCTCGACCGTCGCGATCCGCAGCACCCGCCCGTTGGTGTTGAATGGGTAGTCCTTGCCGCCCGAAGCCTCGATGTAGCCGAGCATGTCCTTGCGGCTGACGCTCTTGGCGCACCCCGAGTTGGGGCACGTCGTCGTTAGCACCTCCGCGACCTCGGTCCCGCGGTGCGTGCGCGCGATCACCTTGGACCCGCACCCCGGCTTGATCGACCCGTCGTAGGCGAACTCGCCGACGAGCTTGAGGGCCCCGAAGCGCACCACCAGCGTCTTCGGTGGCGCGAGCTTCGCGGCCTCGGCCGCGAGCTCGTCCTGGTACGACTTCAGGTCTTCCTCGAACTGGGGGAGGGGCAGTATGGGCATCGATCGCTCCGCAAGCACCAAAGGCACATCGCCCGCGCTGCGCGGGCTCAAGAGAGAACGCGGTTGTCGCCGGGCTGAAGGGGGGGTGCCGGCGCGCCGCCCGGCCGGGCGCGACGGGTCTTGGTGCATGCGGCCGGCGGTGGGGGCCCGGGGCGCCCGTCCACATCAGGCCGCGGAAGCGATCACTCGCGGCCGAGCCGCCTGGCCCGCGCCGCCTCGAACAGCCCGGGCAGCTCCACCTGCTGGAGCATCTGCACGGAGTTCTGATTCAACACTCTATACACCGAGAGCCGCTCGGCCCGGTTGTCGAGCACGAGCAGGATCTCCTCGTTCCCGCCGCGGGCGGTCAGGGCGAGCAGGTGCGCCGATTCGGCGACCATCTCCGCCCTGGCGGGCTGCTGGAGCAGCGGCGCCAGGAGCATGCCGAGGATGACCGCCATCGCCAGGGCGCACGCGAAGAGGGCGGGCTCGCCGGGCCGGGAGATCCGCGCCCGTTGGTCGGGTGTCGCGCTCACCGGCCGGTCTCCTTGTTCCCGTCCTCGTGCAGGTTGCGGTAATCGATGCCGTCCAGCTCGCCGCGGGACTGGTTCCAGCGGAGCGCGACCATCTCCTCGTTGATGGAGTCGATGACGTAGATGGCGCTCGCGTCGCCGCCGCCCTGGATCTCGCCCGCGACCATCGTGTACTGCCCCCGCGCCCGCGACGCGGGCTGGAGGCCCGCGGCGGAGCCCGCGAAGGCCGCCACCACGATCGCGCCGGCGAGCCCGAGGTTCGCCGCGATCAGCCATCGACGACGGGTCGCCATGCCGGATCCTCCTTTGTGGGCCGCGCCGTGGGGAGCGCTGTGGGCCGGGCTCAGTCCTGGTGCCCCCGCTTGCTCGGGATCGCGTTGACCCCGATGCCGATCCCCGCCAGAACCACCAGGAGCAGCATGTTCCGGACCGTCGGCGCGGCCCCGGTCTTGGTCGGGGCCGGGGCCTTCGGCCGCTCCTCCTGAGCCGCGCCCACACCGGGGAACGCGGCCAGGCTGGCGAGGGCCAGGACCAGGGGGACGAGCAGGCGGCGGGGGGCGGGGTGGTTCATCGTGGGGGATGCTACGGGATGGGGGGCGGGGGGTAAAGCCGGGAGCGTGGCCAGGGCCTCCCGACCTGGAGCGTCCGTGCAGCGTCCGCCACCGGTTCCATCGCTGGCCCGTGCGCCGAGGTCCACCGGGCCCCAGCGCGGGCTCCGCACCCGCGGCGCGCCGTAGCCATGCACACCCACCGCCCGCGGGGCGTACCAGCGGCCCCTGCGCTCGAGAGCTTCCTCGAAGACCCCGTCGGCCGGCAGCGCATCATGCCAGTCCATGAAGGCGAAGACGGCCCTGAACTCTGGCCCGAAGAGCCCCTGCCACGCGAGCATCGAACTGACGTCGTCGGCCGCGACCCAGGATTCGAGCCGGCGGGTGCCCGCCCCGCCGCGCCCAGCGGGCACCGGCCGGCCCTTGATCTCGACCAGCAGATTCAGGCCGGAGCCGTAGACGACGAAGTCGAAGAATTTGGGAGTCTGTTCGAGTGGCAGTGACGGTGGGAGGCTCGTAAACCTGAGGCTCGTCGGTCCGCGACGGCCGGCTGCCCACACACCTCCGGAGGCCCGTCACGGGAGCCCTTGGTGCGACCGCAAAGTGGACAAATCCGCCACGCATTTGTGCTGAGCGGCGCATCTTTGTGGGCATCACCGCACCCCGATCGACCTTCTGGCCCGCCTGTTGCATTCAGTGCCAACCCCCTGTACACTTCCCTTCCCAGTGGGCGTCACCCGCCTCGGCAGAGTCCGAGAAAGGGGTTTTGCCCTTGGACACGGTGGGTGCAGCGGGGGGGGGATGCAGAGTTCGCCATTCAACATCAAGACAGTCAAGGACCCTGTTCATGGGATGATCGAACTTCACCCAATCGAGCAGCTGATCATCGACCGCCCAGACTTTCAACGATTGCGATTTGTCTCCCAGCAGGGACTGGCGCACTACACGTACCCCTCGGACCAACACTCGCGCGCACCCCACTCGTTCGGCGCGATGCATCTTGCCGGGCGAATGCTCAAGCGAGCACTTGAGAATGCAAGGCTGCCGGTTCTGGAGCGATTCCTCTGGGACGCCAGAGACCTGATCGCCACCATCGCTCATGCTCACTCGCACAAGGAAGCGAGAGTAATCCATGGCGCGGCGGAATTGATCCACAATGCGGTCGGCTTCAATCATCGCCCGTACGCGAGCAATGACCGACTAGGACCTGGGTGGGTACATCCTAAAGGGAAATGGACCCATTTCAATTCCGACCCAGGAACTCCGTTCGATTATCAGATGGCTTCCTATGTGATCGCCGTGCTCTGGCAAGCCGTACGGGTTGCATCACTTATCCATGACATCGGACACCTGCCCTACTCCCATACCTTCGAACATGCAATTGACGACTTGTGGTTGCGTGCGCGAAGGAAACAGGTGGACGAAGACCCGCCGCGATCATTCGCAGCAGCATTCAACGAGCTGCATACTCGATTTGACACGGTCTTTCGCAACCTTTTAAAGCAACTGGACATGCCGCGCCGCGTTGATGATCCGGGCGATTCGCCGCAAGTACAGGCCAAGCCGCGAATACCACCTCATGAACAGATTGGAATTCTACTCTGTGACGTGTTTCCGTTCGAATCAGAGCTCCGCACGCCCTCTCAACAGGCGCTTTGGCAAGTAACGACCACTATCGGACGCCTCGTATTTGGCTGTAACCCCGAGCTCTACGAGGGAGCCTCGGCCGAGAACTCTCCTCTTCAAACTGGGCGATTCGCAGTGATACAGGCGCTCCATTCAATCATGTCAGGCGAGCTGGACGCTGATCGGTTGGACTACAGCGTGCGAGACACTGCTACCGCTGCTGCCGGATTCGACTCCATAGATATCGAGGAGATCGTGGAGAACCTGCAGCTCGTGTCCCTTCCGACCGGAGGCTCGACAGAGGCAAGCAACCCCTATGCGATTGCGGTACGCGCCAAGGCGATTCCGCAGGTTGAGACTTTTTTCACGCAACGATTCATGGCGTACAGGGCAATCGTCGGGCACCATAATGTAGCGCGCTTTGATGCCATACTTGGCGCTGCGATCAAAGCCCTGATTGAGTCGTCACAAGATCAAGGCTCTGTCCTTTACCCGCTCTTGCGTGGGAGAGGCTTCGGGGGTTTTTACGACAATGCCTACAAATTCGGGCCATTTAATCCGGACACATATAGGCGATTCGATGACTGTTGGCTCAGATCTGTGTGTCAGGAGGCTCTTGAGTGTCTTTCCGCGCGAACCGGCGAGCCGTTGAAACCGCACGATCTGCAGACGCATCTTTTACTAGAGACATTGCTGGAGCGCAAGACCTCTAATCTCCTGTCGTTGTTCAAGAACGAAGGACATCGTTTAGCGTGGCGAACAGACCTCGTGGATCGGTTAGGGCGTCATGAGTTGTTCGCCAGCGAGGAGTTGGCAAGGGAGCTTGTGGACCGCGTATTTGCCACCGACTGGGACGACATTCCCCTACTGATGGATGATGACGGAGGGCTGTTCGATCCCGTCGAGTTTGTGGAAATGAAGCTGCTAGTCGGTGCACGGGAGGTAACCGCGAGTAAGGATGCGGAGCGCTCTGTGGTCTTGCCCCTCCTGTCTTTCTGTCGGCCTAGGCTCCTCGACAAACGGCCGATGGATGTGGTGCTGGACATGGCAGAGACGCTCCCCATCCGACCTGGCCCGGCGCTCGCCGGGCGCGTCGCAATCGCCTGCTCCGCCAGCTCTGACTTGAGCGATGTTCGGGACTTGCCCGATGCCTCGCTTACGCTGCGAGGCTTGGCTAGACTTCTGGCTACCTTTCCTCGGCTCAACCTGGCCTTTGTGGGTCGGGCCGTGCGCGATGCCGATAACCCGAACCGATTGCGCTCGGTTGCCCTGGACGCGGTCGGAGATCTGTGCGTGGCCATGAGGAATCATGAACTCCGAACCGAACGGAGTGCAGTGGCATGACACCAACAGCCGAATCAAAAGGTGTGCTCACTCTCCGGGACAGCGAGCTTGCTCGTGCTCTTCGTTTGATCAGAGAGCAGGAGGGATTGACTGCGCATGAGCTGGCAGTTCGCGCTATGACGAAGGGTCGTTGCCTCCAGCTCCGCCAGGGTTCCTCGGAGCAAGAGTACCTTGCGAATCTCAAGCGAGCTGGCTACGTTCGTAGTGACGATGGCATGCGGTACTTCTTAACCGCGCAGGGGCAATCACTGCTTGAGCGTCTGGAATCCCAGGCTGATCGCTGAACTGAGTCAGTCCAGAAGAGAGCTGCCGAAGGTTAGGCAGATAGCCCAAGCGCGCTAGTCGCTCCGCATGCCTCGGCTCTAGCCGGTAACTGTTGCGGACCGCTCGCGCGAGGTGCGGAAGATCTGCGCAAACCGCGTCAGCCCTGAGCCGTTCGGCTCCGAGCATCGGATTCTTCGTGGCAAGCTCCAGCACCTGGATGGGCACACGGAGTGCCGGCTCACTGCCCTCCTCCGGGTCCGCCCAGTACGCGAGTGCGCCGTTGTAGTCGGGCCGCATCTGGGCGCTGCCGGTCGTGACGCCGACCGCCACCACGCCAGGAGCACAGCGCCGCCTGCTACCGCGGTTGCGCCACAGGTACACCGTCTGTCCAGGAGCGAACTTCGAGGCGCACCTGGTCGCCGGCCACAGGATGTCCCGGGTCGTGACGAGGTAGCTGTCAAGGTCGAACCTGTCGGGGCTGCGCTGGAGCAGCCAGGCTAACGGTGGGGTAGTAGACGCAGCGGGCGTCGCCCGTTCCGGATGTCTGGCTCGCACCTCGACGCCGAGCGCCTTGAGGAACCCGGCCGCACGGTCCGGCCGTAGCCCGCCGGGCACCTCGTGCGGCATCGGCTCCCGCCCCGTCACCCGCCGGGGCGGCCACCCCGACCAACGCCTTGGAGTCGTAGATGTTGCCGTTGAGCACGGCGACGTACTTGCTCGGCACGCGGACCGCCGGGCGCTCGCCGGCGTCCCACTGAGCGGCGGCTTCCAGAACATGGTCGAGGGTGATGCCGTCGGGGATGGACATAGCGCGATAGCGTGCAGGGGCTGGCTCACAGCATACATGAGGTCCGCGCTTCTGGCGGCGAGCCCCTTCAGATACACTGATGTCGAAGCGCCGCCATGCATATCCGTAACTCCATCTCGCGGCTCTATCGCCAGTGGCGCGAGGCGGGAAGAATCCACCGACGGCGCATGGTCCTGCTGTTGTCGGTGATGGCACCCAGGACCATCGGGGGCGGATTGCTCCACCTCATGGATGGTGCTCCCTCCTGGGTCGCGTCGCTGCTGTCGGTGGGATGGATTGTCCCGGTGTGGCTTCTCATCTCCCTGTCGGAGCGGACCATCCGCAGATCCGTCAACGAGCGGGATAGCGCAGTGTGCTGGCAATGCTGGTATCCGCTTGGGGGCGCGAACAGTCGCTGCTGTCCAGAGTGCGGGTCGCCTTTCGAGGCGTCAGAGCTTCGGGAGCGCTGGCGGCTCGTTGTCTGGCTCGGGGACAGGACTGCGCACCGCGTCCTGCGGGCGCTCATGATGGTCGGCATCGCTGTTCTGTCGTTGTGGCTCCTGGCGGCGGTGTTCCTCGGGCTCGGCCCGAATCTCGGCCTTCCGTTCGGGTACTACGGGAAGCTCAGCCGCGTCGTCTCCCGGCTTGAGTCGATCCCCGGGGTAGAGGTCGTGGACGTTGCCACGAACCATGACGTGACTCTTGAGGACTTCCTCGTCGTCGTGTCCATCCACGGCACGCGCCGTGCATCCATTGAGTTCCCCGATGCGGACGCGCCGGTGCTGCTGCGCATCGTGCACGACTGGAAGGCCAGAGAGGTTTTTGGGGATGTCGCGGAATAGCGAGTGCGCGCGTATGCATCGGCGTGCACTCCCCTGCGCATGATGCTGCACTCGTCGTCAGTGCGCGCTCGCAGCCGAGCACACACGGATGATGATTTGCGCTCGTTGTTGCGTTAGAATGTGAGCGCACGGAGCGATTCGAGCCACGGAGGGCCCACCATGCACATCGCGTTCAGGCCCATCGACGACATCAAGCCCTACGACAAGAACCCCCGCGTCAACGACGACGCGGTGGACTCGGTTGCTCGCTCGCTCCAGGAGTTTGGGTGGAGGCAGCCGGTCGTCGTGGATGGGACAGGGCCATCATCATCGGCCACACGCGGTGGAAAGCGGCCCGCAAGCTCGGGATGGAGCAGGTGCCGGTGCACGTTACCGAAGGCCTCAGTCCAGAGCAGGCCCGCGCCTACCGCATCGCCGACAACCAGGCGGCGAGCATCGCGGAGTGGACTACGAGTTGCTGCCGATCGAGATGGCCCAGCTGAAGGATCTGGGCCTCGACCCCTTCATCCACAGCTTCGACGACGAGGAGCTGACCAAGCTCACGGCGTCAGCCGGCTGCCCAGCACCGCTCCACACGCTCCTGGCTCGACGGCGCTCTGGTCCTGCTCTGGGAGGCGGAGCCCGACCGGCTCTCACGGGCTAGGCCACCTTCCGCGACGGCCCGCCCGTCGGAACCGCGGGCAAGCACGCTGTTCCGAAGTCGTGGGAGGGAAGGGCGCGCAGGCGCAGTGGGCCTTAGGGAGACCCGGGTACCCGGCTGCGAGACTCCGGCGGGTAGAGCACGATGCTGCTTCGCCCGGTGGACTCCGACGGCCTCACACGTGCGAACTCCGTTCCCGCGGACAACCCGATCGCCATCCCGTGGCACAGCGCGCACAAGCCTGTCTCAAGGATGGCCAGGAGCACGGGCCGGGAGCTGAAGGCCGGTACAACCGCGCCGCTCACAACCGCCACGCTCTGACGCTCCCACCTCGTGGGCGACCCGCAGTAAGGGCAGTCGCACTCGAGACCGCCAAAGCCGCCGAGCAATTCGTACGCCCGCCAGAGGGATCGCTCGGGGAGCTCATCCAGTGCATGCGCCATTTCGCAGCTCTCCGCCCCCGTGGTGCCTGCATACCCGAGATGGCTTCGACCGTCGGCGGGTGCATGAACGGGCGTGGCTCCCGCCTGCGCACCGTTCGCACCCCGTCTCGCCGTCTCGCCGGGAGCCATCCCGATCGCGTGCCGGCGCGCCAGCTCGCGGAGCGCCGCCCTCAGGGCCGCCTCGTAGCCGCCGCCAACCTTCGCGTAGAGACGCTTCGCCGTGCGGGCACTCAGTGCTCCCCTGCACTGTCCGCAGAGCGGTTGGCCCGCCGCCTTCTCGCCGGCGCACGCCGGACACACGGCGGAATCGCGCGACTCGATCAGGCTTAGGCGGTACTCCTGCTCCGGCTCACCTATGGATCGGGGAAGCTCCGGCATTAAGCAGCCTCCTTCTGCGCGCCGGCGGCACCCTCCTCTGCTGCGCAAAGACGGTTGAGCGTCCGGAGCAACTGCGCGAACGTGACCGGCAGCGGGAGCCCGACAGACTGCCGATCCCGGGCGATCTCCCCCGGAAGCGCGAGCTCACCGGTCGGGGAGATGACCAGAAGGGGCAGCCGGGCTCCGCCGGCCGCCTCCTCCAGCTCGCGCAACCTGCTCGCCGCGGGCACGGACTCTGCCGGCGAGGCAAGGTGCACAACCGACACGTTGGGCGCGGCGTTCGCATCGCGGAGCCGGTCGAGCGCAACCCCGACCGCGTCGACCCCCGGTCTGAGCGAGGCGAACAGCGGGTTGATCGGAGTGATGAGGCGGCCGCGGTGCCGCTCGCGCACCGGCGTCCACGGCTGCGAATGGCCCACCATGAGCAGGGAGAACTTGACGTCGTCGGTCTCCTTCTCGGCGCGTTCAAGCGCACCCTGGAGGTCCTCGCCGCGGAGGTTCAGCAGCTGCGCGAGGGCTTCGGTGGGGTAGAGCGTGTCGTTCCCGCTCGAGCCGATCATGGCTGCGTGCGCCAGCCTGTTCGAGAGGGCGAGTATGGCGGACTCCGCCAGTTGTTTCTTGGCGTGCTCACGCAGGTTCGAGGCCGAGAGGTGGTGCGAGGCCAGCGGCACGACCAGGTCCTTCGGAAAGCTCCACATGAGCAGGAGCCGGTCCATGATGTCGGCGTGGTTCAAGAGCAGCAGCCGGGCCTCGACCAGCTCGAGCGGCAGGTCCAGCCGCTCCGCAACCTCAAGCACGTGCGCGTACTCGGGCGCGAAGTGCTCCGCCAACACCATGCGTCCCAGGTCATGGAGGAGCCCGAGCGTGAAGGCGCGGTCGGGGTCGAGCTCGCCCGTCAGGCGGCCGATCTCGGCCGCGAGCAGCCCGCACGCGATTGAGTGCTCCCAAAAATGCATGAAGTTGAACCTGTTCGAGATCATCACGCCCGAGAAGGAGTCGATCAGCTCCAGGTTGAGGACGAGGTCCCGGATGTTCTTGGTCCCGATCCGGAGCACAGCGTCGCGCACGCTTGTCACAGGGTCGCCCCGCTCGAACAGGGTCGAGTTGGCCAGCCGCAGGACCTTGAGCGCGACGCTCTGGTCGCGGGCGATCACCTTGGCGATCGCGTCGAGCGAGGTCGCGGGATTCGCCGTGAGCCTGGTGATCTGCGTCACGGTGGGCGACATGGCTTTGACCTCGGAGATCTCCCGGATCCGCTCCAGGATCGCGGAGCGCGTGACCACCGGGCGAAGTTCTCGAAGCGACGCGGCCCCATTGTTCACCGCATGCCCCGTGGCGGGACCGCGCGCCTCGGGCTTCTCCTCGTGTCCCGGAGGCGGTGCCGCCGCCTGTGCGCTCCGGACGGCCGGGCGTCCCATCCCCTTTTCGCGCCTTCGGCATGCGCTGCCGGCGAACGCGGCCGCCCAGCGGCTCGGATCCAGCGACCGCTTGAGCAGGAATCCGTCCGCGCCCGCCTGCACCGCCGCGAGCACTTCCTCGCGGCCGGCACTCTCCGTGAGCACGATCCCCGAGATCTTGCGGCCGTCGGCGCGGAGCTGCGACACCAGTTGAACCACCGAGAGCCCACCCTCATCCGGCAGCTTCCACTCGGTGACGACCATGTCGATCTTGCCGGAGGCGATGCGTTCCGCCGCTTCCGCGGCCGTGCCCGCCTCGACGGTGCTCTGCCCCGATATACCGAGCAGCGTCACGAGCAAGCGACGATACGATTCGTTGGGCTCCACAACGAGGACGTTCAACGGAACCACTCCTTTCCAAGAGGAAGGCGTTCAACAGCAAGCGGCCGAACGTGTGGTCTCGATGGGGCGAACTGCCCTGGACACGATCCATCGGGGATTCGTCCATCTTCACCCCGGCAGTTGAATGAATCCGTCAGATGGTCGTTGCGCGCGCACAAGGCGCGCAAGCGTTGTGGACGACGCCACAACATTGTGGTACATGTGCCCGATCCGGCGCATCACTGCGTAGTTCGCCAGCCCGCGGATCCCTGGGAGGTGGAGCCTGCCGCGAAACGATGGCGCCGCCGTGGATCAGGTGTCGGCGAGGCTGGCATCTGCGAGGCACGGGCCAACTTCGAGAGCCCCGGACAGATCGAGCGGCGCTCCCGCTATCACGGGGCCAAGGGCCACTGGGTTCTCGATGCGTGGATTGAGACGTGGCTCGCGCCCTGGTTCGCGGATTGGTGACTCGACGACCTTCGCCGTCCGCGGTGCCCGCTTCGTGCCATGCACGGCGATCCTGACGAGTACGGCACCCTCCTGCACCCGCGGCGGCTCGCCGGGCCCGCGGCCGCACCGCATTGTCGTGTTCAAGGACTGCGGAAAGGTTCGGCATCGGCAAGCACAAGTGTGTCGAGGGACATTCTTCCTAGCTGTCGCACTTGCGCGGCAAACCGGCCGCGATCCAGATGACGATGTGGCGGATCACACCCGCAGCCTACAGGCGACCCCTTGAAGGCGATAGGGGTCTGTTGGAGTCTGGAGTGTCTCGCACATCGCCCAGCATGGCGCACGAGCAGACTTGCCAGCCCATGTGCGTCAACTCACCCCCCAATAGGCTCCATCGCCGGCTCCGCAAGGCCTACGCCACTCGCCGCCAGCGAGCCCCGGAACGGCTGGCTCAGGCGCGCGTACACCGCTCCCGGCAGGTCCACCGTCCCCCAGCGCGGGCTCCGCACCCGCATCGCGGCCGCGTACTCGCGCACGCCGACGGCCCGCAGCGCGTACCACCTGCCCCGGTGCTCGACGATCTCCTCGAAGAGCCCGTCGGCCGGCAGCGCGTCGTGCCAGTACATGAAGAGGAAGACCGCCCGGAACTCCGGCCCGAAGAGCCCCTCCCAGGCCAGCATCGAGCTCACGTCGTCGGCCGCGACCCACGACTCCAGCCGGCGCGCGCTCGCCCCGTCCCGGCGCACCGGCACCCGCCGGCCCTTGATCTCCACCAGCAGGTTGAGCCCGGCGCCGTAGACGACGAAGTCGAAGGATTTCAGGCTGGCCTCCGGGCGCGCCTCGCCCCACGCGGGCTCGGGGAGGCGCGGCAGGAGCGCCTTCTTGGCCTCGTTCACCGCGACGTACGGGATGCGCTCGGCGCGCAGGAAGGCCTCGAACGCCTGTTCATAGTGGTGGCGGCGCTGGGCCATGCCCCCATCCTAACACAATCCCTATGGCCGGTCATCCGGTTCTGGCGCCGCGCCGTCCTCCGCCAGGCGGTCGAGGATCACGGCGATCCCGGGCGGGCCGTCGGGGGTGGGCCCGGTGATGAAGTCCACGGGCGTCTCGCGGATCAGCGCGCGGTGGTTGACCGGGAAGATCACGTTGTCGCCTTCCTCGCGCGCCAGGGCCGAGGCCACGGGCACGACGCCATCCCCGAGGGTGGAGCTGGCCTCTCGCAGCCCCTCGGCCAGCTCGCCGAGGTCGTCTTCGCTCATTAGCTCGCGCAGGAGCCTGGATTCGCGCACCCACCCGAGGTCCACGGGCTCGGCCTGCACGATGTGCCCGGCGATATTGGTCAGCTCCAGGCCGCGCGGGGTGTCGCGAGCCGCGAGGCCGGTGACGAGCGCGGAGCGTTCGGCGAGGTCCGCCGCGGCCTGGCCCGTGCCGTCGCGCCGATAGTCCAGGAGCGGGCGCAGGTCCCAGGATTGATCCATCATCCAGCGCTGCACCTGCTCGCGGATCTCCGCCGCGGGCCGCAGCTTGGCCCAGGGGGAGCCGGCCCACGGTGTTCCGACCGCGATCAGGCGCGTCACCCGCGGCAGGTTGCCGCCGCCGGAGATGTCGCCGGCGTACCCGCTCTCGCTGGTCAGGGCCTCGAACGCCACCAGCCCGCCCATCGAGTGGGCCACGAGGGCGACCTCACCTACGCCGAGCCCCCGGGCCGCGCGCAGCGCGCCGAGGAGCTCCCCGGCCGAGGTCACCACCCCCTGGTCGTTGTGATACTCGAAGCGCGCGACCTCGTGACCGGCCCGGACGAGGGCCGGCGCCAGGTCGCACCAGATGTCGCCGGGTTCGTCCAGCCCGTGCACCAGCACCACGAGCCGCGCCGGCGGGCGCTCGCTCGCGCCGAGCGCGACCCAGGCGCTGGGGAGCTCCGCCGCCGCGCCCGGATCGTCGGACGCCGGCACGTACAGGCCACCGAGCGGTGCGGGCAGCTCGTCCAGCTCGGCGACCTCGTCGAGCAGGTCGTCGAGCCCTCGCTCGAAGCGGTCGAGCGCCTCCCGCCAGCTCTCCTGCGCGGCGGCGGGCGCGGCGGAGCCCGCGCCAAGAACGATCCCCAGCCAGATGCCGGCCGAGCGTGTCATCGGGCGCCTCCCGGGGTCTAGCGGTTTGCGTCGATCATGCGGTCCATCAGCTCCGCCTCCGCGCCGGCGTACCTCTCGAAGGCTTCTTGGAGCTTGGCCCGGATGGATTGCAGGGCCGCCGCGTCGATCGGCCCGCCCTCGCCCGCCTGCGCGACGATGCTGTCCATCGCCTCGCTCGCGGCCCTGAGATCGCTCACCGCGACCGCGTAGGAGCGGGCGCTGTCGTAGAGCAGCTGGTTCTCGAGCTCCTTGGTGTCCGGCCGGTGCAGGAGCCGCCAGGGCTGAGCCCTGGCCTCGATCGCGAGGAACTTGAGCTGGTCGCTCGCGATCCGGAGGTTCGCCAGCGCCCGCTCGATGCCGGGACGCTGCTCCGCGAGCAGTTGGTTGGCCTGCTCGCCCAGCGCGGCGAAGCGGTCCGCGCCCTCGCGCGTGGTGTCGAGCAGCGCCGAGCCGCGCGGCACCCACTCCTCGTCCACGCCGGTGACGACGCTCTCGGTCCGGGCAAGGATGTTGTCGATGCGCGGGCGGTTGTCGTCGACGACGGCGCGCCCCGAGCGGATGAGCTCCTTGGCGTCCGCGAGAATGATCTTCGCGTCCCCGGTCATGGGCCCTAGGTCCGCGCTGGCCCGCTCCACGTTGCCGAGCGTGGCGGAGATGCTGCCGCGCCACCCGGTCAGGTCCGTCTCCACGCTCTCGATGCTCCGGCGCGCGGAGGCGACCGAGGCCCTCACATCGTCGGCGACCGGGCCGATGCGGGGCCTGATCTCCGCGAGAGCCTCCGAGATCTCGCGCATCGAGCGCTCGGCGCTCGCGAAGATCTGCTGGAGCTGCACCCGCTGCTCGGGGCCGAAGCCCGCGTTGGCGAGGAACGCCGGCGGCGCCACCGAGCCGCGAAGCACCTCGCCCGCGTCCAGCGCCGGCGAGGCGCCCTGCGCATCCGCCACGTTCGCGCCGGTGCCGACGTAGGGGATGTTGATCGTGCTCGCCGTCCCCAGCAGCGGCACCTCGAGGTATGCCCAAGCGTCCTCGTACAGCTCGATGTCGGCCCGCAGGCTCACGCGGACGTCGACCACGTACTCCCCGGTGCTCGCGTCGCGCTCCAGCGAGATCGACTCCACCTTGCCCTGCTGCTGGCCGCCCACCCGCACGGCCGCATCCTCGGCCAGCCCCGTCGCCCCGTCGCGCAGCGAGAAGCGCACGACGTACTCGCGGCTGCGCGCGAACGTCACGTCCGCGAGCACGAAGCTCGTCAGCACCGCCAGCACCACGCCCCCGACGAGGAATCCACCCGCCAACAGGTTGGCCTTCTGGCTGTAGCGTCCGCTCATCTGGCGTCGATCCTTCCCGCTCGCCCGCCCGAGAAGGCGGGACGGGACACACTCTAATCGGCATGGGAGAGGCGCGTCGCCAGCGCCGGCAGGAATCTCCGGGGCGGCTCAGGCCCCGAACAGGTCGCTCGTGAACGCCGTCTGATCGCGCCGCTCCGTGATCGGCCCCTCGGCGTCCCCCCGGAGGAACTGGCGGATCAGCCGCTCCTCGTCGGGCAGCTCCCTGGCCGACGCCTGCGGCATGTCGCGCAGCCGCTCATACCACTGCCGGGTCTCCACCTTCAGGATCCGCCCCTTGTCCAGCATCGCCATCCGGTCGGCGATCGCGAAGGCAGAGTCCATCTCGTGCGTCACGACGACGCTTGTGACCCCCAGCTGCCTCGTCAGCGCGATGATCAATTGATCGATCTGCGCGCTCGTCACCGGGTCGAGCCCGGCCGACGGCTCGTCGTAGAAGAGGATCTTGGGATCCAGGGCCAGGGCCCGCGCGAGCCCCGCCCGTTTCTTCATGCCCCCGGAGATCTGGGCCGGGTATTTGTCCGCGTGCTCGCGCAGCCCGACCAGCTCGAGCTTGATCTTCACCTGGATATCGATGATGTCCTGGTCCAGGTTGGTGTGCTCCTGGAGCGGCAGCGCCACGTTCTCCGCGATCGTCATGGAGTTAAAGAGCGCGCCCGACTGAAACAAGATGCCGAACTGCTTCCGCACCTCGTTGAGCTCGACCTCCGAGAGGGTGCAGATGTCGCGCCCGAACATGTGGATCCGCCCGCGATCCGGCTTGAAGCTCCCGATCATGAGCCGCAGGCTCGTGGACTTGCCCGAGCCCGAACCGCCCATGATGACCATGGTTTCGCCGGGGTAGACCTCGAGGTTCAGCCCCTCGAGCACCGGGCGGCCGTCGAAGTTCTTCCCGACGTCCTCGCACCTGATGACCGGCGCCGCTCCCCTGAGCGCAGGGTCTTGTGTCGCAAGGGGTTGGGTCGGGTTGACGTGGTCCACGGCAGAGTGATACGCCCGATCAGCCGCCGGGATCCGGCGCGGGCGGGTCGGTCTGTTCATCGGCCGGTGTCGGCGCGGGGCTTGCGTTCTCCGCGGGCGACGAGCCGCGGATCAGCCACACCAGGCTCCCGTCGGGAGCGACGTAGCCGGCGTCCGACACGCGCGGGAACCAGCTGCCCATCACCTCGTCGTCGGAGAGCTGGAGCAGCACGATCGTCTGGCCCTGAGGCGTCTTGCCGGGCATGGGGATCACGTCGGAGCCAGCGCCCGCGGCCACCCGCTCCGCATCGTCCTGATCCATCTCGCCGAACGCCCTGAACAGCGGGCCGACGCCCTGCGGGATCGCGGGCGCGCCGCCCAGGTCCGAGGCCATCTGCGCCTGGAACTCCGCGATCCGCTCGTCGGAGACCTGCGCCGCCGCGTCCGAATCCAGGACGGAGCGCACCACCGCCGGGTCGGCGCTGAACGCCTGGGTATAGACCGGGCCCAGCTTGTTCCCGCCCGCCGAGATCCCGATCCAGATCCCCGTCGAGACGATCAGGGAGAGCAGCCCGAGGACGATGCCGCCGATCGCCAGCCCGCGCCCGGAGAGCGCCCCGCGCGACCGCTGCACGACCACCAGCCCCGCGATGCCCAGCAGCACCGGCAGCGCCCCCAGCGCCGGCACGCAGCACCCCACGATCGACACCACCCCAGTGATGATCGACGAGACCGCCAGCGCGCTCAGCCGCCGCGCCTGGTCGAACGCCGGTGGGGGGGTCTGGGTCCCGAAGTCGGAAAAGCCGGCCTGGTGGAAGTTGGACATGCGTGCAGCCTACCCGGTTGTGCCTTTACAAGCTCGCGCCCGACGAGCGGCCGAGCTGCGTCGCCGCCGCCGCGACGATCTCGACCGCCCGGTCGATCTCCTCCTCGGTCGTCTCGCGGCTGAGGCTGAAGCGGAGCGAGCCGTGCGCAATCGGCTCCGGGATGCCCATCGCCAGGAGCACCGGGCTCGGCTCGAGGGATCCCGACGAGCACGCCGCCCCCGCCGAGGCGCACACCCCCCGCTCCGAGAGCAGCAGCAGCAGGGCCTCCGCCTCCAGCCGCGGAAACCCGATGTTCGCCGTGTTCCAGATGCGCGGGCATCCGGCCCCGTTGACGACCGAACCCGGGGCCCGCGCCAGCACGGCCTTCTCGAACCGGTCGCGCAGGGTCGCGAGCCGAGCGCGAGCCGTCGGGTCGGCCACCCACGCCGCGGCCTCGCGCGCAGCCACGCCCGCCCCCACGATCCCCGGCACGTTCTCCGTCCCGCCCCGGCGGTCCATCTCCTGCGTCCCGATGATCTGCGGCGTCAGCGCGACTCCCCGGCGGATCCAGAGCCCGCCGACCCCCTTGGGACCGTGAAACTTGTGCGCGGAGAACGTGAGCAGGTCGCAAGGAAGCGACGGGCTCGATTGCTTCCCCAACCCCTGTCTCGCTGCCTCGCTGTCCCGCTGTCTGGCCTCGCCGACGGGCATCTTCCCGACCCACTGCACCGCGTCGCAGTGGAAGGGCACGCCCCTCGCGCGGCACAGCTCGCCGATGCGTTCGACCGGCTGGATCACTCCCGTCTCGTTGTTCGCCCACTGCACGCTGACCAGCGCCGTGCCGCCGTCGATCAGGCCGTCGAGCGCCGCCGGATCGGCCATGCCGCGGGCGTCGAGCGGCAGCCAGCGCACCTCGGCCAGGCCTTGCTCCCCGAGCCGCCTGGCCAGGTCGCGCACCGCGGCGTGCTCGAGCTGCGTCGTGATGATGTTGGGAACCGCGGCGCGATCCATGCCCCCGGCGCGACCGGCCGGGCGAGCCCTCGCGCCCGCCGCCCCGAGCACGCCGCGGATAGCCAGGTCGATCGACTCGGTCCCGCCGGAGGTGAGCACCAGCTCCTTGGGGTCGGCGCCGAGGAGGGCGGCGAGCTCCCGGCGCGCCAGCTCGACCGCGTGCCGCACCTCCTGCCCCGCGCGGTGGACGCTGGACGGATTGCCCCAGAGCGCGGTGGACGCGAGGTGAGCGCCCTGCGCCGCGCCGTCGCTCGGGCGCGTCGTCGCGTTGTTATCGAGGTAGATCACACGGGAGCTCCGGAAGGATGATACGCCGCGGGTCGGTACGGCTATCGTGCTGCCCATGGCCAGGCGCGGCGGCGAGCCAAGCGAGCGTGAGAACGGCGGCGCGGTCGAGCTGCGCGCCGAGCGTCTTGCGAAATCCTTCAACGGGCGCGAGGTGCTGCGCGAGATCAACCTCGAGGTCCGCCGTGGCGAGATCGTCGCCATCGTGGGCGCCTCCGGCTCGGGCAAGACGGTGCTCCTGGACTGCCTGCTCCGCCTGCTCGACGTCTCGGGGGGCAAGGTGCTCGCCGCCGATCACGGCCGGCGCGCTACGCCGCTCATCGATATCACCGGCGCCCCCGAGCGCGTGCTGCAGCGCATCCGCCTGCACTGGGCGGTGGTCTTCCAGCGCAACGCGCTCTTTAGCGGCACCGTCTACGACAACATCGCGCTGCTCCTGCGCGAGCACTTCAACATGCGTGAGGCGGAGATCATGCGCCGCGCCCGCGACAGCCTGGCCGCGTGCTCGCTCGACGTGGACGACGTGATCCGCAAGGACCGCGACGAGCTCTCGGGAGGCATGGCCAAGCGGGTCGCCATCGCCCGCGCCATCGCCATCGACCCCGCCGTCATCTTCTACGACGAGCCGACCACCGGCCTCGATCCCGTCGTCAGCGGGCATATCCACGAGCTGATCTGGAACATGCACCACCGCCCCCGCGCCGGCGGCGGGCAGCGCACCAGCGTGATCGTCACCCACGACAAGGAGCTGCTCCGCCGCATCCGCCCCCGCGTGGTCATGCTGCACAAGGGCGTCATCGTGTTCGACGACGAGTACGAGATGTTCGGCATCTCGCCGTCGGCGCCCGCGCAGGAATACCTGCGCGAGATGCCCGTGCTCCACGGCCGCCGCGCCCAGGGCGGCGAGGGCCCGATGTCCCCGCGGCACTGAGGAAGGGGTCTTGGGTCTTGAGTCTTCGGTCTTAAGACCTGGGGCTTGCGATCTGCAATCCGAGATCCGAGATCTAAGATCTGAGATCTGAGGCTTGGATTGGGTGGCCCGGGGCTGAATTGCCTGCGGCGGCGTGGTCGTTGTGCACTCCACTTCGAGCTAGCCTCGCTCGCACGATCGCGGCCTGCTCCGCCCTCCACGACTCAAGAGTCGAGCCCCAACCCTCAAGACTCAAGCCCCAACGCTCAAGACCCAAGACTCAAGACTCAAGACTCAAGACTCAAGACTCAAGACTCAAGACTCAAGACTCAAGACTCAAGACTCAAGACTCAAGACTCAAGACTCAAGACTCAAGACTCAAGACTCAAGACTCCCAGCTCCGGCAGATGCTTCACCATGCTCGAGATATACTTGAACACGCTGTCGCAGAAGATGCACACGCCGACGCCGCCCGCGACCCGCTCGCCCTCGCGGCGCAGGTAGCGCCGCGCCGCCTCGAAGATCAGGCCCGAGCTGGGGCCCGCCAGCAGCCCCTCGCCCCGGCACAGCTCCGCGGCGGCCGTGAACGCGAGCTCGCCGTCCAGCTCGATCACCTCGTCGAGCTTCGAGCGGTCGAAGAGGCCCGACACCCGCAGCTCCGAGGCGTTGCGCACGCCCGGCACGTCGTGATCGCTGTCCGGCATCGCCGCGACGACCTTCACGCCGGGGTTCTTCGACTTGAGAAACTCGGCCAGCCCCATCGCGGTGCCGGCGGTGCCCAGCGCCAGGAATACGTGCGTCACGCGCCCCGCGGTCTGACGCCAGATCTCGGGGCCCGTGGTCTCGGCGTGCGCCCGCGTGTTCATCCGGTTCTGGTATTGATCAGGCATCACCCGGCGCTCGGGGTCGGCCGCGGCCTGGGTGCGGGCCATGCCGATCGGGCCGTTCCCCAGCTCGACTGCCGAGGTGTAGCTGTCATCCACCACGTCCAGGTCCGCGCCGCACAGGCGCAGCAGCACCTGCTTCTCGATCGGCGCCTTGCTCGGCATCACCGCGTGCATCGGGATCCCGCGCGAGGCGGCCAGGGCGGCCAGCGAGAGGCCGGTGTTGCCGCTGGTCGGCTCGATGATCGTGCGCCCCGGGCGCGCCGGCCCGATCTCGCCCCGCTCCTCGAGGTCGCGCAGGATCCTCGCCGCCGCCCGGTCCTTCACCGACCCGAACGGATTCATCCACTCCAGCTTGGCATAGAGGGAGTAGGCGTCGGCGAGCGGGTTGAGCCGGTTGATGCGCACCATCGGCGAGGGATTCGCCTCGCTGGGCAGCATCTGGGCGACATCGTCGAAGACGCGGGTCTGGAGGTCCATAGGCGGTGACACGGCTCTCTGACGGCACGGCTGCCCCGCCGCGCGATTCTTTCGGCCCGAGCCTAGGCGCGGAGAGCGTCGCAAAGCCGCCCGTGAAGGTCCGCCAAGGCCACCCTGCCCTCCCACTGCCGGTTCTCCCGCAAATCCTTCACCGTGCAGGTCGAGGCGTCCTCGATGATCACGGCGAACCGGGCCCGCGCCTGCCCCGCCTCCTTGAGGAGCTTGCCCACGTTCTTCGACGCCTTGTAGGAGTGGCGGACGTGGAGAGGGGTCCCGAGTCTTGAGTCTTGAGTCTTGAGGCCCGAGGCCTGCGGCGCTGTGCCGCGGCGGAGGCGGGCGACAAGGGGGCGGAGGGAGGCGTCGGCCTCGGGAGCGCCGTTAGAGATCACAAAGACGTCCGGGTGCTGGCCGACCAAGCCCATCAGCTCGTCGTCGGAGGGCATGAGGCCCTTGTCCTGGAGCAGCAGGCTGAGGACGACGTCGCCCATGGCGAAGCCCACGGCGGGCGTGGGGGGGCCGCCGAAGAGTTCTATCAGATTGTCGTACCGCCCGCCGCCGGCGACGGCGCGCTCGCCCTCGGCGATGACCTCGAAGACGGTGCCGGTGTAGTAGGCGAGGCCGCGGGCGATGGAGAGATCGGGCATGCACCATTCACCCAGTCCAATCTCATCTAGAATCTTTGAAAGGCGAGCGAGCGGCGAGAAGTCGAACTGTACCTTCCGATGTCCGTCACCTGACCGCAGCCACTCGTGCCCCTTTTTCAGTAGCGACTCGCAAAGCTCCTTTCGAGCATTGAATCCCTCGTCATCGAAGCTCGCCGCGGCGCATGCATGTTCGAAGTCGTCATTCGACATCTTCGCGTGGCGATCGAGCAGTGCAAAGATCGCGTCGTGTCGTTCCTCGGGAACGCGCATGTCGCGAAGCATGCTTGTGACGACGGGTCTACTTCCATAACGAATACTCACGTCTTGGGCCGATAGCCCGAATGCTGTGAGACTCGCGACACAGCACGCGATGCACTCCGCATCCATCCTCGCCTTCGCCTCTGCGACCTCTGCGCGCCCCTCTGCGTCCTCTGCGTTCCACTTCTCCGGCGGGATATCCAGCCCGATCACATCGCAGTTCCACTGCAAAAACTCCCGCAGCCTCCCCCGCTGAGGCCGCTCGGCCCGGAAGAACGGCCCAGCCATGAACCACTTGCACGGCTTCGGCAATCCCGCGGCCCTCGCCGCGTACATCCGCGCCAGCGTCGGCGTGAACTCCGGGCGCAGCGCGAAGGGCGCCCGCCCCGTCGCCTTCACCTGCTCCACTTCGTCCGGGCTCTTGCCGCTGAAGGCCTGGAACAGCTCCCCGAGGATCCCCTCGCCGCTCTTGACCGCATACAGCTCGCTCTCCTCGAACGTCGGCCCGTCCACCTCCTCGAAGCCGTGGCGGATGGAGACCTCGCGCCAGCGGTCGAGCAGCCACCGTCGCCTCGCCGCCTCCACGGGGTAGAGGTCCCGCGTGCCGCGGGGGGATTGGATCTGGCGGGGGCCGGTCCGCTCCGCGCTGTGCTCGGATCCGCTCATGGGGCAAGAATAGGTCGTTGCGGCCGGTGCGCCCTCGCGTGGGGCGGTCCGGCCGCACCCCAGATGCGTCGCGGCCCTTCGGACAGAATCCTTGAACCGGCCGGCCCGGCGCTGTAGGTTCGGCCCTGGGGGCCGCGCTTGTGAATTCGCCGGCCGCCGGATCGAGCATCGAGAGGAGCCGACCATGAAGATGCAGCACCTGGGCGTGGCCGCTCTGGCCGCCCGAGCGCTCTGCCCCGCAGCGAGCGCCGACGTGGTGGTGTTCGACAACACCGATGGCACGTTCGTCTGGGTCGAGGAGAACGTGGACGGGCAGGATCCGACCTATCTGGACATCACGCAGCCCTCCACGCAGTCGGGCGCTGCCAGCGGCCGTTCTCTCTGGAAGTACCACGAGGTGCCGTACGGCACGCCGCACTGGAATACGTGGGACCTCCGGTCCCAGACCGACTCGGCCCTGATCACCGAGATCGCGCCGGTGACCATCGAGGACGAGGACGGCGGCGCACGTGAGTTCTGGTTCCTGCGGGGGCTTGCGATCGGTGACGTCGTCGGCCCCGACAGCACGTTCCGCAATCGGGGCTACAGCGAAGTCAGCAACGGCTACACAGACCCGCCGGTGCACGTCGAAGTCGGGCTTCCGGCGTATGTCGGGCTCTCGGTGCTGATCGCCGGAGAGACCCACTACGGCTGGCTCCTCATGGACGAGAGCTACCGGCCCCTGATGTGGGGCGTACGAGACCGCGCCCGATACGCCGGTCATCATCGTGCCGGCTCCCGCGGGCGCGGCGATGCTCCTCGGGGCGGCTCTCGTCCGACGTCGGCGCCGCGTGGCCGGGGTGGCGTGAGTTCCCGGCGCGGAGCGAGCAGCGCCCCCGACTCATCAAGGGGTTCGGGCCTGGCTCGATGCTCGTGACCAGGTCGCGGTACGCAGAGTTTACGGAGTGCTCGCCGGACACGGCGCGACGCCACGTCCGACCCCACTGCTTCGGGGGTCGAGGAGCCGCATGGCTCTGACCTCTCAGGCGCCGGTGTCACAGCGACTCGCGCCCCGCACAGGCGAGGGCCGGGCCGGAACGCGGGCATCATACCGGCGGCGGAGCCAAACGACGACAAGGGTCGAGTCCACTGAGAGGAGCGCGACCAGCGCGATTTGCGCGGCCGGGATCCACACGAACCGGGGCTCCAGCTCATGGCGGGGATAGGTGTGCAGGCCTCGGGCGACGAGGTCGGCGAGGTCCGTGTGAGGGGCGTGGCGGCGAAGGTAGTCGATGACGACGTGCTTGGGGCCGGTCGGGTCGACGGCGGCGCCGCTGAGACGGCCCATCGGGCCGCGCAGGTCGTGGTCGAATGCGACGCTCACGACTCGGATCCATGGCAGCGTGAGACCCAAATCTTCGATCTCGAGCGGCGTCACGTCGAGCGACAGCGTGTCGAAGCTCTCGATCCACTCATGGCCCCGATCTTCGTACCTAGTGGGGAGCGCCCTGTGGCGATCGCCGATATTGGTGCGCGTGCCGGCGCGGCCCCACTGCATGCGGATGTCCTCCGCGGCCTCGGCGTCGTCGTAGCTGAACCCGTCGATCTCCGGGTGCTCGCCGCGATCGAAGGCGTGCAGCGCTCCCTCGACAGCCACGAGCCTGACGTCCTCGCGTTCCCGCCGGTACCAGCCGCCGATCTCGTTCGAGACGAACACACTCATCCAGAGCGCGCCAGCGCTGACGCCTGCGATGATCACCGCGAGCGCGATCCTGCGCCGGCTCGGCACGCCTTGAAGCGTGGTTGTCATCGAGATTCCTCCCCTGCGCGAGACTCCGGCGCCCCCTATCCCTCCGCCACAAACGCCACCGCACCCAACGGCGGCAGCGTCACCGCCACCGACCGCGCCCGCCCGTGCATCGGCGCCGCGTCCGCGTGCACCCGCTGCTGCCACGCGTAGCCGCTGCCCCCGAAGTCCTCGCTGTCGGAGTCGAAGAGCTTCCGCCAGCGCGAGCCCTGGGCCACGCCCAGCCTGTAGTTGTCCCGCGGCACGGGCGTGAAGTTGAACGCGCACAGCACCGGCGGCGAGCCGTCCGCCGCGTGCCGGAAGAAGGCCAGCACGGAGTTGTCGCGGTCGTCGCAGTGCACCCACTCGAACCCCTGCTCCTCGCAGTCGGCCTGGTGCAGCGCGGGGTGCTCGCGGTAGAGGCGGTTCAGCGTCCGCACCAATTCCTGCATCCCCGCGTGCTCGCGGTAGTGCGTCAGGTGCCAGTCGAGGCTCCTGTCGTGCCGCCACTCCTCGCGCTGCCCGAACTCGCCGCCCATGAAGAGCAGCTTCTTCCCCGGCAGCAGCCACTGGTAGGCAAGCAGGAGGCGCAGATTCGCGAACTTCTGCCAGTCGTCGCCCGGCATCTTCGCCAGCAGCGAGCCCTTGCCGTGCACCACCTCGTCGTGGCTGAGCGGCAGCACGTAGCTCTCGGTGAAGGCGTACAGGCCGCGGAAGGTCAGCTCGTCGTGGTGCCAGCGCCGGTGCGCCGGGTCGCGCTGAAAGTATCGCAGCGTGTCGTTCATCCACCCCATGTCCCACTTGAAGCCGAAGCCGAGGCCGCCGCCCTCCACCGGGCGGGACACGCCCGCGAACGCCGTGGATTCCTCCGCGATCGTCATGATGTCCGGGTGCAGCCCGTAGAGCGTGGTGTTCAGCCGGCGCAGGAACTCGATCGCCTCCACGTTCTCCTTGCCGCCGAAGCGGTTGGGCACCCACTCGCCCTGCTTGCGCGAGTAGTCGAGGTAGAGCATGCTCGCGACGGCGTCCACGCGCACGCCGTCGGCGTGGAACCGCTCGATCCAGTGGTTCGCCGAGCTCAGCAGGAACGAGCGCACCTCGTGCCGCCCGTAGTTGAAGATGAACGAGCCCCAGTCGGGGTGGAAGCCCTGCCGCGGATCCTCGTGCTCGTAGAGGTGCGTGCCGTCGAAGGCGATGAGCCCGTGACCGTCGGTGGCGAAGTGCGACGGCACCCAGTCGAGGATCACCCCGATCCCCGCCCCGTGCAGCGTGTCCACGAACTCCATGAAGTCGTCCGGCGAGCCGAACCGGCTCGTGGGCGCGAAGTACCCCGTCGTCTGGTATCCCCACGACCCGTCGAACGGGTGCTCCATCACCGGCAGGAGCTCCACGTGCGTGAAGCCGAGCCAGCCGACGTACTCCGCCAACTGCTCCGCGGCCTCGCGGTACGAAAGCGGCCGGTTCCCCTCCTCCGGCACCCGCCTCCACGAGCCGAGGTGCAGCTCGTAGATCGAGACGGGCCGGCGCCGCCAGTCGTCGCGCCGGCGCGCCTCCATCCAGGGCGCGTCGCGCCACTCGTGCGCGGGGAACCACACCTTCGAGGCCGAGTAGGGCGGCGTCTCGGCGTGGATGGCCACCGGGTCGGCCTTCTGCGCCTCGTGCCCCTGCACGCCGGAGCGGACGAAATACTTGTAATTCGCGCCCGCGTCCACGCCCGCGACGAAGCCCTCCCATATCCCCGACGCCCCGCGCGGCGAGAGCGGGGTCGCGAGCGCGTCCCACGCGTTGAAATCGCCCACCACGTGCACGGACCGCGCCCCGGGCGCCCACACCGCGAAGTGCGCCCCCCGCCGCCCCTCGACCTCCGCCGGCTGCGCCCCCAGCTTCTCGCCCAGGTGCGCGTGCGTGCCCTCGTTGAAGAGGTAGAGGTCGTCCTCCGTGATGATCCGGGTCTGCGTGCGCGTCATGCCTCTTCCTCGCGGCATCGTACTCGCCCCGCTCCCGCCGCACGCGGTCGGCCCCGCACCCGGTCCGCGCCCGGCCCTCCCGCGCCCGCCGCTAGAATCGCCCGACGCGCCCCGAGACGACGCCGATGACATTCATGTCGCCCGTCCATCCCGTCAGCCACGCGCCCGAGGTGGACGCCAACCGCGCCCCCGCAGGCGTGCTCCTCGCGGAGATCGGCTGGGAGGTGTGCAACCCCGTCGGCGGCATCTACCAAGTGCTCCGCTCCAAGGCGCCGAGCATGGTGCAGCGCTGGCAGAACCGCTACCTCATGGTCGGGCCCTACGCGGGCCAGAAAAGCCTCCTCGAGCTGGAGCCCCGCCGCCCCACCGGCTGGCTCGCCCAGGTCGTCGAGGCCCTCAAGGCCGAGGGCATCACCGCGCATACCGGGCGGTGGCTCGTGCAGAGCCGCCCGCGCGCCCTGCTCCTTGAGCACCGCGTCAGCGCCCCGAAGCTCGACGAGATCAAGTACCGCATCTGGAAGGAGCACGGCCTCGAATCCCCCGGCCAGGACGAGCTCGCCGACGGCGTGATCTCCTTCTGCGACGCGGTGCACAGGATGATGGGCGTCCTCTGCCGCATCTGGGAGGGGCGCGGCCAGCAGAGCCGGCGCGTGCTCGCCCACTTCCACGAGTGGATGAGCGGGCTCGCCATCCCCATGGTCCGGCGCGACCAGCTCAACTGCGCCGTCGTCTTCACCACCCACGCCACGCTGCTCGGCCGGTATATCGCCTCCAGCGAGGGCGATTTCTACGGGCGGCTCCCCTCGATCAACCACGAGGCCGAGGCGAAGCGCTACGGCATCGGCTACCAGCACCACTACGAGCGCGCCGCCGCCCACGGCGCCCACGTTATGACCACCATCTCCCCAATCACCGCCGAGGAGTGCACCGTGCTGCTCGGGCGCAAGCCCGACCTCATCCTGCCCAACGGCCTCAACATCCAGCGCTACAACGTCGGCCACGAGTTCCAGACGCTCCACGCCCAGTTCAAGGAGCGCATCCACGAGTTCGTGATGGGCCACTTCTTCCCCAGCTACTCCTTCGACCTCGAAAAGACCACCTACATGTTCACCAGCGGACGCTACGAGCCCCGCAACAAGGGCTTCGACCTGTGCCTCGAGGCCTGCGCCCGCCTCAACCAGCAGCTCCGGCGCGAGGAGTCGCCCCGCACCGTCGTCTTCTTCATCGTCACCCGGCGCGACCACCGCCACCTCAAGCCCGAGGTGCTCCAGTCCCGCGGCGTGCTCGCCGAGCTGCGCGAGGTCTGCCGCGCCATCACCAACGACATGGGCGAGGAGCTGTTCCGCAAGGCCGCCGCCGGAGAGCGCGTCACCCTCGACGACCTCCTCAAGGAGTACTGGCGCCTCCGCCTCCGGCGCACCCAGGCCGCCCTCAAGACCGGCCGCCTGCCTCCCGTCGTCACCCACACCCTCGCCGACGAGGACGACGACGAGGTCCTCCGCACCATCCGCCGCCTCGGCCTGGTCAACAGCCCCGAGGACCGCGTCAAGATCGTCTACCACCCCGACTTCATCTCCACCACCAACCCCTTGTGGGGCATCGAGTACGAGCAGTTCGTCCGCGGCTGCCACCTGGGCCTCTTCCCAAGCGCCTACGAGCCATGGGGTTACACGCCGCTCGAGTGCGTCGCCTTGGGCGTCCCCGCCGTCACCAGCGACCTCGCCGGCTTCGGGCGCTACGTCGCCGAGAACTTCCCCGACCACGACCGCTGGGGCATGTACATCATCCCCCGGCGCGGCCGCGCCAACGACGAGGCCGCGGAAACTCTCGCCCGGCGCATGTGGGAGTTCTGCCGCCTCGACCGGCGCGGGCGCATCCAGATCCGCAACGAGGTCGAACGCCGCAGCTGGAACTTCGAGTGGGAGAAGCTCGGCCGCCCCTACCACGTCGCCCACGACCTCGCCGTCGCGCGGGCGAAAGTCGGCACCTACTGATCGGTCCACGGTGCATGTCGGGTGCCGTGGTCTGAGCCGTGCCGTGACGGCGAAGGCCACGCGGCGCGACCGATCGCGTGGCCTCCGCTCGTCCCGGCGCGCCGGGACGCTCCGACCACAGGCACCCGGCGTTCGCTCCGCGTTCTCCGCGTCTTCTCCGCCCCTCCGCGTTCGTTTCCCCCCGCTACGCTACGCCCGGAGGAAGCGATGACCCGCATCTTCGGCGCCGACGCGGAGTGGCTCGAGGCCGACGGCCTCGGCGGCTATGCCTCGGGCGCCGTCTCCGGCATCCGCTCCCGCCGCTACCACGCCCTGCTCCTCGCCGCGCGCACCCCGCCCACCGACCGCGTCGCGCTCGTCCAGGGGCTCGAGGTGTGGGCCAGGCCCACCGGCAAGAGCGGCGCCCAGGAAACGCCGCTCTGCGCCCACCGCTACGAGCCCGGCGTCGTCCACCCCTCCGGCTTCAAATGGATCGAGAGCTTCACCACCGATCCCTGGCCCACGTGGGTCTACCGCCTCGACGACGGCGCTCGAATTCAGCACGAGATCTTCGTGCCCAGCGGGCGCGCCGCGTGCGTGATCACCTGGCGGCTGCTCACGTCCACCCGTGCCGTCTCGCTCCGCGTGCGTCCGCTCATCGGCGTCCGCGAGTACCACAGCCTGCAGCGCGAGAATGGATCGTTCAACTTCCACGCCGAGACCGCCGACGGCGCCGTCACGTGGCGCCCCTACTGGGGCATGCCGCGCGTCCGCATCCAGTTCAACGGCGCCTACACCCCCAGGCCCGACTGGTACCGCAACTTCCTCTACGAGACGGAGCGCTCCCGGGGCCTGGACTCGATCGAAGACCTCGCCTCCCCGGGCGAGTTCACCTTCGATCTCACCGACGGTGCGCCCGAGGCCTGCCTCATCCTCTCCACCGACACGCCCCCCGAGCGACCCCTCCCGCCGGGCGATCCCGCGCCCATCGTCGCCGGCCTGCGCCGGTCCGAACGCTCCCGCCGCGCCGCCCTGGGCGCCGGCCTCGCCCGCGCCGCCGACGCCTACATCGTCCGCCGCGGCATCGCCTCCACCATCATCGCCGGATACCCCTGGTTCACCGACTGGGGACGCGACACGTTCATCTCCATCCGCGGCCTGTGCATCGCCACCGGACGCCTCGAAGAGGCCCGTCAGATCCTCACCGAATGGTCCCGCGCCCAGGTCGAGGGCCTGCTCCCCAACCGCTTCCCGGATGTCGGCGAAGCCCCCGAGTTCAACTCCGTGGACGCCGCGCTCTGGTACGTCCAGGCAGCGCACGACTTCCTCGCAGCCGCGAAGCGGGCCAGAGGGCTCGATCTCTCCCCCGGCGACGAGAAGATCATCCGCCGCACCTGCGTCCGCGCCCTCCAGGCCTACGCCGCCGGCACCATGCACGGCATCCGCATGGACCGCGACGGCCTGCTCTCCTGCGGCGAGGGCGACTCGAGCCTCACGTGGATGGACGCGCGCGTCGAGGCCCACGCCGTCACGCCCCGCGTCGGCAAGCCCGTCGAGGTGCAGGCGCTCTGGATCAACGCCCTCAAGCTCGCGTCGATCGACGAGCCCAAGCTCGGCCCTCTCGCCGAGAAGGCCGCAAAGACGTTCCACGAGAGTTTCTGGAACCCGAAGCTCGGCTGCCTCTTCGACGTGCTCGACGCCGGGCACGACGCGGGCGCACGCGACGAGAGCATCCGGCCGAACCAGTTGCTCGCGGTGGGGGGCCTCACGCACCCGCTCCTGGCCGGCGAGCGCGCCCGCGCCGTCGTCGATCTCTGCGAGCGCAAGCTCCTCACGCCCATGGGCCCGCGCACGCTCGACCCCGCCGACCCCGCGTACGTCGGCTCCTACGCCGGCGACGTGCGCCGCCGCGACCACGCCTACCACAACGGCACCGTCTGGCCCTGGCTGCTCGGCCCCTTCGTCGAGGCGTGGGTCCGAGTCCGCGGCTCGACGCCAGCCATCAAGCGCGAGGCGCGCGACCGCTTCCTGCGCCCGCTCCTCGAGAGCTCCGCATCCTTCGGTCTCGGCCACATCGCCGAGATCGCGGACGGCGATCCGCCGCACACCCCCGGCGGCTGCCCCTTCCAGGCCTGGAGCGTGGGCGAGGCCCTCCGCCTCGACAGAGTTGTCCTCGCCGAATGATCCGCAACCCACCGCGGCGCCGCGAGCGCCGCGCCGAGTCCTCCAAGGAGATTGAGCAATGGCGAAGAAGGCCGCGAAGAAGACCGCCCGGAAAACCACCAAAAACGGCGCCAGCAAGTCCGCCCGCGGCGCCGCCAAGAAGTCCGCAAAGAAGACGGGCGGGAAGTCCGTCGCGGGCGCGGGCGGCGCAAGCGCCGCCGCCGGCAAGAAGACGGGCAAGAAGACGGGGAAGAAGAAGGCCGCCTCGCGCGCCGACGCGCTCGCCCCGCGCCCCATCAACAGCGGGCGCGGCGCCACGCCCGCGGAGATCGGCCAGGACCTCGTGAACATGGTCAACGCCGGCGTCAAGGAGGAGGAGATCTGGGCCAAGTGGTTCCACCCCAAATTCGTCTCGATCGAGGGCGGCAACATGAACATGGCCTGGCACGGCAGACGCGCCGCCAAGTCCAAGGCCGACTGGTGGTACAGCAACCACAAGGTGCACTCGATGAAGGCCAAGGGCCCCTACATAGGCGCGACCGGCTTCGGCGTGAAGTTCAACCTGGACGTCGAGGAGATCTCGACCGGCAAGCGCTGGCAGGGCGACGAGCTCGCCTTCTACTCCGTCCTCAACGGCAAGGTGGTCCAGGAGGAGTTCATGGGCAAGCCCATGCCCGCCGGCGACGCCGCACCCACCGAGGACCAGGTCCCGATCTGACCGCCTGACATGCTTCCCCGGGATACCGGCGGCTCGCCCACCATCGCGTCCGCCCATCTCCGCGGGCGCCACTGGTCAGCCTCGGCGTTGCGAGGCTGACCAGTGCGCCAGTGCTCCGCCCGTCGTCGCCGGTCTGCGCCACTGGCGGCTTGTCCGCCAGGGCTTCACGCCGCGAGCAACTGCTCCAGCGCTCCCGCGAGCACCTCCCGCGGCCTCAGGCCCACCACGCGCCCCACCTCCTGCCCGTCCTTCAGGAACACGATCGTGGGGATCGACTGCACCCCGAACTTGCCCGCGATCCGCGGCGACTCGTCCACGTTCACCTTCGCCACCTTGGCCCGCCCCTGATACTCCTCCGCGATCGCATCCACAATCGGACCCACGGCGCGGCACGGCGGGCACCACGGCGCCCAGAAGTCGATCATCGCCACTCCCTCCCGCGTCTCCGCGTCGAAGGTGGTCTGGTCCAGATGCAGCGTCGAAGCGTTCGTGCTCATCGCGGTCTCCTTATGCCTGCTCCGCGGCCGCGTCGTCGCGCCGGGGCCCCCGTTCCTTCTACGAACGCCGTGCCGCGCTCCGGGTTGGGTAATTGCCGGATTCCCGCCCCGCCCCCCGACCCCGCCGCTCTCCCGTTCTCGGACCCGGGGCGGCCGATTTGAGCGGCGGGTATCCCTATTTGACGTCCTTGCCGGTATGCTCGCCGCCGGGGGACGGGATGCCGGGGGGCCGGTCCGTCCGCCACGCCGCTGTCAATCTGGCCGCGTCGGCCGCGGCCGCCGTCTCAAAAGGGAATCGATCCATGAGCCTCCGACACCGTCTCTTGTCATGCGCCGCCGTCGGCGGCCTCTCGTGCGCCGCACTCGCCCAGGTCAACGGCCTGCCCACGCCGATCGACTCGATCAAGGGCGTCGCCCCGCGCGAGGCCCTCCCCATCGATCAGATCCCCGACCTCGATCCGCAAGTGATCGGCCGGCTCGAAGCCGCGGACGCGGCCCAGGGCCTTGCCCCGCGCTACGCCGTGCCGACCGACGTGGATATCTCGCCCGACACGCACGGCGTCTGGGAGCAGGTCTCCGAGAGCATGATCGCCTGGCGCATGCGCGTCCGCTGCGACAACGCGCTCAGCCTGAACTTCGGGTTCGACGCGTTCCACATGCCCGAGGGCGGCCAGCTCTCGATCTACGACACCGACGGCGACCGCGCCATCCGCCCCTTCACCGCTCGCGACAACGCCGCGCACGGCGAGCTCTGGACCCCGCCTACCGTCGGCAACGACGTGATCATCGAGCTGGTGCTGCCCGTCAAGGCGCTCGAGGAGCTCGACCTGCACCTCGGCGTCATCAACGCCGGCTACCGCGGGTTCAACGACGTCTTCGACCCGCGATCCGGGGCCTGCAACATCGACGTCGTCTGCCCCGAGGGCGACGACTGGCGCGCGGAGATCGCCTCCGTCGCCGTCATCTCCACCGGCGGCTCCCGCTTCTGCACCGGCTTCATGGTCAACAACGCCGCGGAAGACCAGACGCCATACTTCATGACCGCCAACCACTGCGGCATCAGCGGCGGCAACGCCGCCTCCCTCGTCGCGTTCTGGAACTACGAGACCAGCGAGTGCGAGGGCACGCCCGACGGCTCGCTCTCGGACTTCCAATCCGGGTCGTTCTTCCGCGCCTCCAAGTCTTCCAGCGATTTCACCCTCGTCGAGCTCGACGAGGCACCCAACCCCGACTGGCTCGTCTCCTTCGCCGGCTGGGATGCCGGCGGCGCCGACGCCTCCGACGCCATCGCCATCCACCACCCGGATGTCGACGAGAAGCGCATCAGCTTCGAGTTCGAGTCCACCACCACCACCAGCTACCTCGGCGAGAGCGTCCCCGGCGACGGCACCCACGTCCGCGTCATCGACTGGGACCTCGGCACCACCGAGCCCGGCTCCTCCGGCTCGCCGCTCTTCGACCAGAACCACCGCGTCATCGGCCAGCTCCACGGCGGCTTCGCCGCCTGCGGCAACGACCTCTCCGACTGGTACGGCAAGTTCTCCGTCTCCTGGAACGGCTCCTCCTCGAGCAACCGGCTGCGCGACTGGCTCGACCCCACCGGCTCAGGGGTGCTCGCCGCCGACACGCTCTGGCCCGGCGCCTCGGGCATCCTCGTGAGCCCCGGCGGCGTGTTCGTCGCCGAGGGCCCCGCCGGCGGCCCCTTCTCGCCCGGCTCGCAGGTGTACACGATCCGCAACATGGGCGACGTGCCCGTGGACTACACCGTCTCGACCGGCGCGTCGTGGCTCGATATCTCGGGCGGCGCCGGCACCATCCCGGTGGACGGCCAGGCCGACGTCACCGTCACGATCAACAGCGCCGCCGAGGACTTCGACAACGGACGCTACGACGCCACGATCGACTTCGTGAACTCCACCGACCATGAGGGCGACACCGTCCGCGCCGCCCGCCTCTTCGTCGGCGTGCCCGAGCAGGTCTACGCCTGGACCATGGACACCAACCCCGGCTGGAGCACCGAGGGCCAGTGGGCCTACGGCAAGCCCACCGGCGGCGGCGGCGAGCACGGCCTCCGCGATCCGACCTCCGGCGCCACCGGCCAGAACGTCTGCGGCTACAACCTCGCCGGCGACTACGTCAACAACATGCCCGAGTACGACCTCACCACCACCGCGATCGACTGCTCCGGCCTCTCCCGCACCAGCCTCCGCTTCAAGCGCTGGCTCAACGTCGAGCAGCCCGCCTACGACCACGCCTACATCCGCATCTCGACCGACGGCTCCACATGGCACGAGGTCTGGTCCAACGGCGCCGAGATCACGGAGAACTCCTGGCGCGCCGTCGAGCACGACATCTCCGAGTGGGCCGACGGCGCCGAGACCGTCTACCTCCGCTGGACGATGGGCACGACCGACAGCTCCTGGCTCTACTCCGGATGGAACATCGACGACGTCGAGATCTGGGGCGTCACGTCCGGCGGCTGCCCGGGCGACTTCAACGGCGACGGCGAGGTCAACACGCTCGACGTCCTCGCGTTCCTCAACGCCTGGAACGCCGGCGACGACTCCGGCGACTTCAACGACGACGGCGTCAACAACACCCTCGACGTCCTCGCCTTCCTCAACGCCTGGAACGCCGGCTGCTGACACAGCCGCGTGCCTGAGCACGCGGAAGACCTGATCGGTGTTCGACGCCTCCTATGGGCCGCCACAAAGCGCCCGGGATGAACATCCCGGGCGCTTTCGTTTCGGATGCGGATCCAACACAGAGGCACAGAGCGAAAACTTTGAATCGGAGCCTGTGGATGGGGCCGGCATTGATTCGACTCGATGTGTCTCTGTGTCTCTGTGTCTCTGTGCCTCTGTGTTCGAGTTTCCTCTGCCTTGCTCCGCGCCCTCCGCGCCCCTCCGCCGCTCCGCGTTCGTCTTCAAACCCGCGGCCCGCTCTCGCCGAGCTTCGCGATCGCCTCCCCATACTGCTCCCGCAGCGGCTCGACCACTTCCTTGATGAACCGCTCCGTCTGCTCCACGCTCCGCCCCACGTACTTCATCGGATCCATCACGCCGTCCCAATCCAGCTCGCCCGCGAGCAGCCCGCCGCGCGCCTTGCTCTGGAACGCCGCGTCGGCCTTGAGCCGCTCGAGCAGGTCGTTCTCCAGCCCCTCCTGCTTCACCCGCATCCCCGCGGCCTGCGCGTGCTGGCGGATCCGCTCGTGGTAGTCCTGCCGGTCCGCCCCGAGCTTCACGCACGCCATGAGGATGTTCTCGGTGGCCATGAAGGGCAGCTCGGCCATGAGGTTCTTGCGGACCATCGCCTCATGCACGATCAGCCCGCTCGCCACGTTGTGCATCAGGTCCAGCGCCCCATCCAGCGCGAGGAACGCCTCGGGGAGCGACAGCCGCCGGTTCGAGGAGTCGTCCAGCGTCCGCTCCAGCCACTGCGTCGCCGCCGTGTCGTACGCGTTACCAACCAAGTTCATCACAAAGCGCGTGAGGCCGCAGATCCGCTCGCACCGCATCGGGTTCCGCTTGTACGGCATCGCCGAGGAGCCGATCTGCTTGGATTCAAACGGCTCGTCGAGCTCCTTGCGGTTGGAGAGCAGACGGATGTCGGTAGCGATCTTGTGGAGGACGGCGGCGACGCAGGCAAGTTCGGCGAGCAGACGCGCATCCTCGCTACGGGGATAGGTTTGGCCGACCACCTTGTGTGGGTTCGTGCAGATCCATTCTCCGGCCTTGAAAGTCGCGGAAGTGAAGCGACCGATGAACCCGCGCTCCAGATCATCCACGAGGTCCGGTCGTCCGCCTGCTAGGTCCAAGAATGATGCCTGCGTGCCGGTAGCGCCGCGAAGGCCCCTGAGAAACGGGCCGCGCTCAAACGCTTGTCCGTGTGCCAGCGCCAAGTCGTACCCCCACAGCGCCGCTCGCCTCCCGACAGTCGTCGGCTGCGCAGGCTGATAATGCGTGAATCCCAGAGTGGGCGTCCGACACCACCGCTCAGCGAATACCGAAAGCGAAAGCACCGCGCGCACCGTCTTTGTCATGATCAGCTTGAATGCGGCTGTGATCGTTGCCCAGTCCGCATTGCACACCACATCCTGACTCGTCATTCCCAGATGAATGATCGGCCGCGCCTTCGGACACGAGTCGCCCAGCGCATGCACATGCGCCATCACGTCATGCCGCAGCTCCCCCTCGTACCGCTCCGCGGCCGCCATCTCCTCGTCGGTGATGCCGCCGGGCCGCTCCACGACCGCCCGTAGCTCCTCCACCTGCTCCTTCGTCACCGGCAGCCCCAGCTCGTGCTGCGCCTCGGCCACCGCCAGCCAGATCCGCCGCCACGTGTTGAACTTGTGCCGCGCCGACCACAGCCGCAGCATCTCCGGGCTCGCGTTCCGCGACGCAAGTGGGGACGTGTACGTGTCGTAGTGGTTTGTCATGAGTCAACCGAATCCTCTGCTTCGTACAGCGGGGCGAAACGTGCCCAAACCGTGTCCGCCGCGGCGTGGAGCGGCGGCAGGTGTTCCTCAAGAACGGTCCAGACCTTGTCGTGATCCAGCTTGAAGTAGCCGTGCACCAGCGTATTGCGGAACGCGACGATCTGTGCGGCGTCACCGAGTTCGGCGGCCATTCCCGGATCGAGAGCGGACAGGCGGTTCATGGCTTCACCGAGCGTGATGAGCTTGCGTTCCACGGCCGCGCGCGTCTTCTCGTCCGCGAGATACTCGGGCTTGCTCATCCCCGCGAGAAACGACACGATGCTCTGGCAGGCGTCGCGCACGTCCCAGACATAGGCGCTCGGCTCACGCCGCGGCATAGAGCGGCACCTTCGAGTGTTCGATGGAGTGTCGGACAACCGGGTTGCGGATGCAGTGCCGCTCGATCAGATCTACCTCCCGTCCCAGCAGCGCCTTCAGGTCCGCCAGCAGCAGGAAGTACACGTCGTCGAAGCCCTTTGACTCGTGCGGCTCAAACTCCACGAGAAAGTCCACGTCGCTCCGTTCGGGGTCGAACCCCTCCCCCAGCGCCGAGCCGATCAGGAACAGCCGCCGCACCCCGTGCCTGCGGCAGAGCTCGGCGATCTTGTCCAGATTGTCCCGGATCAGCGGCACCACGCCCGCATTCTACGTCCAATGCCCCCCAAAAACAGAGCCCGCAGCGCAAGCGAGGGTCACAGAGCCCGACGCGCAAGCAAGGGCCACGCCTGCCGGACGCGTCCCGGCCCACCTCCTGCCGCCCGCAGGCCCCAAACCTTGCTCAGATATCCGCCCCTTGCCCATCGCACACATACGCCCGCGCCAACGACTCCTCGTTCCAGAGGTACTTCTTGCTCCCCTTCTCTGTCCACACCGTCTGCGTCTGCCCCGCGAGCCCCGCCCGGCGCAGCGCGCGCGTGCAACAGCCCTTGAACTGCGCCAGCACGACGCCCGGCTCCTCGGGCGCCCACACGACGGCGTGCACATGCTTCGTGCGGACGTTCACTTCATGGAGCCTCCACTTGCGTATGCCGCAGTGCTCCCGGATCGTGTGCCTCACGATCTCGCGCGCTTCAGGGCTTAGTGCAAAGGGTTCCCCCGCGAGCTGTTCGTATCGCGCGGACCTGCGAGCTTCGTCCGGCCGGGCGAACGGTTGGCCGTATGCATTGTGCTCGTCATCTACCGACCCGCGCTCGTCGCCGTGGAGCCAGGTGCCGTAGGTGGTCCATGTGAGGAGGTATCCGAGCGGCATTGAGGTATACTAACAAATGGCCACGCGGCGGAATGACGCGACCCGTAAGCGACGGCTGCGAAGTTGGGGAAGATCCAAAGCCAGTGAGCCCACGTGACCCTCGCTCGCGCTTCGGGCTCCGAGACCCTCGCTTGCGCTTCGGGCTCTGTGGCGCTGGCCCCCGTAGACTCTCCCGATGGACCGCGCCAACGCCGTCACCGGCTCGCTCTTCCGACCCGTCCGGGTCGAAGCCGCGGTGCGCGCTGTCCGCGTCGCCGCCGTGGTCCCCTGCCACAACCGGCCCGCGGACCTGGCCCTGCTCGGCGCCGACCTCGTTGCCTGCAGGCTCGCCGCGGCCGCTCCCGCCCCCAACCCCGAGCACCTGCGCATCGAGCTCTCCGTCATCGTCGTGGACAACGCCTCCGACCCGCCGCTCGACGCGCCGTCTCTCCGCGCCGACGTCCCCTTCCACGTCCTCCGCCTCGCTACGAACACCGGCGGCTCCGGCGGCTTCAACGCCGGTATGGCGGTCGCCCTCGAAGACACAGCCGCCGCCGATGCCCCCGACTACCTCTGGCTCGTCGATTCCGACGCCCGCGTCGAGCCCGACACGCTCGCGATGCTCCTCGGCGCGATGGAGGCCGATGCATCGCTCGTCGCCGTCGGCCCCGCGCTTTCCGACACGCTCGAAGGCGGCATCCACGAGGTCGGCGGCCGCGTCGATCGCCGCACCGGCCGCTTCGGGCCCGCCAGCACCACCGCGACCGGCGACACTCCGATCGACTGCGACTACGTCGCCGCGTGCTGCGCCCTCGTGCGCACCAGCGCGATCCGCGCGGCCGGGCTGATGCCCGACACCTTCCTCAATGGCGACGACGTCGAGTGGTGCATCCGCCTCGCGTGCGAAACCGACGGCCGCATCGCCGCGCTCCCCGCCGCCCGCGCCGCCCACCCCCGCTTCGACCGCTACGCCACGACCGCCCGCTACTTCGGGGCCCGCAACGCCTTCGGCCCCATCGACGCCCTCGGCCTCGGCCCGATCGTTCGCCTCCGCCGCGCGCTGCACGAGACTTGCCGCGCCGTCAACCAGCACCTCATGGCCCGTCCCGACCTCGCCGCCCTCCACATCCGCGGCCTGTGCGACGCAGCGCGCGGCATCACCCGGGGCCTGCCTCCTGACCTCCCTCCCATCGAACCCCCGCGCCCCCTCGCCGAGCTCGAAGCGCTGCTCGAGAAGTTGACCCCGGGCACCATCGCGATTGACCTGCCCGACGCCGAGCGCGAGCGCCTCGCCGGGTGCCGCTACCGGCGCGCCTCCCTCTCGACCTCGTTCTCATCGCTCCGACAAAGCGGGCGCGCCGCGCCCAATCCGCTCCCCGCCTTCCTCTCCCGTGTCCTCACCGGCCCGAGCTACGACCTCGCCATCGTCCCCGCCAAGGGCTCCCCGGCGCACTGGCTCCTCGCACGCGACATGATCGAGCTCTCGCCCGCAGGTTTCGTCCACCGGCGCGTCCGACGCGGGCGCATCCTCGCCAGCGCCGCGGCGTCAGGCGCGGTCGGCGCCGCCTGCGCGCTGCGGATCGCCGCCTGCGCCGCCGCGCGTCCGCCCCTGCCGCAGCCGGCCGCCGTGCGCGCCCTCGCGCCCGTCGCCGCGCCGCGAACCAAGCTCTCCCTCTCCGTCATCATCCTCAGCTACAACCGCAAGGCCGCGCTGCTCGAGACCCTCCGCCGCCTCCAAAGCTCGCCAGCCACGCGCGACGCCGAGATCATCGTCGTGGACAACGCCTCCACCGACGGCTCCCCCGACGCGATCCGTGAGCACGCCCCGCACGCTCGCCTCATCGCCCTCGACGCCAACGAGGCCATCGCCGGCTTCAACCGCGGCGTCGAATCCGCGAGCGGCGACCTCGTCCTCATCCTCGACGACGACGCCCGCCCCGAGCCCGACGCCCTCGCCGGCGCGATCAACCTCCTCGCCGACCGGCCCGCCCTCGCCGCCGTCACGCTCGTCCCGTTTCACCCGCAGACCGGCGCCACCGAGTGGCCCTTCGCCGCTCGCCTGCAATCGCCGCGCGACGACTGGCCCGTCATGGGCTGCTGTAACCTCGTCCGCCGCTCGGTGTGGCAAGCGGTGGGGGGGTACGAGGAGCGCTTCTTCCTCTACCGCAACGACGTTGACCTCGCCCTCACGATCCTCGCCACGGGCCGCGGCGTGCACTGCAACCCCGCCTGGCGCTGCGAGCACGATTCACCCGCCGCGGCCGCCAAGAGCCCGCGTTGGTTCCAACTCGCCACCCGCAACTGGCTCTGGCTCGCCCGACGCCACGCCCGCGGCTCTCGCGCCCTCTTCGGCGCCCTCGCAGGCTGGCTCTGGGCCCACAGGCTCGCCGGCCTTTCCCCCGATCGCCACTGGGCCACATTCCGCGGCGGAATCGAAGGACTCACGCTCCCACCGCCGCCTCTGTCACCTGCCGTTCGCTCCGACGGTCGCGCATTCACATCACTCCTGCGCCTCCGCTTCACCGCCCGCCGCAAGTCTTGATTCGCTGCCTTGCCGCGCCTTGATGCCTCGGTGCCTTGATGCCTCGATGCCTTCTTCCCCATCAACTGCCTTCACCCGCCTCCACGATCACACCAAGCATCGCCCGCCACTCGCCGTAGCGGTAGGGCAAACCGTGCCGCTCGTGAATCCCCCGCATCTCGCGCAGCATCCGCTCGCTCAGCTCCATCTGCCACTCCTGCGCCGTCTCGTCGCAGTAGTACACGCGGCAGCCCAGCGGCCGGATCGCATGCACCGAGCACAAGAGCGACTTCTGGAACGGGCACCCACCCGCCGCGCGGGCCGCGCCGATCCGCTCGGGCGTCAATGGGCGATCCAGGCGCGCGAGCAGGTACGCCGCCTCCAGCCCCGTCACGTACAGCCGGTGTCCCCACTCCTCGAACCTGCAGCACCGCCCCGAGGCGTCGCACACCGGCCGCCGCTGCGCCACCGCCCGCGCGATCGCCTCGTAGACCAGCTCCAGCTCGCCCGAGATCTGCGGTTCCACCGCCGCCGCGAGCCACGACCGCGCGGCCGCGATCTCCTCCTCGTCCAGAGGTTGGCCCGCGTGCCCGTTCATGGCCCCGGGTTGTGGATCGTGTCCGGGCCCTTGCCCGCCGTCTTCTCGTAGTACCCGTCGCCCTTGCGCTCGTACTTGGTGAAGCCGAGCCGGTCCAGGTTCTTGTCGGAGAGCCGGCTCTTGCTCCCCATGTCCGACCACTTCCCCGCGATCATCGGCGCCTGCGGCACCCTCCGCACCGGCTCCCCGGTCTCCGGGTGCTCCGTCAGCGCCGCCTCCTTCATCGACTGCACGCACTCGAAGAACTCGCCCGTGCCCTTCCCCTCCTTGTCGATGACCTCATACACGTACGTGGGCATGCCGAAGGATATGCCCCGCAAAACCGAGCCCGAAGCGCGAGCGAGGGCCACGCCGCGGCAGCCGCGCCCGGGCGAGAAGGCCCATGCGCCGGCGCAACCGTCGGCCGCCTTCGCGCCGGGTGCGCAGGCCCGGCGATCGCCCGCGCATCGGGCTCGCGTCAGATGAACGCCCGCCCGCTCTCGCCGTCGATCAGCGACCATCCCAGCTTGCGGCAGATCCGGCTCAGCACCGGCCACGCCGTCTCGTCGTCGTTGATCGTCGCCAGCACCTGCATCGGCTCGTCGATGCTCGTCGGCAGCTCGACAACGAACCCCGGGCCGTGCAGCCGCTCCAGCCCCAGCGACCCCTCCGGCGCCCCGTCCGGCGCCGTGTTGAAGTCCGCCAGCAGCCGCTTGATCTCCGGCCGCGTCCCCAGCGGCCGGGGCTCATCGCCCGCCTCAACCTTGCGGCTGAGGACCATCATGCGGCTCTTCTTCGCCACCCCGCCCCCTTCAGCGCTTGTCACGCGCCGCGAGCAACGCCACCGACTCCTCGAGCAGCCGCCCCAGCGGCACCGGCTTGAGCAGATACCGGTCCACCCCCAGGCTCTCCGCGTACGCCTGGTGCCGCTTGCCCTCGTTGGCCGTCACCATGATCACCAGCGGCGAGTCCTCGCGCCCCTTGATCCGCTCCAGGGCCAGGAACCCCGAGCGCCCGGGCAGCATCATGTCCAGGATCACCAGGTCCGGCGGGTCCTCGTGGCAGATGTCCACGGCAGTGTTGCCGTCGCCGACGGCCTGCGTCAGCGCCCCTTCGGCCTGAAACGCCGCCTCCATGGATTCGAGCACGTCCTGATCGTCGTCCACGATCAGCACGCGCACGTCGTCAAGCCGGCCGCCGTCGCTCATAAACCCTCCCGCCCGGGCCCGCCCCGCAGAGCGTGCCCCGCTGTCTCCATTCAATCAGCCCGCCCCGCGCCGGGCAAGGCGTTCCCGCCGCACGCCACGATTACGGCAGGCGCGTCAGCCCGTGCTCGGCCAGGAACCCCCGGTCCCGCTCGGACTGGTCCACCACCCGCTCCACCTCGGCCGAGGTCATCCACGGCAGGCTCTCGAGCTTCCGCCGCAGGCTCGCCGGGAACGGCCGGTTCAGCCGCTCGTGCCGCGGGCGGCTCTTCCACATCCGGTGCATCCACAAGTACTGTTCCGGCGCCCGCAGGATCATCCGCTCGATCGCCCGACGATACCGCGCCGCCATGTAAAAGAACGGGTCCGGCTGGTTGTCCCAGTCCTCGGGGTGGATCGCGTCCTCGATCTCCAGGCGGTACCGGATCGGTTCGCCCGTGTGCGGCGAGGCAAACCCCTCGCGCACCGGCCGGTCCTCCCGCCCGTTCCACCCCAGACGGCGCGCCTGGCCCACCACGATCGACGCCCTGTGGTGATACGCCAGCATCCCGATCGATTTGTACGTGGACGCCAGCCGTCCGAAGAACGGCACGAAGAGCCCCCGGTCGCCCGCGTTCTGGTCGGCCACGAACCCGATCGGCGCCCCCGCGCCCATCAGCCCCGGGATCTGCTTGAGCGCCCCGAACTTATCGAGCAGCAGCAGCCCCCGCCGCCCGCGCGTCTGCCGCACCCATTCGTCCAGCGGCTTGTTGTCCAGCGGCCGGTACAGCGCGTGCATCGGGAAGCCGAGCAGCGCCATCGTGTAGCCCAGCAGCTCCCAGTTGCCGCAGTGGCCGGTGATGAGCACCACCGGCCGCCCGGTCATGATCGTCCTGAGCCCGATCGCGATGTTGTCGAGCTCCGCGTGGCGGATCCAGGCGTCCTCGCTCATGAGGCGCGGGGCGAACGTCACCTCGACCCCCAGCATGAAGAGGTGCTCGTACGCCCGGACCGCGTGCTCGCGCCGTTCGGCCTCGTCGAACTCCGGGCACGCCAGCCGGATGTGCCCCGCCGCCCGCTCGAGCCGCTTGCGGTTCACCGGAAGCTGCGCGAACGCCCGGCCCAGCCCCCGCGCCGCCTCGAGCGAGGCCCGCGGCCCGGCGAGGAGGGGCAGCGAGAGCGCCCCGCGCAGCGCCCAATAGGCCGGGATGTGCAGCGCCGTCGGGAGCTTCGCCCCCACGAGCCAAGCTCCTGGATCAGAACCCGCCGATCAGCGTGCGCAGCCGGCTCTCGTTCAGCACCGGGATCGAGGTCGAGCCCGCCTGCTGGAACAGCCGGTTGTACCGCTCGATCACCTGCTGCGCCTGCACATACTGCTCCACCACCGGGATCGGCGCGTTGATCGGCGGCTCCGGCGGCAGCGCCGGGCGCTGCCCCATCACCAGGAAGTCCACGTCGCCCGTGAGCTCCTCCGTCACCGTCCCGCCCCAGTCCTCGATCATCGCCACGATCCCGCGGCGCTCGTCCTCGGTCGCGATCCCGTCGCGGTTGGCGTCGAAGTTGCCCACCACCAGGAACTTGTACTTCTTGCTCGGGTCGTACACCGCGTTCGCGATCACGTCGCCCCGCACCACCGGGTTGCCCGACCGCTCGCGCAGCACGCGGCAGATCGCCGAGTTCTCGTCGATCCGGATCACCTCGAGCGACGCCTTGGGCTCGGGGTACTCACCCGCCTCGTTCGGCCGGATCGCCGACGCCTCCTCATACACCGCGAACGTCATCCCCACGCGGATCTTCGCCCGCCGGCCCAGGTCGATCGTCGCCGTGCCCTCCGCGGCGTCGGCCGCCACCACGCGACCGTCCACCAGCGACTCCTCCGGCTGACCCTGGAACAGGTCCTTCTTCCGCTCGCCGCGCAGCACCTCGAGCTGGTTCTGCTGGCGCTGGTTCTCCTCCTCGAGCGTCGTGATCCGGTCGAGCAGCTCCGACTCCCGCGCCTGCGACTCCGTCTGGATGCGCCCCACCCGCGACTCCATGTCCTGCTGGTGCTGCTCGGTGCCCGAGCGATACGCCTCAACCTCAGCCCGGTACCGCCCGAGCTCCTCGTTCACCGCCGCGAGCGTCGCCGCGTGCTGGGCGTCGCGCTGGGCCATCAGGTCCTGCAGGTTCTTCAGGTCCGCCTGGGCCACCTCCTGCGCCTTGCGCGCCGAGGCGATCTGCCCCTTGAGCGACCCGATGTAGGTGTCGGTCTGCGTCAGCAGCTGGTCGAACGAGCCGGCCTGCACCAGGCTCGCCACGCTCGGCGCCTCCCCCTGGCCCGCCCAGCCCGTCGCCTCCGCGATCCCCGGGAGCTGCTCGCCGTCGAGCCGCTCCATCGCCTCCGCGTACGTGCCGCGGCTGTTGCCGTTGATCGTCTTGATCGCCTGCGAGAGCGAGTCGGAGAGGTAGCCCACGACGGTCTTCTTCGCCGCCCGCGCCTCGTCGGCGATCTTCGTCACACGCGGGTCCTGGCGTTCCTGCGTGTTGATGTACTCGCTCAGCCCCTGGCGGGCGGTGGCGAGCTCGCCCTCGGCCTTGTTGAGGTTGCCGTAGAAGATGATGGTGCTGACGAAGAGCCCCAGGCACAGAATGCTGAGGATCGAGATCGTCACCACGACACCGACGCCCGCTCCACCTCGACCTGCCATCGTTCGCACTCCGCACTTGAAAGGGACCCGCGCCGGACATGCCCCGCCGGGGCCGCCCGCCGCGATCGCACACAGTACCCGCCGCACCCGGCCCCGGCCGCATGCCGCCCGCGCACCACGACGCGCCGGCCGCCACCGCCGGCCCCGCCGCGCCATACGCCCCCGGCCCATCGCCGG